>NZ_LJJX01000035.1:0-78705 GCF_001421075.1 Frankia sp. CpI1-P | reverse complement strand
GACCCGGACCAGATCGCCGGTCGGGTCAGCCAGATCCGTAACGAGATCGAGAAGTCGGACTCGGACTACGACCGTGAGAAGCTCCAGGAGCGTCTGGCGAAGCTCGCCGGTGGGGTCGCGGTCATCAAGGTCGGTGCGGCCACCGAGGTGGAGCTGAAGGAGAAGAAGCACCGCATCGAGGACGCGGTGTCGAACGCGAAGGCCGCGGTCGAGGAGGGNATCGTCGCCGGTGGTGGCGTCGCGCTGCTCCAGGCGTCGATCACCGCCTTCGAGAAGCTCGACCTGTCCGGCGACGAGGCCACCGGCGCGAACATCGTCCGGCTCGCGCTCGAGGCACCCATCAAGCAGATCGCCTTCAACAGCGGTCTCGAGGGCGGCGTCGTGGTCGACAAGGTCCGCAACCTCCCGACCGGCCACGGCCTCAACGCGGCCACCGGCGAGTACGTCGACCTGATCGCCACCGGCATCATCGACCCCGCCAAGGTCACCCGCTCCGCGCTGCAGAACGCCGCGTCGATCGCCGGCCTGTTCCTCACCACCGAGGTTGTCGTGGCGAACACCCCGGAATATGCGGCGGCCGACGCCGCCAACGTGGACGCCGCCATGCGCAGTCAGGGTTTCTGAGCCGTCGCGCCGGACCGTCCGCAGGCCCCGACATCGTGGGGTCCGCGGGCGGTCCAGGCCACGCACCGCGACCGGCGCCCCACCTACACCGGGCCGTCGACCAGCACGGACAGCTCATCGACGTCCTCGCCAGCACCCGTCGCGGCCAGGCCGCCGCCCGCAGGTTCTTCACCCAGGCATTGGCCCATGGGCGTCGACCGGTCGACGTCACCACCGATAAGGCCCGGTCTACCCAGGACAAGTGGGTTGGCTAGCACGGCCCGTGTCGACCAGGCGTTCTCGGGTACAGGTCGTCCACGGACCACAACGGATCAGGGAGTTCGAGAGATGCGGTCGACTGCGTGTCGACGGCAATCACGCGGTGGGGCCGTACTTGGTCGTGGGACGTCAGGGCTTGTGGGACGTCAGGGCTTGGCGGTGGGCAGGGCGAGCATCCGGGACAGNAGCCGGGCGAGGAACAGGGTGTGCCGGTGTAGCAGCGCACGGTCGAGCTTGTCGAGGTTGTCCCCGGGCGCGACCTGCACCAGGTAGGCCGGACCGCTGATGAACGCGATGGTCGGGATGCCAAGCCGGTAGGGAAACGTGCCCTCCCCGTACAGACCGTTCTGGAAGGGCCGCAGGACGGCGGAGCGGGTGAGGTCGCTGGCCTTCACCTCGTCGATGGCCAGCTCGCGCAGCGTGTCGCTGTGGCCCACCGGAACGGTGACCAGCTCCNACCGGCCGGTGGGCCGGTAGGCCGCCGTCCCGCCCCGGTCGTCCCATGCCATGGTCCCGAGATGCTCGGCGGCGAGTGCCATCGCGACGTTGTTCATGATCTCCGGATGCCCGCGCAGCCAGGCGTCCGGCTTCACCGTCGCCGCCTCGGACACCATGTGGTTCGGCGAGAACAGGAACAGCAGGTCGCGGGGCCGGTCGCGGGCGGGGAACCGGCTGAAGTACTCGGCNAGCGCCAGCAGCGCCGGGCCGCCGTTCTCCTCGACCGCGTTCTGACCGTCCGTGTGGGTGGCGACCAGCACGGCGCCGGGCGTCAGGCGGGGTTCCGCCGCACCGGTCGCCCGAGTGGGCCCCGCTGGGGTCGGTGCGGGTACCGGTGCCCGTGTTCGTGCCGGTGCCGGCGGAGGTGCTCCCGAGCCCGGCAGCAGGGCGGTCAGGTAGTCGACGGTGGTCTCCCGCCGCGACGCGGTCAGGGTCAGGGTCGCGGTGAGCGGTCCGCGGGCGAGCAGGGACCGCAGCCGGGCGCCCTGTTCGGCATCGACGTGCAGCGTCGGCAGCGCGGCGTGCTCCTGCTGGTGCGGCGTGTACTGGCCGGCGGCAAGGGCCGGTGACAGGTGCAGGATCTCGATCATCGCGACGGCGCCGTGCCGTCGGGCGGTCTCCAGGCTCGGTTGCGGCGGGACGCCCAGCCAGACCCGCGAGTAGTCCTCGTTCGCGAGGCCGGAACGGGCCTCGGGTGGATGCACGTGGTCGGCGAGGTCGCCGAGCACCGAGGCGGACAGCCGGGCGACGGCACCGTCGGCGAGCACGATCGCGCCCGCCACCGGCGTGCGCCGGTAGTCGGGCTCGTCGCCCGCGCCGACGTCGACGACGGCCGCGGTCACCCCCCGGGCCGGCGTCTCGCCGGAATGCGGACGGTAGGCGGCGACCGGCACGGTGTGCGACCGGCCGTCGCCGTCGACGACGCGCAGGGACCAGGAGTCGGCGAGCCACNCGGACAGCCGGGTGGGATGGCGGGTCACCGTGAGGCCGTAGCCGGCCAGCCGCTCGGCGAGGTCGTCGATGTGGCGCCGGTGCGCGTCCGAGCCCGGCAGGCGGGGGCCGTGGCCGGCCATCCGTTCGGTCCAGGACCAGAGCGTCCCGGCGTCGACGAGGTCGTCCGCCGTGATTGTCCCGGGCGCCGGATAGCCGGTGGCAGCGCCGCGGGGCGTCGTGCCGTCGGACAGCGTCGTGCCGTCGGACTGGGTTCTGCCGGCCGGCGGCCTGCCGGCCGAGCCGTCGCGGCAGGTGAGACCGTCCCCCAGAGCAGCGGCGAGCCCGGCGGTGGCGGCGAGCCCGCCTGTCCGCCCGAGGAATCCGCGTCGACTCGACGGGTTGCTCCACCGGCTCATCGCCGCGCAAGGTATCAGGGCCGCGGGCCGTTCCGCGGGAAGAGTCGGCCCTCCCGGGCGGGTCGGGCAGGTCGGCCGGGTCGGGCCGAGGTTGTGATCCCGACCCGCCCGGACCGGCCTGGGCCCGAGCCCGGACTGCTTCTTCGTCCTGGAAGTCGATACCCGCTACATCCACATCCTCGGGGTCACCGCCCATCCAGACGGGCCCTGGACCACCCAGCAGATCCGGAACCTCCTGATGAACCTCGGCGACCGGGCAGCCGACTTCCAGGTCCTGGTCCGTGACCGGGCCGGGCAGTTCACCGCCTCGTTCGACACGGCCCTCGCCGACGCCGGCATCACCACCCCCAAGACCCCACCCCGAACACCCCGCGCGAACGCCTACGCCGAACGATTCGTCCGCACCGTCCGGACCGAGGTCACCGACCGGATACTGATCGTCGGTGAGCGGCACCTGCGCACCGTCCTGACCGAGTACGCGGCCCACTGCAACGGACGACGACCCCATCGCGGCCGTGGCCTTCATCCGCCCCGGCCCGACCACCCCATCGCCGACCTCACCCACGAACGGGTCAAACGCCGGCCCGTCCTCGGCGGCCTGCTCAGCGAATACGAACGAGCCGCCCAAAACTCCAGGTCAAGGCCGGTGGCCGAGTTCTGGCACCCCGCACGGAATGGAGGCATCGAACGACTACGACAAGGTGAAGGCGAGCCTGCCGGGATGTGCAGGCGCGAGACCAAGAAACCGGTGAGCGGATTTGGGTGGTGCGGGTGCCAGAAAGTCTGACGCGCGACACACCCACCCGATAACTTACGACGGCCTGACTGCAGCACTAGGCTTGATGACAGCGAAACTGCTCGACGCGCTGGGAGGGACTCGCTGATGCACAGCAACTTCGACGTCAAGAAGGAACGTCCCAGGCTCTATTCGTCGAAGCGGAACAAGTTCGAGATCGTCGACGTAGCGCGGGCGAACTTCCTCATGGTGGACGGCCACGGCGATCCCAATACCTCGCCGGAGTACGCGGAGGTGGTCACCGCTCTCTACACGACCTCCTACGCTGTGCGTGCCGTCGCCAAGGACAAGCTGAAGCGGACGCACACCGTCGCTCCGCTGGAGGGCCTGTGGTCCGCGAAGGACCTGCAGGTCTTCCACACTCAAGACAAGGACCGGTGGGACTGGACCCTCATGATCTTTCAACCCGACTGGATCACCTTGGAGATCTTTGATGNGGCGCTGGAACGGGTCCACGAGAAGAAGAACCTTAGTGCAGTGAAGAAGGTGCGGTTCGAGGAGTTTCTCGAGGGCAAGTGCGTTCAGACTCTCTACGTTGGACCGTACGACGAAGAGGGCCCGACCATCTCCCGGATGCACGACGAGTTCATGCCGACTGAAGGTCTCGTCCTCCGGGGGCGTCACCATGAGATCTATCTGTCTGATGCCCGCCGGACGGACCCGAGCCGGCTGCGCACGATCATCCGCCAGCCGGTCGGATCCGCTCGAAAGTAGCGCGGTACCAGGTCCCCAAGGGCCAGTACCTATTCCGACCGAATTGAGCGATAATGATATTTCGCGAGGCCTCGATCGATATACGCACGCGCCAGGTTCGCCGGAACGGCTGAGCTGGTGGCGGACCTGTCGGCGGCGATGCCGGTCGGCCGCTGCGCGGACGGACCCCCTGGACGCCGCCCGTGCGCGGCTCCCATGTCCTGATCTCGGGGGCGACCGGGGCCGGGCAAGGGCTCGGTACTGTGGGGGCTGCTGCGCGGCCTGGCCCCCGCGGTGCGGCCGGGCTGGGGAGCTGTGGGCGACCCCGCGGCGAGCCGAATGCAGGACCGTACGGCCGCGCTGGCGGCCAGTACCGCCCGTACATGCCGACCCAGGAGACAATTGCAGTACAAGAGATCTTCAAGCGGCAGAGCCCCGCACCTTGGATGGGGGTGCGGGGCTCTGGCCTGCCTCAACCGTGCGTGTGCTCGGCAACGCACCCAAACATCCCCAACCGGCCCTGCCGATGATGCTACGCATCGCGCACACATTTACACTGGATGCTATCGGTCACGATGCTGTAGGCNCATCAACGGTCCGCTCCGATTCAGACCTACCTCGACCTGGCCCGATTACATCGTTGCCGGCCCGCCCCAGGAACGGATCAAGCGCCGGCCCATCCTTGGTGGCCTGATCAACGAATACGAACGAGCAGCCAGGACTCCAGGTCAAAGCTAGCGAGTTCTGGCACCGCACAGGTTCGCCAGCGGAGCGGAGAGAGGTGTCCTCGACCAGCGTGGCCGGCGAGATGGACTGACGTAGGATCCGGGCCGTGATCAGGGGCGATCGGCGTCGTCCGNCATCGGACCGAAGTTCAGGGTCTGCACGTTGCCGGACCCGACCATGACGCCGATCGAGTCGGTGATGCTGACCGGGAACGTGGGCGAACCGTCCCATACCTCGGCGTCCGGGTGACGAGGCCGGTCCGGGCCGCCTGGCGCCGGCACTTCAGAGGCGCCGTCCAGATCCGGTTGGGCGAAGACCGGATTCGCGGGGAACTCGGCCGCCGCTGCGGCAAGCACCTGCCGGCGGCCCTCGGGCAGAATGCCGTTGCCGAGCAGGGAGTTGACCTCTCGCCAGAACCTCAGGGAGGTCGTGTCCCCCCAGTTGGGCTGCCGCGCGACGGCCAGGCCCGCCGCCTCCAGGACCTGGCGCGCCGAGAGGGAATTCGCGAAGGCGCCCGCTAGCGCCTGAACCTCGCCGTCCGTGAGCCGCTCGGTCATCTGTCCATCCTCCGGGTCCTGGAGATGCCCGCGCTGCGCGCGGCCCGTTCCGTTCCATTCTCCCCGCGAATACGCCGTGGGGAGACCGTTGACCTGGAATAGTGGTGACTGGGCGGACGACGGAGGTGGCGGTGGCGGCCGACCGAGACAACGGAATGATCAAGATCGCGCACGTGGGAGCCGCTGGTGGCCTCTGCGTCCGGACGACCGGACAACGAGATGACATCGACATGTCGGTGCAGGTTCAGGCCGACGGCGTCATGGTCGGCGTGCGCAACGTCCAGAGGAACTATCTCCACTACCAGGTGGATCATCCGATCGTGTCGTTCGACCCGGCGGTCCGGGGTGCCGCGTTCACCCGCCGGTTCGAAGCGCTGCTGGAACGGCCGACCAGCTGGGTACGTCGGGAACAGTTCCGCCAAGCGGTGGCCGTCCCGCCGGCGCACCGACGGGGCCAGGTCGTTTTCACCGACAGCCGGACAGGCCTTCCCGGACGGGCGCGGGTGCGCGCGTGTGCGGTCCGGGTCCGGGGATCCCGCGGCGTGGTCATCGGAGACGGGAATCATCAGACCAATCATCTCCGGTACCGACTCACCCGTTCCGTGATCGCCGTCGAGTCTCTTCTCCGGGACGAGCCGGCCCTCGCTTACCGGTTGGCCGATTTCGTCGCCGCGCCTGACAACCCGGTCTTGGAACACCGCCTTGTCAATGCGATGAGCCGCATCCTGGAACGGTCCCAGGAGCTGACCCGGATGATCGCGGCTGGATCCGGGCGGACCGGGGGCGTCATGATCGGGACAGCTAATCGGCAGACGACCATCACGAAGAGTCGGATCCGGGACGTCGATGTCAAGGCGGTCATCGTCCGGGTTCGGTTCGAGGCGCTTGAGTCGGGGGCTCGGGCGAAGCTGGCGCTCCTCGACGCGGAGGACCGGCGCGACCACGACGAACTGAGGAAAATTGGCACGGCCGGCTCGTTGGACACCGGAGTGGCACGACGCCGGGACGAGCTGGAACTGACGCGGATCGAGCGGGCCGAACAGTGCCTGGTCCTGCAGACCGAACGGCTGCAACGGGCGCAACGACCGGAGTCGCCGCACGCTGACCGGAAACCGGNGATCAAGGCCGAGCTCGATTCGTTGCGCAAGCGGATCGATGACATCAAGAGCGAACGAGGCAAACACGGCCCTCTTGCGGTCCTGCGCGCCGCCCGGACCCGCCGGCTCGCCGACCCGACGACGCTGGGCCGCCTGTCCAGGCTGGAACCGCGGGCGGCCGCGATACCGCGCTGGCCGGATATCGAGCCGGTTCGTAGGCAGCCACCCAGCGAAATCAATCCCGACCGACTGGCCTGGCCGACGGCCCCCCAGCGCCGGGATCTCGACGATCTGCCCGGTCGGGGGGGACCTGCCATACCGGGTCCCTGACCGCCGCTGCCAACTGGATGCCGGCCTCGCGCGGGCTCGGGGCGTCCACGTGACCGACGCAATCCCAGGGCCTGACCGAGCCGACCGTGCCAGGAGTGATTCTCCGCCGTGAACACCGCTCTGTTCGTCGTCTACCTGCTGGTCCTGATCGCCATCGTCGTCGGCGCGGCCTGGGCCCTGCAGATCGTCCGGGAACTCCAGACGAGGCTGCGGGACGACCAACAGCGGCTTTCCGACGTCCGGGCCGAGCTGGCGACCCTGCGCTCGCAGCTGTCCGCCGTTGACAAGCGTGCCGGCCAGCCCGACGTGACGGTCAGCCGACTGAACACGTTTGACGGCCGCTTCGACAAGATCTCNGCCTGGTTCGACGAGCTTGGTAAGCGGATTGACGGATCGGCGGCGCGATTCGACCAGCTCCAGAAGAACCACGCGGAGCTCGCAGGCCAGCAGGTGACCGTCGGCACCCGCGTCGTCGGACTATCCGAGCTGCTCGGTGAGGTACAGCGCCGGGTCGGCGACCTGGCCGACCGGCTGACTGCCGTCGAACGGGAGGCGCTCCCCCGCCTGGCGGGCAACCAGTCCCAGCTCGCCCGCACGACCTGGGAGATCGGCGCCGCCCAGACCTTCGGGGTGCCTCCCACGCTGCCCTGGTTGCCGGGCCATCTGCTGCTATCTCCGGACGCCGACGGCGAAACAATCCTCAGCCTGTATGCCAGCGCCGCGACCGAGCTGGACCTGGAGATCGTCCACGTCTCCGAGCCGCGGCTCGACGGCGGTCGACGGGCCATCGCGCTGCGTATGACCTCCGCCCCGGGACAGGCCGCGATCGGCAGACTCGCCGCGCGCATCGAGGAACGCGTCGCGCTTCTGGACACGGACAGCGGTCCGTCGCCCGACGATGCCCTGGCCGGACTCCTGCTCGCCGCCGCGACCGCGACCCGGGCCTCGGTCCTACTCGGGCCGCTTCTGTGCGTGACCGACGGGGACGGCACCCACGTTCATCTACTGAGATCCGAGCAGTTGCGCGGGCTGATCGGCGTCGGAGGACCCGGTCCTGACACCGCCACCCTGACCGCCGGGGCGGCCAAGGCGATCGAGCTCGGGCCGTGGCTCCGCTCCCGACGGGACGCCGAGCGGTCAGCCGCCGAACTGGCGCTGGCTCGCGAGCGGCTGAAAGAAGAGCTACGCCAAGCAATGGGCGATGAACTGCGGGCAGAGGTCGGAGCGGAGGAGATCGAGCGCATCAAAACCGAGCTGCGCGCGGAACTGACCCCGATGGTGCGGCGTGATCTCGAACGGGAACTACGCAGACGGCCGCCGCGGAGCGCGGCCGATCCCTCACCTTCTACCTAGAACCAGCCCATGCTCCCGATGTCGTCAATGTAATCAATATCGTCGACGTCGTCCCTGCCATTCATGTCGACGATCCTCCCGGGCCCGTGGATGTCGTCGTGCCTGGCAGTATCAAGGAGCGCTGGCGGCCAGAGGTCCCACGACGATGGCGGAGTTGATCTTATCCAGTCATCCGATGAACCCGGCGCGGCGGCGGCCTCCACCACCGAATGCCACGAAGAAATCGGCTCCGTTCCGCCCGGAAACGTGACGCCCAATGAGTCGAATGGACTCAGTCCCTCCGGGAGTGACATCTCGCTGAGCCCCCCCGGAACCGACGTCTCAAGCGCATCCGTAAGCCCCACGTTCCATAGATCTACCTGATCCGGCCCGTCCAGGAGTGGCGTTTCACTTGACTCCGCCGGCACCAATAGCCCGGGCTCGTCCGGGAGAGTCACATCCCGTAGATCCAACGGGTCCGGTTCCTCCGGAGGTGACGCTTCGCTCGGCTCCCCCCACCGCTCCGGCTCCCCCGGCCGAACCGGCTCCCGCGGCACTGAGGGCTCAGGCCCGTCCGGCCAAACTGGCGTCGCCGTGAAGTCGATCCCGTCCAGGGTCGATATGTCTGCGATATCAGCATCCGGCTCGCGGGGGCGGATCAGCCCGAGGGCCTCGGCGATGCGGAGAAGGATGCCCTTTGATGGCTCGGGCACTGACGGCGGGTCGGCGGCCTCAGCCAGCCAGACCTCCACGCTCGCTGCATGGACCGCGACCGCGACCCGCGCCGCGTCGAGCAGCTGGGCCACCTCGGCCCGGTCTCCGCGCGTGATGACGGCCTCGTCGTCGAACCGGGCCAGCTGGCGCTCCTGGATCTCCAGGTAACGATTCCGGTTTGCGATCGCCTCCTCGCCGACGGCCGCAAGGTCGACCGGGACGCCGGCGGCCGGCCCGTCGAGCAGGGCGGCGAGCCTGGCGTATTCGGCGTCCAGACGTCGAATCTCGGCAGCATCGGAAGCCTGCTCGCGCAATGACGCTACGACGCCATCAACGTCAACCGAGCGCACCCGCACCTGCGAGGTGTTGACCTGCTTGTTGTCTCGGCCGATGACGATTCCGGCGCAGCGGCCCAATCCGGGCGCCGACTGAACGGCTGGGGTGAGCCAAAGCCGATCTCCAAGGCCATGTACCGCACGGTCGATTTCCTTGCCGAGAGCCCGAATTCGCTGCTCGTCGTCGGGTCGGGCAACCAACCGAACCACCATACTGGCGACTTTGGGACGGAATGCCGCGATCTCGTGAATTGAGAGAGTAGGCGTCTTCATCGTATAATTAAAACGATTGCTCTGGACGTTCCTGTCTCCTACGACGACGCCGCACGAGGAGCGTACCCGGACCGAGTAGGACATCACCCGGGCCGGACCGCGCGCCGCCCCATAAGCCACCCGCCCTGACGCCGCAGCGCCGATATTACGCTGGCGTGTAAGCGCCCGCTGGAACTCCATTCGCCGCAGCGAGCTGCCCGGATTCTCCGTCAAGGCGTGGAACGCCCGCATCGACGCCGCGCCCACGATCGCCGAATCGCACGTCACTCGAGGTTCGTCCAGCCGCAGGTAAGAGACGTTCCTCTGAATGTTTTCGTCGCCGGCCATCACACCGTCGGCGCGCCATACGTCAGCCCGCAGAATCCGTTGACCCGGTGGGCCNTCTACCCGCGCCGAGACGCCGCCGTCCGTCCCGGGCCGATGGACCATCACCTCGGCCGGCCCGCGCTCATCATCCCGCCCGACTACGCGGTTCAGGTCGTGGTCGTCCGCCATGTCTCCAGTATCAGAGATCGGGGACGGTAGATCTGCCGAATAAACGGCTGCGGGACCGTCCAGCGTCGGACCGGCCCCCGCAGCCCAGCATCGCGCAGTGGGACTGTTGCGTTCGCCGGACGAGGAAGCTTGGGTGGCCGATCATGCGTGATCAACCGAGGCGTCGTCGGCTTCATCCGCCACCTCCGGCCTCAGTNCCTGTCCTAAATCTTGGTTTGAGGTGCGGAGAGTGCCGTAGGGGTGGGAGGTTTCGGGCTGCCGGTGGGGCTGGTAGGTCGTGGAGATGGCACGTTCTGTTCGGTATCCCTCGGATCTCACGGACGCGGAGTGGGCCTACGTGCAGCCGCTGCTGCCGGTGGCGTCGAAGGACGGCCGGCCCGAGAAGCACGACCGGCGTGACATCGTGGACGCGATCCTCTATGTGACCCATAACGGCGTCGTGTGGCGGGCGCTGCCGGCGGACTTCCCGCCCTGGAAGACGGTCTACGGGNTCTTCGAGCGGNGGAAGAAAACGGGCGTCACCATCACGGTCCACGACGGGCTGCGCGGTGAGGTCCGCCAGGCCGAGGGCCGTAGCGCCACACCGACCGCCGGGGTGATCGACTCCCGGTCGGTGAAGGGCGCTGCCACGGTGGCCGCCCCGACCCGCGGCTATGATGCGGGAAAGAAGGTCAACGGCCGCAAGCGGTTCATCGTCGTGGACACCCTCGGTCTGCTGCTGGCCGTGCGTGTCGTCCCCGCCGGCCGTCAGGACCGCGACGGCGCCCGCCAACTGCTGGTCGACCACTACTTCACCACCCCGACCTGCCGTTTCCTGGTCGCCGATGCAGGGTTCGCCGGCCGGTTCGTCGCCTGGGCGGCGGACGTCGTGAGGACCACCGTTGAGATCGTCCGGAAGGAAGAAGGCCAGCAAGGCTTCCGGCCGCTCCCGAAACGCTGGGTTGTAGAACGCACGCTGGCGTGGATCACCGCGCACCGTCGCCTCGCTCGAGACTACGAACGCGACCCGGCCAGCTCTGCCGCCTTCGTCTACTGGGCCATGATCCGCACGATGGCCCGCCGGCTCGCCCACGGCACCCCCGTCCCACGCTGGGCCCCCAGGAAGACCACCGAGAGTCAATGACCATCAAGATTCAGGACAGGTACTCAGAGCCAAGCGCCTCCGGGCCCAGCGCGGCCCGGTCACAGATGTGATCTCCAGGTAGGGTGGGAGCGCCGAACGCCTCGCGACCCCGCGACCGCTACGAAGCGGCGCGGAGACGAGATCTCGCACGATGACCATCGCGACGGCGCCCGCCGAAGGCAGCACAGACTGCAGCACACATGGGTNCGAAAGCGGCAGAGCCCCGCACCTTGGATGGGGGTGCGGGGCTCTGGCCTGTCTCAACCGTGCGTGCGCTCGGAGGGAATCGAACCCCCAACCTTCTGATCCGTAGTCAGATGCTCTGTCCGTTGAGCTACGAGCGCGCGCCCGCCACCGTGGTGGCCGGCGGTGCCAGCTTACAGCACCGCGGGAGCGACTCAGGGACCGCGTCGACGTGGGGCCATCTGTAGTTTGTCCGATGCTCGTGGTGAGTGGCGGACGTGGGGCATCCCGCCTGGCCAGTGCCCGCGACGGAGTCGCGGGTCGCTCCCGTGCCGTCCGCGCGGCTCACCGGGAAGGTGCCGATGAGACGGGAGGAAGGCGGGCACGCGGGCGGCGGGGCCGGCCGGCGAGCGACGGCACAGCTTGGCAGCATGACGCGGCTACCACAACACGCATCGGTGTGGTCGCTACGTGCACGTGTTCCGCGTACCATGAGGGGCTCTCGGGGGAGAGAGGCTTCGACGTCCCGCATGAACCAGGACGTTCGGGCGTGCTGGACTCCGGGCTTCATCCTCGCGGGCAGTGATCTTGTTGGCCCCTTGCGGACGGATCGAGGATGGCCGGGCTGCGCGCAGACGATCTCCAGCCACGGTTGCCCGCCGCTGATGCCCTGCACCGCCTTGAACCCCGCCGACCCTGGGCGACGGCTGCCCTGCCCAGCAGGCCGGCGGCCCCACCGAGGGCGGCCGGCGCACCCAGGCCGGCCGGCGCCGGGCCCACGGCCCCATGGTCGGCCCGGCCGTGGTGGTCGGCCCGGCCGTCGTGGCGGAAGGTGGACGTGCGGTGAGCCGGTTCCTGCTCTGGCTGTCCGGCGCCGACCGGGAGATCCTCGGCCGGCTGCGGCACGACCGGGCCAAGTACGTGGGCGTGGGCAGCGCGGTGCTCACGACGGCGGCGATGGCCACCCTCTCGTCCACGTTCGCGTTGCGGATGGCGCTGAAGCTGCCGATCCCGGTCTGCCTGCTCGTCGGGCTCGGCTGGGGTCTGGCGATCATGGCGCTGGACCGATGGCTGGTCGCGTCCGTGNAGCGCCAGGACCACTGGTACCTCAACGCGCTGCTCATGCTGCCGCGGCTGGTGCTGGCGATCCTCATCGGGCTGGTCATCTCGACCCCCCTGGTCCTGCGGATCTTCCAGCCGGAGATCGACACCGAGATCACCCAGATGCACGCCGAGGACGCGGCCGCGTTCGAGCAGCGGATCACCACCGACCCGCGCGACCAGGAGCTGACCCGGCTGCGCGCCCAGCGCGACGCCCTGGTCAAGGTCGGCACCACCGGGGTGGACGTGAGCACCGACCCGGAGGTCGCCCCCCTGCAGCGGCAGATGGACGGCCTGCAGACCCGGCTGGCCCAGGCGAACGCCGACGTGCTCTGCGAGAGCCTCGGCACCTGCCCGGGCCAGCCGAACAAGGCGGGGCAGGGCTCGAACTACCGGCTCAAGGTCTCGCTGCGCGACGGCATCCAGGCGCAGATCAACGAGCTGCAGCCGAAGCTGACCGCCGCCGTCGACGCCGCGCGGTCCCGCCAGCAGGCCGGCCGGTCCAGCGCGACGCAGAACGCGAACAACCAGCTTCCCGCGCTCAACGCCCAGATCGCCGCCCTGGAGACCGGGCAGCGCAACGACCGGGCGGCGTTCAACCGCCAGAACGGCGACAACACCGGGCTGCTCATCCGGATGGAGGCGCTGGACCGCATCACCAGCGATCCCGACCACCGCACCCTCGCCAACGCGCACCTGGTGCTGCTGCTGTTCATCACCGCGATCGAATGCCTGCCGATCCTGGTCAAGTTCCTGATGTCCTTCGGCAAGCTGACCACCTACGAGAAGGTCGTCGCGATCGAGGAGCGCAACCAGCTCATCGCGGAGGAGGAGATGTCGGCGCGGCGGCGGGCGACCGTGCTCCTCGACGGCCAGGACGCCTACCTCGAGGCCCAGGTGACACGGGAGCAGAAGGATCCGGCGATCGAGCGGCTGGCCCGGCGGACGGTCGCGGTCCAGGAGGAGGTCGCGAACGCGGCGTTGGACGCCTGGCGCGACCGCGAGCTCGGCCGGATCCACAACTCCTTCGACGACTATGTCGCCACGGCACCGCCGCCAGGGACGGGCAGCCTCCAGGTACCGGGCGGTCCGCCAGGCCCGTCCGGGCGCAACCGGGGCTGGGAGACGCCGGTCGAAAGGCCGGCCGCCCGGCCTGGCCGACCCGTGCCGCCGAACCGGCCGCCGGCGCCGCCCACGCGGTCCGATCTCGCCAGCCGCACCCCCGACGACCTCCCCTACGACGACCTCACCTACGACGACGACCTCACCTACGACGGGGACGAGCCCACGGTCACCCCGGACCACGAGCCGCTGACCACCCGCTACGACCCGCCGCTGCCGCGCCGCGACACCCTGCCCCTCCCGAGCGACGACGACCGGCGGCGGGCATGACAGGCGTGAGCGGTGCGGGGCGCCACCTGACCGACGGCCGCGCGACGCCGATGCCGCCGTCCGCCGGGCAGGCGCACGGCGTTCCCGGCCACCGGCGCGCTCACCTCCTGCGGGGGGCCGACCGCGTGCTCTCCTCCAGCCAGAGGAACGGCTCCAGCACGTTGATCGGCCGGATCGCGCCGCGGATGCGCGCCTCCCCGCTGGTCTTGACGACGTTGGCGAAGTCGTGTGCGCGGAAGTACCCCGACGGCCCGATGTGGAAGCCCACGGACGAGCTGACGAAATAGGAGATCCGGTCGGGATGGAAGAAGGTGTTGATGCTCCCGCGGACCAGCCGGGCCGAACCCTCATGACCCTCGTCGCACAGCCGGTCGAAGAAGGTCTTCGCGAGGTTGTCGGGCACCCGGGGGATGCGCTCCGGCTCGTCGCCGGTGAGTACCACACCCGTCCGGAACGCCTGGCGGAACACCGCGGGCTCGTCGAACTTCGTGACGCACACCGCCAGGAAGTGCGGCAGTTTTCCGCCGCGCAGGCGGTTGGCCTCGAAACACCGCCGGGTGACCTGCTCCAGGGTGCGCTGGAAGAACTCGTAGGCGTCGCTGTTGCGTTCTTCCCGGACCGGATCGAACAGATAGACCAGCCCGTCGCACCTGCTCAGGTGGTCGAGCAGCAGCTCCCACTCGTCGGGCGCGTCCAGTAACTCGACGGCGAAGACCGTGTTCTCCGGCCGTGGGCCGCGGCGCAGGGGGCGGCCCGCACGCCGGCCGCCCCGCGCCGGACCGATGAACCGCCAGCTCAGCGCCGTCAGGCCCGGGGTCGCGGAGGGGAAGACGTGCCGGCTCTGCAACAGGTCGGTGTTCTCGGACAGGAACGCCCCCGCGTCGTCGTCGCCGCCGATGACGATCCAGGATGGGCCGCCCGGGGTGGTGGGTTGGCTGATCGCGGCGATGTTGAGCGCGGCGAGGAAGGTCGTCTTCCCGCTCTGCGGGGCGCCCCACAGACCGATGCGGGCGAGCTGCGTCGGCTGCCCCGCCGGCGCCGTCACAGCCGCGCTCCCCGAGCCCGGAGGACGGCGTCCGCGGCGCGCGGCACGGCGCCGCGCGCGTCGATACGCACAGGACGGACAGTGAAAATAAGGTGCCCCCCGACACGGCGCCGGCAGCGAACATCCCCCGCCGGAACGAGCAGGCCCTCGGGCTACTCTCCGTCATGGTTCATACGCTCGAAGCGACAGATTCGTTGGAGTATGGAGCGGCCCGGCTGCCCGGTCAAGCCGCCACGAACGGCCGATTCACCCGGCCCCGGGCGCCGGTGGGTGGATGCCCCCGGCGGCCCGNGTGCGGCATTGCCCGCCACCGGATGTCTGACCGATTGTGCCGGTGAATGCACGCTATGCGCGCCCGAGTCGGTCGCAACGTAAGATCGGCCAGCAGCATCCGGCGGGAGTCGCGGAACCCGGCGCGGACGGCGGCGGTGCGGCGCTCGCCAGGTCTGGCTGCCGGTGCGGCGGGACGGTTCGGGGGGAGCGGTGACGGAACGGCTGACCGACATCGAGGTGGAGACGCTCGCGAACGCCTTCCACCGCCCGTCCACCGCCATGGCGATGCTCGAACGGGCCGGTCTGGAACGGCGGCGGCAGCCGTCCTGGACGTCCCAGACCCCCCTGGAGTTCTGGGATGACGTCAATCACCAGCTTCGCCAGNGGGTGCTGGCGGACGGCCGGGCCAACATCCTGGCGGTGGCGGCGGCTCTCTACCCCGCCAACAAGGTCTTCGCCGCGGTCGTCGAGCCGGCCGGGTCGGCACCGGCCGCGGGTCCCCCGGCCGACGGTGCGGCACCGACGGCGGGCCCGCCCGGGACGGGCTCCGGGGAGGTGCACGCGCCGGCCGGCGGTGTCCTGTTCGCCATCGATCCGGTTCGATTCGGCCCGGCGGGGGTGCCGGTGGCCTGGCGGGACGGACTGTGCCAGCTCGTGGGCCTCGCCGCGCAGCACTGCGACCTGCCGGCCGACGCGGTGAGTGTCCAGGACCGGGGCGGCGGGCTGCTCGGCGCGGTCCGCGACGACGTGCCGGCGGAGCTCGTGGTCGCGGATCTCGTGCGGGAGCTGCGGGGAGTGCTGCACACCTACAACCGGCCGCGGGGCGAGAGCGGTCGGGTCCGGCTGCGGGTCGCGCTGCACCAGGGGCGGGCCGTCGCCGACGACAGCGCTGCCGCCCGAGGTGACGCCGCCCGAAGTGACGCCGCCCAGGCGGCCTCGCGCCTCGTCGACACGCCCGCCCTCAGCCGCCTGCTCGGGGAGTTCCCCACCACGGAGATGGCCGTCATCATCTCGGGCACGCTGTTCGCGGCCACCGTCGATCGACGGCGGCGCGATCTGGATCCCGGCTCGTTCCGGCGGGTCGAGACGGGCGTCCCCGGCCTCGCCGGCCCCGCCTGGGTCCAGGTGCCCGCGGGGGGCGAGGGGCCGGCCGACGGCCCGCGGGTGCCCGCGGCGGATCAGCGGTCGGTTCCGCCGCCGGTGGCGTCGATCGTCGCCGAGGAGCCGCGCACCGCGGCCGGGTGNGACTTTCTCGTCTCCGCCGCGGAGGAGGACAGCGATTGGGGTGAGTGGTGTGCCTGGCAGCTCGAGCAACAGGGCTTCCAGGTGCATCTCGACACCTGGGACGTCGTCGCCGGGGATCACCTGGTGGGGCGCCTCGACGAGGCGGTGTCCCGCTCGAAGCGGACCCTCGTGATCCTCTCCGAGCACTACCTGGCCTCGGAAAAGGTGCAGGCCGAGTGGCAGACGGCCTGGAGGTCGGACCCGACCGGGATGAAACGGCGCCTGATCCCGGTGCGGGTCGCCGCGAACCGCTCGAAGGCCGAGGGGCTGCTGCAGGGCATCAACTCCATCGACCTCGTCGACCTGGATGGCGACGAGGCGCGGCGCACCTTCGTCGACGGGATCCGCCGGGCGATCGAGGGCCGATACCGGCCGAGCGAGGCGCCGCCCTTCCCCGGCTCTCCCCCGCGGACCTGACCCGCGGCGACAGCCCGCGGGCCTGGCTCGCAGCCGCGATGCTCAGGGGCCGGCGATCGGGAGGTGGATCCGGTTGCCGGCGGCGGCGAACTCCGCGGCCTTGGCCCGCAGCCCCGCGGCGACCGCCTCGTCCCCCGCGCCCGGGGTTGAGGTCAGGGCCGGGGCGGCCGGGTCGGTCGCGGCGGTACCGTCTCCGGCGGCCCGCACCTGGTGGGAGATCTTCATCGAGCAGAAGTGCGGTCCGCACATCGAGCAGAAGTGGGCCGTCTTCGCGGCGGGGGCCGGCAGGGTCTCGTCGTGGTACGACCGGGCGGTGTCCGGGTCCATCGCCAGGTGGAACTGGTCGGCCCAGCGGAACTCGAACCTGGCGTCCGACAGCGCGTCGTCCCAGGCCCGGGCGCCGGGATGCCCCTTGGCGAGGTCCGCCGCATGGGCCGCGATCTTGTAGGCGATGACGCCGGCCTTGACGTCGTCTCGGTCGGGCAGACCGAGATGCTCCTTCGGGGTGACGTAGCAGAGCATCGCGGTGCCGTGCCAGCCGATCACCGCGGCGCCGATCGCCGAGGTGATGTGGTCGTAGCCGGGGGCGACGTCGGTGGTGAGCGGCCCGAGCGTGTAGAACGGCGCGTCGTGGCAGATCTCCCGCTGCAGCCGGACGTTCTCCTCGACCCGGTGCAGCGGGACGTGGCCGGGCCCCTCCACCATCACCTGCACGTCGTGCTCCCACGCGACGCGGGTCAGCTCGCCCAGGGTGGCGAGCTCGGCGAGCTGGGCGTCGTCGTTGGCGTCGGAGATCGAGCCGGGCCGCAGGCCGTCGCCGAGCGAGAACGTCACGTCGTAGGCGGCGAGGATCTCGCACAGCTCGGCGAAGTGGGTGTAGAGGAAGTTCTCCTCGTGGTGGGCGAGGCACCAGGAGGCCAGGATCGAACCGCCGCGCGAGACGATCCCGGTCCGGCGCCGCGCGGTCAGCGGCACGTAGCGCAGCAGCACCCCGGCGTGGACCGTCATGTAGTCCACCCCCTGCTCGCACTGGCGGATGACGGTGTCCCGGTAGGCCTCCCAGGTCAGCGCCTCGGGCCGGCCGCCGACCTGCTCCAACGCCTCGTAGATGGGCACCGTGCCGACCGGGACCGGGGAGTTGCGCAGGATCCACTCGCGGGTCCGGTGGATGTCCGCACCGGTGGACAGGTCCATGACGGTGTCGGCGCCCCACCGGGTCGCCCAGACCATCTTCTCGACCTCCTCCTCGATCGAGGAGGTCACGGCCGAGTTGCCGAGGTTCGCGTTGATCTTCACCAGGAAGGACCGGCCGATCACCATCGGCTCGGACTCGGGATGGTTCACGTTCGCCGGCAGGACGGCGCGCCCGGCGGCGATCTCGGCCCGCACGGTCTCGACGGGCAGCCCCTCGCGCAGGGCGGCGAACTCCATCTCCCGGGTGATCTCTCCCCGGCGCGCGTGGGCGAGCTGGGTGACGGCTCCCCCGCCGGGCCGGGCCCGTAGCGCGCCCCGCCCGCCGGCCGGAGCGGTGTTCCCGCGCTCGGCGATCCACCGTGCCCGCAGCGGCGGCAGGCCCCGGCGCACGTCGACGTCCGTCGCCGGATCCGTGTACGGGCCGGAGGTGTCGTAGAGCACGACGCTGTCCCCGGTGGTGAGGACGACCTCCCGCATCGGCACCCGCAGGTCGGGGTCCGCGCCGACGAGCCAGGTCTTGCGGCTGCCCGCCAGCGGCCCGGTCGAGACGGCCGTCGCCCGGGGCGCGGCCGGCGACTCCTGGGACGCGGCAGGTGACCCTTCGGACGCAGGCCGGGCCGGCGTCCGGCCCGGCGAGGCCGCCGGAAAACCGTTCGGAATGTCCCCCGGGATGGCCTCGGATTCCGGCCGGGAATCCGCCTCGCCGAGGCCGGGAAAATTCTCGGAAGAAGGAGACGAGAAAGAACGGTCGATTGGCGACATCATATGAACTCCCTACGCCGGCATTACCCGGACAGGTTCTGNGGTCGGCGGCCCTAGCCACCCTCTCAGCCCCTCGGTGGAGCTCCCGCGATCAATTCGCGCATGGTCACCATAAACCACTCGGCTAGCGGCCGTCAGTCGATCGCGTCCATCACGCCGGCCCAATCCGTCAGGGCGCGATCTGTCAGGAGGCTGCCGTCCCGAGGCAGGGCGGCGGGCCTGGGTGCGGCCCGGGGGGAACGGCCGGTGCCTCGCCGAGGTAGCTCGCCTCGATGAGGTCGGGGCGGGCAGCGAGCTGCGCGGCGGGCGCGGCGAGCGCGACCCGACCGCGGTCGAGCACGTAGCCGCGGTCGGCCACCCGCAGCGCGAGGGCAGCGAACTGCTCGACGAGCAGCACACCGGTCGACGTCTCGGCCGCGATTCCGCGCAGCAGCTCGAGCAGCCGCGGCGCGACGCCGGGCGCCAGGCCGAACGACAGCTCGTCCACCAGCAGCAACCGCGGCCGGCGCACGAGGGCGACGGCCAACGCGAGCCGCTGGCGCTCGCCGCCGGACAGCTCCCCGGCCGGCCGGTCGAGCAGGCCGCCCAGCGCCGGGAACCAGCCCAGGACCCGCTCGATCTCGCCGCGGTGGCTGCGGCCGGCTGCCAGGCGCAGGTTCTCCCGGACGGTCAGCCGGCCCAACGCCCCCCGCCCCTGCGGGACGACGGCCAGCCCTCGCCGGGCAAGCGTGCTCGGCGCCGGACGCCGGAACCACTCGCCGAACACCCCGACCCGGCCCGCACTCGCCGGCAACAGGCCGGCGGCCGTGCGGATCAGGGTCGTCTTGCCGGCCCCGTTCGCCCCCAACAGCGCCACGATCTCGCCGGCACGGACGACCAGCGACACCTCCCGCAGCACCGGTCCCTCGTGGTAGCCGCTGCTCACCCGCTCGAACTCGAGCAGCTCGGTGCCTGCCGTCGGCACCGTGGACGCGGTCGGCGGCCGCCGGGGCGATGGGGAGACGACCGGCGAGGTCGCAGCGGCCGGCACGGCCGGCACCGCCGTGGCGGTCGGCTCGGACGGCAAGGCGGGCTCGGACGGCAAGGCGGGCTCGGACGGCAAGGCGGGCTCGGGGCCGTCGGAGCCGCCCAGGTAGGCCGCGCGAACGGCCGGATCCGCCCGGACCTGCGCGGGGAGCCCGCGGGCGACGATCCGACCGCCGTCCAGGACGAGAACCCGGTCGCAGACGTCGAAGACGAGCTGGACATCGTGATCGACGAGCAGGACGGCGACGCCGCGGCCGGCGATGCGCCGGATGCGCGCGGCCAGCTCGCGCCGATCTCCGGGGTCGAGCCCCGCGGCCGGCTCGTCGAGCAGCAGGACCTTCGGCATGGCCGCGAGTGCGCGGCCGAGGGCGACCGCGGCTCGCTCGTCATGGCTGAGCGTCGCGGGCAGGCGGTCGGCAATCGCCGCGAGTCCCAGCCGACCGGCCTCCATCGACCCGGCCACCGGGCGCGCCACCACGGCGATGTTCTCCGCCACCGCCAGGCTGTCGAACAGCTCCAGGGCCTGGAAGGTGCGGGCGAGCCCGAGCCGCTGCCGCTCGTGCGCCGGCAGCTCGGTCAGCGCGGTGCCGTCCAGGGTCACGCTGCCGGCGAAGATCGTCGCGAAGCCGGTGAGCGCGTCGATCAGCGTCGTCTTGCCAGCCCCGTTCGGCCCGATGAGGCCGGTGACGCTGCCCGCCTCGAGGCCGAAGGAGACACCCTCGACGATGCGGGTACCGCCCTGCCCGGCCGCGAGCATGTCGACGGACAACAACGCCGTCACGACACACCGCCGGGGTTGAGCGGGAACGCGGTCAGGCCGGGCCGGTTGCCCTCCGCGAGACGCGGTGGCCCGCCGTCGACACCCTCGGGCACATCCGCACCGGGTCCCCCACCCCCACCGAGCCGCCCATCCCCGCCAGGCCGTTCATCCCCGCCGAGCCGCTCATCCCCGCCGAGCCGCTCATCCCCGCCGAGCCGCCCATCCCCGCCAGGCCGCTCGGTCCTGCCGGGCCGCAGTTTCCCGCCGGGCCAGCCGGTGCGCCGGGGCTGGCTCGGGCCGACCCGCCGGCCGGCGCGGCCGGGCCGGTAGACGAGCCCCGCCGGCCGCAGGACGGCCAGCACCACCACCGCGAGACCGCACAGCACCTGCTGGTATTCGCCGAGCCCGGCAACGCGGTCCAGCGCCGTGAAGGCCAGCCCGCCGGGGGCGAGCAGCCCGCCGGCCAACGCCCCGCCGACGCTGGTCACCCCGCCGACGGCCGCGATGGCAAGGAAGAACAGCGAGGCGGTGACCCCGAACGAGTCGAAGGACAGCCGGCCCTGGCCGTACCCGATGAGGCAGCCGCCGAGGCCGGCAAGCGCTGCGGACAGCGTGAATGCCAGCACCTTCGTCCGGCGTACATCGATCCCGGCCGCGGCCGCCGACCGCTCGTTGGCCCGCACCGCGAGCATCCGCCGCCCGAGGTCGGCGGTGCGCAGGCGGGCCACACCGTAGCCGCCGGCGGCGAGCACGGCCAGCGCCAGCAGTCCGTACTGGACCCGGGGAAAGCCGGCCCCGGACAGTCCGAGGTCCAGACCGAAGATCTTCGGATTGGGCACGGACGAGCCGGCGAGCCCGCCCGTGATCAGCGGGTTGCCGAACACCGCCTCCTGGATCGCGACCCCGGCGACCAGCGTGATCAGGGCCAGATCCACGCCGCGCAGCCGGCGCGACACCACCCCGAGGAACAGCCCCGCGACCGCGGCCGCGAACGTGGCGATCAGGGGGGCGATCGGGAAGGGCACGCCGAGCTCGCCCTCCAGCCGGGCCAGCAGGAAGCCGGCGACGCCGGCCAGCGACATCTGCGCCAACGAGAGCTGGCCGACGTAGCCGGTCAGCACTACGAAGGACAGGCACACCACGGCGCCGGCGAGGCTGCGTTCGAGCCCGAGCCGCCAGGAGCCGGTGAGCAGGAGCAGCGCGACCACTCCGACGGNCACGCCGAGCAGCAGCCCGCCGAGCGGGCGCCGAGCGGGCTCGACCACGGGCAGCGGCACCGACCCGACGGCCCCGGCCGCGCGCCCAGGGATCAGCGTCCCGCGCCGGCCCGCCACGGCGAGGACGAGGATCATCGGCAGCAGCGCCCGCAGCCCCGGCTGGTTGAGCCAGCCCACGTCCTGCTGCAGCGGGAGCAGGAACCCCTGTGCGACGCCGAGGCCGAGCGCACCGGCGACGGTCAGGCCGAACGAGGACAGCCCGCCGAGCAGGGCCGCGGCGAGCGCGGGCACGACGAACAGCGAGTAGCTCGTCGGGTTCAACGCGCTGATGGGGGCGACCAGGATGCCGGCCAGCGCGGCGAGCACCGCCGCCAGCATCCAGTTCGCCGCGGCGATCCAGCCCGGCCGGCGGCCGAGCAGCGCGGTGGTCTCCGCATCGTCGGCGACGGCCCGGGTCGCGAGGCCGAACATGGTCCAGCGCGACATCGCCCACAGGCCGGCGGCGGCCACGACGACGAGGCCCGCCAGCAGCAGCCGGTCACTCGGCACGGTGACGCCGAGCAGGTGCAGCGGCGACTGGGGCAGCACGGGGTCGAGGAAACGGTTGTCCGAGCCGAACTGAACGACGGCGACGGCCTGCAACGCGATGGTGAGGCCGACCGCGGCGACGACGGTCATCGTCGGCTGGGCCCGCCGCAACGGCCGGAAGACCAGCAGATAGGACGCCAATGCCAGCAGGGCAGCCATCGCAAGAGAAACCGACAATGCCAACCCGAACGTGGGGGTGTCGGTAAGATGAATTCGCGGCGGNAATCCGACGACAGGCAGGACGAGATCACCGACCTCGCGCAGCTCGGCATACTGATAAGTGGCGTACATGGCGAAGGCGCCGTGCGCGATGTTGATGACGCCGGAGGCTCGGTAGGTGAGCACGAGTCCGAGTCCGAGCGCCGCGTACACCGCACCCGGGCCGAGGCCCAGCAGCATTGCAGCTACATAGGTGGTCACGGGGCTCCCGAGCACATGTCCAACGTCGAAGCCGACGGACGGGCGGCAGGTCGGAAGTGTGGGCGAGCGGTCACCGAATCACTCCCGTCCCGCCGGCCGGCGGTCTCACCCAGGAACCGGGTGAGTTGGAGTGTAGCTTGAACGCCCGTGAGACAAGCTTCCCGCGTCCTGCTCGCGTTCTCCGTCGCCCTGTCCGTCGCCATCGCCGGCGCCGGCTGCACGAGCCAGCGCGGTGGCTCGTCGGGTGGCGCAGCAGCCGGCGCCTCGGCGACCCACCTGACCGGGCCACCGGTGACCCTGGGCTTCGTCACCATCGAGAACAGCACTCTTGGGTCATACCCGGAGCCACGGCGGGCGGCGCAGGCCGCCGTGAACTATGCGAATGCCGCGCTCGGCGGCGTCGGCGGGCGTCCGCTGCGGCTGGCGACCTGCGCCACCGATGGTTCCCCGGAATCCTCTCAGAACTGCGCCAACCGGCTGGTCGCGGAAAAGCCGATCGCGGTGGTCGGCGGCGTCGATTTCGGCACGCAGGCCGCGATGCCGATATACGAGGCGGCCCACATCCCCTATGTCACCGGTTCCCCGCAGCTCAGCGGGGAACTCGATTCCAAGAACGCGTTCGCGCTTTCCGGTGGCTCGGTCGCGGAACTGCTCGGCCTCACCGACTACCTCACCGCCACCCGGCACATCCGCAGCGCCCACGCGTTGTACGTGGACCTTCCCGGGCTGCTCACCGCCGCCATCAAGGGATCCCAGAACGTTCTGCGCAAGAAGGGTGTGACCGACGTCCGACTGATCACCGAGAAATCTGACGCGGCGGACTTCGCGCCGGCGCTCACCCAGGCCGCCGCCGGCAACCCGGACGCCATCATCGTCGTGTTCCAGGCGGCGGCGTGCGCCCGGATCGTCCAGGCCGCGGCGGCACTGAACATCCGCAGCGACATCTACTTCGTCGGCGCCTGCGCCACACCCGCGGTGCCGCGGGCCGCGGGTGGCCGCACCGACCACCTCTACTTCGCCTCCAGCTACCTCCCCGTCGGATCCAGCGGCGGGGACGCCGACACGGTGGCCTACCGCAAGGCCGTGCCGGAGGCGGACCGTACCTCGGCGTCACAGGGCGCCTTCTCGGCCGTGCTCGACCTGCGGGTACTGCTGGCGAAGACCCCGCAGCCGACCTCGGACGGCCTGCTCACCGCGCTGCGCGCCACCCACGACCAGCCCAACGTCATGGCCCACCCGTACACCTGCGACAACAAGCAGATCGACATTTTCCCGGCCATCTGCAACACGGGCATACGGCTGCTGCGTTGGAAGGACAACTCCTTCTCCGACGTGACCGGAACCTGGCAGGACGGCCGCCAGCTCATCACCCTGATCAACTGACCGCCCCGCCGCTCAGGGTCGGAGATGACCGAATTGCAGGAGGTTGTGGACGGATTCGGGCAGCCGAACGGCTGACAACCTCCATGCAATTACCCGCCAGGCTCGGCATCTCTGGGCAGTTCCCCTGATGCCGGGCCTGGCGACTCGCGGAAAGGGCGCGGTCAGGCGAGGCTCTTGGCCTGGGCCCAGGCCCGGACCGCCTTCGCGGCCCTGGCGTTCGCGCCCGTGTGGGTGCCGCCCGCCCAGGTGGCGACGGCGGACCACAGCGCCCTGTCCGCAGCGTCCACCGCCTGCGTCGGCGGGGTCGTCGGCGGCGGGGGCGGAGTCGTCGGGGGCGGGGGCGGAGTCGTCGGGGGCGGGGTCGTCGGCGGCGGGGGCGTCGGGCCGCCGACCGCGGTGAGCAGCTTCGTGCCGACCGGGCTGCCGAGGCCCGATGCCGGGTCCCACCCGGAGCGCGCCTGGTAGCCCTGGTTGTCGCCGGCGGTGACGTCGGTGAACGCGGCGGGATTGGCGTAGGCCACGGCGGCGAGGTCCGCGACGGGGGCGCCGGTAAGCTGCGCGAGCCGGGCGACGAGTCCGGCGAGCAGCGGCGCGACGGCGGAGGTGCCGCCGACGACCGCCGGCTGGCCGTCCACGACGATGCGGTAGCCCGTCTGCGGATCGGCGTTGCCGCTGATGTCGGGCAGGCCGCGGTAGCGGCCGACGGCGGCGGGCTGCCAGGCCGGCCGGGTGAACGTCGCCGAGTAGCCGCCGCCGGTCGCCGAGTCGGCGCCCTCGTTCCACACCACCTCGCTGGCCCGGGCGCCGGCGGCGTCGATGGTCAGCTTCGTGCCGCCGCAGGCGATCACGTTCGGCGAGCCGGCCGGAAAGTCGGCGACGAGCCGGTCGGTGGCGTCGTCGGCGCCGGCGTCCCCGGCGGCCGCGAGGACGGTGATGCCGGCGGCGCGGGCGGCGGCGAACGCCTGGTCGTAGGCGCGCATCGCCTGCGCGGTCCAGGACGACTCGGGGCCGCCCCAGCTAATGCTGATCGCCGCCGGGCGGGGGGTGGCGGCGGCGGCCGCGTTGATCGCCGCGAGGAAGCCGGCGTCGGTGTTCGGCGCGAAGTAGACCACCTGGGCGGCGCCGGGGGCNACGGCCCCGGCGACCTCGATGTCGAGCAGCACCTCGCCGTCGGCGCCGTCCGGATCGCCGCCGGGGACGTTGGCGGCGCCCTGCACGCCGACGGCGGACACCGTCGGGGTCCGCAGGCCCAGCCCGCCGAAGTAGGTGTCGAGGTCGGCCTGGCCGAACCCGCCGCCGAGCTCGATGACCGCGATGGTCTGGCCCTCGCCGGTCGCGGCGGGGAAGTCGTAGGCCCGCGCGACCTGCAGGGCGGTCAGGCCCTGCCGGGGGGAGGCCGCGGGCTGGAAGCGTGGCCGGGCGGCGGGACGCTCGTCCAGGCCGAGCACGGCCACGACCCGGTCGTCGAGCTCGTCGGGCAGGCCGAGGTCGCCCTCCCGGCCGCGGATGGTCCGACCGCCGGAGTCGTAGAGGGCCAACGGGGTGTCGAAGGCCGTGCGCGCGCGGGCGGCCGGGCCCCGCAGGCGGACGGTGCGTGCGGGCTCGTCGACCTCGGCGACGTCCAGCCCGGCCCGCCCGGCGAACGCGCGCACCGCGGCGACGTCGTCCGGGGCGGCGCGGAAGTCGTCCGCGGTGGCGGGGCGCAGCACGACCGTGACGTCGATCGGCTGATCGTCGGGAACCGGCCCGACGGGCGTCCCCAACGATGGTCGGTACGAACCCTGAAGGCGGCCCATGAATCCTCCTGACCTGCGGTAATCGACCGGAGACCGACATTCGGCGCGCAGGCGTCATTCCCCTGCTTCGGCCCGTACACCGTCGTGCCGCCGATCGGGCCCCGAATGGCCCGAAGGTGACCCCCGTCGGCCCCTTGCCGCCGCCCGGCCATCTCCGGAGGATGGGAGCGGACGCCGCTCCAGTCCGTTACGCACAGCGAGCGCGCACGCAGTCGGGAGAGACCGATGGAGAAGGTGTTCGAGATCTACATCCGCACCACGGCGTGCCGTCTCTGGGCCGCGATCACGGCGCCCGACACGAGCGTCACCCGTGACCTGGGCGCGCGGATGACCTCGGACTGGACCCCCGGTTCCGGCTTCGAGCTGCGCCACCCGGGAACCGGGGCGCGGCTCGGTTCCGGCGTCAACCTGGAGGTCGTACCGCCCCGGCGGCTGGTCCAGCGCACGGTCGCGCTGTGGAGTGACGACGTGCGCGACGCGGGCATCACCCGCGTGACCTGGGCCATCGAGACCGTGGGCGATGCCTGCCGGCTCACCGTCGTGCACGACCAGATCCGCGACGGCGCCGACCACGACCTCTACAGCGGGTGGCCCTCGACGCTGTCCAGCCTCAAGGCGCATCTGGAGACCTGCCGGTCGCGGGCCGGCCTGCCGGCGTCCGCGCGCTAGCTCTCCCGCGCGCTCGCTTCTCCCGCGCGCTAGTCCTCCCGCGCGCTGGATCTCCCGCGCTCTAGATCTCCCGCGCCCTAGATCTCCACGGCGGCCTCGGCGAACTGCGACTGGTAGAGCCGGGCGTACGCGCCGCCCGCGGCGAGNAGGCCGGTGTGATCGCCCTGTTCGACGATCGCCCCGTTCTCCATCACGAGGATCGTGTCGGCGTCGCGGATGGTCGACAGCCGGTGGGCGATGACGAAGGCGGTCCGGCCCGCCCGCAGCGTCGACATCGCCTGCTGGATGAGGACCTCCGTGCGGGTGTCCACCGAGCTCGTGGCCTCGTCGAGGACCAGGATCAGTGGTTCGACCAGGAACGCGCGGGCGATGGTGATGAGCTGCTTCTCGCCGCCGCTGACACCGGTCCCCTCGTCGTCGAGCACCGTGTCGTAACCGGCCGGCAGGGTGCGGACGAACCGGTCGACGTGGGCGGCCCGGGCCGCCGCCACGACCTGCTCACGGGTGACACCCTCGGCGCCGTAGGCGATGTTCTCGGCGATGGTGCCGCCGAACAGCCAGGTGTCCTGCAGCACCATGCCGATCTGGGCGCGCAGCTCGTCGCGGGTCATGGCCGCGATGTCGACGCCGTCGAGGGTGATCCGCCCCGCGGTCACGTCGTAGAAGCGCATCAGCAGGTTGATCAGCGTCGTCTTACCCGCTCCGGTGGGGCCCACGATCGCGATCGTGTGGCCCGGCTCGGCGATCAGGGACAGATCCTCGATCAGCGGCTTGTCCGGCTTGTAGCGGAACGCGACGTGCTCGAACGTGACCCGGCCGCGCAGCCGCTCGGGCCGTGCCGGCGCCTGCGGGTCGGGCTCCTGCTCGGCGGTGTCCAGCAGGTCGAACACCCGCTCGGCGGAGGCCACCCCGGACTGGACGAGATTCGCCATGCTGGCGGCCTGCGACAGCGGCTGGCTGAACTGGCGCGAGTACTGGATGAACGCCTGGACGCCGCCGATCGACAGCGCCCCCGAGGCCACCCGAAGCCCGCCGATCACGGCGACCAGGACATAGTTGAGGTTGCCGATGAACATCATGGCCGGCTGCATGAACCCGGAGATGGACTGGGCCCGCCAACTGGCGGTGTACAGCTGCTCGTTGTATTCCTGGAAGGTCCGCGCCGATTCCTCCTGACGGCCGAACGCGCGGACGAGGGTGTGCCCGGTGTACATCTCCTCGACGTGGGCGTTGAGCCGGCCGGTGATCTTCCACTGGGCGACGAACTGCGGCTGGGCGAGCTTGCCGACTCGCGTGGCCACCACGACCGACAGCGGCACCGTCACCAGCGCGATCAGGGCGAGCAGCCAGGAGATCCAGAACATCATCGCCAGCACGCCGAGGATGGTCAGCCCCGAGACGACGATCTGCGACACGCTCTGCTGGAGGCTCTGACCGAGGTTGTCGATGTCGTTGGTGACCCGGCTGAGCACCTCCCCGCGCGGCTGGCTGTCGAAGTAGCGGGTGGGCAGCCGCGAGATCTTCCGCTGCACGTCCTCGCGCAGCTCGCCGATCACCCGCTGGATCGCCAGGTTGGTCAGGCGGGCCTGCAGCACGCCGCAGATCCCGGCGAGGGCGTAGATGATGGCGACCCACAGCAGCACCGTGCCGATCGCGCCGAAGTCCATCCCGCGGCCGGGGGTGACGTCCAGCGAGGCGAGCAGGTCGGCCTGGGTGCCGTGCCCGGCGGCCCGCAGCGCGGCGACGTTCTGCTCCTTCGTCGTCCCGGCGGGCAGCCGCCGGCTGAAGATCCCCGCGAACACCAGGTCGGTGGCATGGCCGAGCAGCCGGGGTCCGGTCACGGTGAGCCCGACGCTCACCGTCGCCAACCCGACCGCGACCGTCAGCAGCAGCCGCTGCGGCCGCAGCAGGCGCAGCAGCCGCCGGCTCGAACCGGCGAAGTCCGCGGACTTCTCGGCGGCACCCTGACCGCCGAGGAAACGCGCCGGCCCGGCCATCGGGGCCGGGCCGCGGCGCGGTGCCGGGGTCGGAGCGGTCCCGCTCACGCCGCCTCCTGTTCGGTGAGCTGCGAGAGCACGATCTCGCGGTAGGTCGGGTTGTCGGCCATGAGCTGGTGATGGGTGCCCACCCCGACCACCTCGCCGCCTTCCAGCACGACGATCTGGTCGGCGTCGCGGATGGTGGCCACCCGCTGGGCGACGATCACGACGGTGGCGTCGGCCGTCTCCCGGGCGAGTGCCGCGCGCAGGCGGGCGTCGGTGGCGTAGTCGAGGGCCGAGAACGAGTCGTCGAACAGGTAGATCTCGGGGCGGTGGACCAGCAGCCGGGCGATGCAGAGCCGCTGGCGCTGCCCGCCGGAGACGTTCGTGCCGCCCTGCGCGATCGGGGCGTCGAGCCCGTCCGGCATCGCCTCGACGAACTCCTTCGCCTGCGCCGTCTCCAGGGCCCGCCAGAGCTCGTCGTCGGTGGCGTCGGGCTTGCCGTAGCGCAGGTTCGACGCGATGGTCCCGGAGAACAGGTAGGGCCGCTGCGGCACGACGCCGACGGTGCGCGCGAGCACGGCGGGATCGATGTCGCGCACGTCGACACCGTCGACCACCACGGCGCCCTCGGTCGCCTCGGCGAGCCGCGGGACGAGGCCGAGCAGGGTCGTCTTCCCGCTGCCCGTGCTGCCGATGACGGCGGTGGTCTGGCCGGGGCGGGCGGTGAGGCTGACGCCGCGCAGCACCGGATCCTCCGCCCCCGGGTAGTGGAAGCCCACCCCCCGCAGCTCCAGCAGCCCGTGGGCGCGCAGCTCGCGCACCGGGTTGTCCGGCGGCCGCAGCGAGGAGTCCGTCGCCAGGACCTCCTGGATGCGCTCGGCGCAGACCTCCGCGCGCGGGATCATCATGAACATGAACGTCGCCATCATGACCGACATGAGGATCTGCATGAGATAGCTGAGGAACGCGGTCAGCGCGCCGATCTGCATGTGGCCCGCGTCGATGCGGTGCGCCCCGAACCAGAGCACGGCCACGCTGGAGAAGTTCACGATCGTGAGCACGAGCGGGAACATCAGTGCCATCAGGCGGCCGAAACGCAGCGAGACGTCGGTCAGCTCGGCGTTGGCCACCCCGAACCGCTGCCGTTCGTGGTCGTCGCGGACGAAGGCCCGGATGACCCGCAGCCCCGTGATCTGCTCGCGCAGGATCCGGTTGACCGTGTCCAGACGTTCCTGCATGGCCCGTCCGAGCNGGCGCATCCGCCGCACGATCAGCGTGATGATGACCGCGAGGATCGGGACGATCACGACCAGGAGCAGGGACAGCCCGGCGTCCTGGTTCACCGCGAGGATGATCCCGCCGATGCACATGATCGGCGCGGAGACCATCAGCGTGAAGCTGAGCAGCACCAGCATCTGCACCTGCTGGACGTCGTTGGTCGCCCGGGTGATGAGCGAGGGAGCACCGAAGCGGCCGACCTCGCGGGCCGAGAACGCCTGCACCCGGTCGAACACCGCCCCCCGCAGGTCCCGCCCGATCGCCATCGCCGTGCGCGCGCCGAAGAAGACCGCCGCGGCCGCGCAGACGAGCTGCACGATGCTGACGCCGAGCATGAGTGCGCCGATGCGCAGGATGTAACCCGTGTCGCCGACCACCACCCCGTGATCGATGATGTCGGCGTTCAGGGTCGGCAGGTACAGCATGCCGATCGTCGAGACCAGTTGCAGGGTCACGAGGATCGCGATGGGCCGCCGGTAGCGGGCCAGATGCGCCCGCAGAAGTCGGATGAGCATGCGGTCCCTCTCGTGNGGCGGCGATACCCGGTAGACCATGGCGTCCCGCAGCCGTCACGGAGACGCCGAGCAGGCCTCCCACCGTCATGACGGCCACGGCGGGCGGCGACCCCCATGATCCACCGCCGGGTGCCTGGGTGACGGGACAGCGGTCGCACGCTCCGCCTGACGGCAGGTGACGCGTCATGGACGCGTGGCGACCTTACGGCCTCAACCCAACGTCAGGTCAAGGCGTTTCCGATCGAGCGCGACCGCCTCGCGATCACCGGCCGGCGGCCCGCCGGCCGACTGCCGGCCCCGCGTGCCACGCCCGGCCGCGACCAGGGCCCACCGAATTACCGCCGGCCGCCGGGCGGATTTCATTCCGGACCGGAATTCTTGGGCGGAAGGTGCTTCCCGGGGCCGCTTTGACGGCCGGCGATACCCCGAGTCCACCCAACCGCCCCGGAAGAGCGATGATGATCGCTGCCGGAGCCGGATCCTCCGCATGCCCACGGCAGGCAGGCCCGACGGTAGCGCACCGGGTCCGACGCCGGCCGCCGATACGCGACTTCGCCCCATGCCCCCCGACTCCGCCGGCAGAGTTGTCGATGCAACAGATTTCGGCGAAGTGGCTCAACGAGCCATATTATTCCGGCCCGGGAGCACCGGACCAGGACAGTTGACACCGGAGCATGGGCGCGCGTAGTCGTAGGTGCGCAACCACCGGTCCATGGCGGAAAGGAACCGATAGTGTCAGGGCGAGCTGCGCGTCGACCGATGCCCGGGGCGCCGCCCCCCGGGGGACCGGACACCGATGACCCGTAGTGACGTCGCAGGGGGAATGGAGGCCGACGCCAGTTCGCTCGCAGGCGNACCGTCACTACAATCGGATGGACTGTCGATGNCTCTTTCCNGTGCTCGCCCTCGAGGACCAAGACCCGAACTCGAGAACAGCAGTCAGCTCACACTGCTGCACCATCTTCATGAACTCAACCACCCTTACCGGGTGAGTTACGAGATGGTGGTGCGGAAAGTCTGGTCCGACAGCGAGGACATCAAGATCCNGCGCGCGCGGGCACGCGATCTCAGCCGCCAGTTCCGGGGCGAGAAGCAGATCGACTGGAACGTCATCGAGAACTACGTGGAGCTGCTGTATCCGGAGGATCAGTCGCAGCGGACGGCGCAGCTCGAGCGGTGCCGGCCGCTGCATCTTCAGGCGTTCGGGCCGCCGGGCGACTCGGACGCCGACCGGGTGTCGGACGGGGCCGTCGATCCGGCCTACGTCGCCGACCTCGAACGGCAGCTCGTCGAGGCCCGCATGCGAGCCGCCTTCGCCACCGCGCTCCTGGTGATCGTCCGTTCCGAGAACGCGGTGCTCCGCGGGAAGAACGCGCACTTCGGCTGGTTCCAGACCCGTGGGCCGGCCGAGGAGTCCGAGCGGATGCCGGGGGCGTCGACCGAGTCCGGGGATCCGGCCACGGCGCCGATCCAGCGGCGGCAGGGCCACCGCGGAGGTCATCACCACCGCCGGGACCGGCCGATCGTCGCGTTCAGCGACCTCGTCGCCGAGCAGCCGAGCCCCGCCGGCTGGAGCGCGCCGGGCCCGCTGCCCTACCCGGCGGAGAACGCCCTGCACTCGGCCCCGACCGGCCCCACCCCCGTGATCGAGGCGCGCCAGCGACGAGCCCCGGAGGCCACGCGCGCCGCCGCCGCGGACAATGCCCGCGGGCGCCGGGTCGCCAAGGCGTCCGGCGCCGAGCCCGACATCCTCGCCGGGCCGGAACGCAAGCGCCGCGGCCGCGGCCGGTGACGGTGCGCCGGCTACCGGCGGGCCGGCCCGGACCGGCCCGGACCGGACCCGTCGGGGTTCCGGACCGGCCACGAGGTGCCGTGGAGGCATGACCGACCCGAGAACGGGCATCCCGCTCAGACCGCCCGGACGCGTCGTCCCGGCGGAGTACTTCAGACAGGGGAGGCCACAGGGCATGGATCGGGAGACCTTCGTCAAGCTGCTCAACGACGACCTCAGCTCCGAGTACCAGTCGATCGTCCAGTACATCCAGCACGGCGCGGTCATCACGGGCGCCGAGTACCTGAACGTCGCCGACGAGATCAAGCGGCACCTGCCGCAGGAGCTCAGCCACGCCCAGATCCTCGCCGAGCAGATCTCCTTCCTCGGCGGGACGCCGACCGTCGAGGTGTCCCAGGTCCACCCGTCGAGCGGGGCCCAGGAGGCGCTGCGGGACGATCTCCGGTTGGAGTCCGAGCAGCTCGACCGCTACCGCGAGCGTTTCGGCCAGGCCAACGAACTGGGGCTGGCCGACGTCGCCGAGGCGCTACGTCCCCTGCTCGAACAGACCCAGGAGCACGTCCGCGACCTGCAGGCGGCGCTGGGCCGCTGAGCGGGACGGCCGCGGCGACCGAGCCGGCGGCACCGGGCCGACGCACGCACCGGCCCGGTGCCCCGCCCCGCCGCCGGGCCACCGCCACGCCCCGCCGCGCCGCGCCCCGCCGTGCCGCTCAGACGGGGACCGGGCTGTCCACGTCCACGATCTCCTTGCCCAGCGGCATCAGCGACACCGGGATCAGCTTGAAGTTCGCCAGGCCGAGTGGAATCCCGATCACGGTCAGACACAGCGCGATCCCGGTGGTGAGATGCCCGAGGGCCAGCCACCAGCCGGCGAAAATGATCCACAGAACGTTGCCCACCAGGGACGCCCCGCCGGCGTCCGGACGGTCGACGACCCGCCGACCGAACGGCCACAACGCGTAGTTGGCCATCCGCAGCGACGCGATGCCGAACGGAATGGTGATGATGAGAATGAAGCAGATCAGCGCCGCCAGGGCATAACCGATGGCCAGCCAGATACCGCAGAGCACAAGCCAGATGACGTTGAGCAGGACACGCATTCGCCCACCCGCACTCTCTCCCGGAATCGGGACCGGTCGTCGCCGAGGCCCGCGGGCGTCGGCCGCAACGCGGGCGGATGTCGCCTGGGGAACTTTACCCACGGGATGCCGACCTTTACCCCACGTGGCACGAGTTCACCAGCAGACCCCGGCGGATCCGGCGGGTGGCGGGCGGCGGCGGGTCCGACTCGCTACCGTCGACGGCAGTGGCCCGGGCACGGCAGGGTCCGGGCATCGCCCGACCGGCCCGGGCAACACACGACCGGCCCGCGCAACACACGACCGGCCCGCGTTCCCGACCGCAGCGATAGGTGGATGACCGGTATGCAGGTGTACGACCACGTCGTCGACCTCGTCGGTGACACGCCCCTGGTCCGGTTGACGCCGGGGATCGCCGAGACCCCGGCGCCGGTGCTGGGCAAGCTCGAATATCTCAATCCGGGCGGCTCGGTGAAGGACCGGGTGGCGCTGACGATGGTCGCCGCCGCCGAGGAGGCGGGTCAGTTGCGTCCGGGCGGCACCATCATCGAACCGACCAGTGGTAACACCGGGGTCGGTCTGGCGCTGGTGGCGGCGCGGCGGGGCTACCGGTGCGTGTTCACGATGCCGGACAAGATCAGCGAGGAGAAACGGGCGGTCCTGCGCGCGTACGGCGCGGAGGTCGTCGTCTGCCCGACGGCGGTGTCTCCCGACGATCCCCGCTCCTACTACGAGGTGGCCCGTCGACTGGTCCGGGAGACCCCGGGGGGGTGGAGCCCGGACCAGTACTCCAACCCCCACAACCCGGCCGCGCACCAGGCCACCACCGGGCCGGAGATCTGGCGGGCGACCGACGGCCGCGTCACGCACTTCGTCGCCGGGATCGGCACGGGGGGCACGATCAGCGGCGTGGGGCGCTACCTCAAGGAGGTGTCCGGCGGCGCCGTGCAGATCATCGGTGCGGATCCGGAGGGGTCGGTCTACTCCGGCGGCAGCGGGCGGCCCTACCTGGTCGAGGGGGTCGGCGAGGACATCTGGCCGACGACCTACGACAAGACGGTCGTCGACCGGGTGGAGGCGGTCAGCGACCGCGACTCGTTCCTGATGACCCGGGAGCTCGCCCGGCGGTGCGGGCTGCTGGTCGGCGGGTCCTGCGGGCTGGCCGTGGTGGCGGCCCTGCGCGTCGCCGCCGGTCTCGGCCCCGACGACCTCGTCGTCGTCCTGCTCCCCGACTCGGGCCGCGGCTACCTGTCGAAGATCTTCAACGACGAGTGGATGTACGAGTACGGCTTTCTGGAGCCGCCGTCGAACGGCCCGACCGTCGCCGACGCCCTGCGGTACAAAAGCGAGCAGAGCCACCGGAGCGGGCAGGCCGGCGGCCCGCCCGACCTGGTGCACGTCCATCCGGACGAGACGGTCGGCGCGGCCATCTCCTACCTGCGCGAGTACAACGTCTCGCAGATGCCGGTGGTTCGTCACGAGCCGCCGCTGCGCGCGGCCGAGGTGGCGGGCTCGGTGATCGAGCGTCACCTGCTCGCCGCGGTCTTCGCCGACCGGTCCGCCGTCGACTCTCCCGTGAGCGATCACCTGTCCCCGCCGCTGCCGATGGTGGGGGTCGGCGAGCCGCTGTCCAGGATCGTCGCGGTCCTCGGCGACGACCCGGCGGTCCTGGTGCACGACGAGGGCAGCCCGGTCGGCATCCTCACTCGCGCCGACCTGCTCAGTTTCCTGGCCGTGGCGCCGTAGCGTGGCGTCATGAACACCGACGAGTTCGCCGACGGGTTCGCCGACGGGTTCGAGACGATCGCGATCCACGCCGGTCAGGAGCCCGATCCGGGCACCGGCGCGGTGGCCCCCCCGATCCACCTCTCCTCGACGTTCGCCCAGGACGGTGTGGGCGGCCTACGCGGCGGCTACGAGTACGCCCGCTCCGGGAACCCGACCCGCACGGCCCTGGAAACCTGCCTCGCCGCGCTGGAAGGCGGCCGCGTGGGCCTCGCCTTCTCCGCCGGCATGGCGGCGACCGACACGCTGCTACGGACGGTGTGCCGTCCCGGCGACCATGTGATCATCCCGGCCGACGCCTACGGCGGGACCTATCGGCTGATCGCCCGCGTCCTCGGCGAGTGGGGCGTCGAGCACAGCAGCGTCGACCTCACCGATCTGGAGGCGACCCGGGCCGCGGTCCGCCCGGGCGTGACCCGGCTGGTGTGGTGCGAGACGCCGACGAACCCAATGCTGACGATCGCAGACATCGCGGCGCTCGCGGCGCTCGCCCACGACGCCGGCGCACTGCTCGCCGTGGACAACACGTTCGCCTCGCCCTACCTTCAGCAGCCGCTGGCCCTCGGCGCCGACGCCGTGGTGCACTCCACCACGAAGTACCTCGGTGGCCACAGCGACGTCGTGGGCGGCGCCATCGTGGTGAGCGATCCGGAACTCGGCACGCGGCTACGTTTCCTCCAGAACGCGGCCGGCGCCGTCCCCGGACCGTTCGACTGCTGGCTCGTACTGCGCGGCATCAAGACGCTTCCCGTGCGGATGGACCGGCACTGCGCCAACGCCCGCCTTATCGCCACCCTGCTGGCGGCGCATCCGGCCGTCGCCACGGTGTACTACCCGGGCCTGCCCGGTCATATCGGGCACGGCATCGCCGCCAAACAGATGCGCGACTTCGGCGGGATGGTCTCGTTCACGCTGCGGGACGGCCAGCGGGCTGCGGTCGAGCTGTGCGGGCNGACTCGACTGTTCACACTTGCCGAGTCACTCGGCGGGGTGGAATCCCTGATCGAGCATCCGGCCAGCATGACCCATGCGTCGGTCGTGGACTCGCCGCTCGCCGTGCCGGCGGAGCTCGTGCGGCTCTCGGTCGGCATCGAATCGGCCGACGACCTCGCGGCCGATCTGCGGCAGGCCCTGGACGGACTTTCGGCCCGTTCCACTTAGCTCCACCGCGGGCAGGCGGGCGGCAAATCCGGTGCACAACAGCACCACGGTGGGGGAAAACGGCTGACGAAAGTCCCGAAGTGAGCGCCGAGCCGACATAGCGAACCTTAAACGGTTATCGTTGGCTTACTGAGTTGAGATCCTCGGGCGGAGAACATCATGGCTGCACGTGCAGGTATGCCGTACACGTGCCGGGTCCGCCAGGTCGCGACCGTCAGGAGTGCCGCATGGACGCCTCGACGGACCGCCGGACGCTCGTCACCTCGAGCGCGCTCGTCGTCGGTGCACTCATCGGTGTCGGTGCGGCCGACATGAGCTCCTCGGCGGCGGACAGCCGGGGGGCCCTGGAGCGGGTCGAGTCCACGCTGGAGACCCTCGCTCGCCGCTGGGAGACCACCCCGCCGGCGGAGCTCGTCGAACGGCTCGGCACCCTCGAGCACCACGCCCGCACCATCGGGCGCTGGCGGCTGGGCTCGGCCCTGCGCCAGGACTGGCTGCGGGCGCACGGCCGGATCCTCCTGATGACCTCGGTGGCCCAGGGCGACAGCGGACAACCGAGCCGGGCGACGATCGCGGCGCGGGCGGCGCTGGTCCTCGCGAAACACGTCGGGGACACCACCACCGCCGCCCACGCCGGAGTCGTGCTGGCCGAACTGGCGGCCTACTCCTTCGAGAGCACCTCCGACGGCCTGCGGCTCNCCCGGACCGCCCGGGCCGCGGCGCCGCACGCGCACACCGCGATCCTCGCGATCACCACTGAGGCGCACATCATGGCCGCCCGGCACATGCCGACGGACGGCATCGTGGCCGTGCTGCGCTCGGCGGACTCCATCGCCGCGAAGCTGCCTCAGGGTTCGTTGGGCTACAGCCTCGACGGCATTCATCCGGGTTATCTGCCGACATTCGGGGGTGCGGCGCTTGTCGCCGCGGGCGCTGTGGACGAGGGCCAACAGCGGCTGGGTGAGGCCGCCGATCTGTTCGGTCGCTCCCGGGCGTCCGGCGCGCTCGCCGCCGTGTGCCTCTACCAGGCGTCGGCGGCGATGCGGTCACGCGATCTGGACGAGGCGGAGATTCTGGCGACGAGGGCGCTGGCCGCCTCGGCGGTCCGGCCGAGCAGTTGGTTGTCGAACGGAATTCTTTCGCTCGCGAAGCGGGCCAGAGGCCAGGGAGCGGACTGGTCCGGACTGGTCGCGCAGGCAGCGGAATGGTCGCCGGTCTGACCGCCGACGGGCCGACCGGGCCGCCGCCGGGCCAGGCCGGTTCGCAGTCCACGGGCGACGACCAGGCCGGCCAGGACGACGACCAGAACGACCAGGAACGGAAATATGTCGGAATGAAGCATGACGTTCGACGGACCGAGGTGCACGGATTTTGATGGTGCAATGTTCGGGACGATCGGCAACGGTGGCGGGGTCGCCCGCGCGGCGACAGGATAGGGAATAGGCACGGCGGTACGTTATCGGGTGGCCGACAATGACGTGCAGGTCGGGGCACGACAAAAGTTCCGAGCGGTCCTGCGCATACTCACAAAAGGGTCCGACCGGGACAGGAGAGGGCCACGAAGAAGGCCGTACCAGCCCACACCCGGGTTACACCCCAGCTCGGGACGCCGGGCTCATCCGCGGTCTGAGTAGCCTCTACTCCCGGGGGCTTTCGCACCGACTGCACGGCATCTGCACGCCGTAGCCGGGGCCGGCCGGCTAACGTGAGCCCGGTGAGCGGGACGGGCGTGGTGGTCGTCGGCGGGTTCTGCCTCGACTGCATCGTCACCACGGACACGCTGCCGGCCTGGGGGGACGATCTTCGGGTCGACGCCGTGCGGACCCGGCCGGGCGGCAAGGGCCTGAACCAGGCGGTGGCGCTCGCCCGCCGCGGCGTGCCGGTCCGCGCCGTCGGCGTCGTCGGCGGGGACACGACCGGCCGTGAGCTGCTCGCGGCGCTGCGGGCCGAGGGGGTCGACCCGGCCATGATGGCGGTCCGTCCCGCCGCGGCGACACCGGTCTGCGTGGTGCTCGCCCACCCGGACGGCCGCACCGCGTTCCTCTGCCGCTGGGCGGAGGCGGTCGAGCTCACCCCCGGCGACCTGGCCCCCGCCCGGGAGGCCATCCGCTCCGCCCGCGCGGTCATCGTGACCTTCGACCCGCCGCCCGCGACCGTGCGGGCGGCCGTCGACCACGCCCTGGCGGCCGGCACGGCGCTGGTCGTCCATCCCGCGCCGCCCGAGCGGTCCGCCGCGGCTGCCCTCGTCGACCTGCCCTGGGACCGGGTGAGTGCCGTCACCCCGAACGAGCAGGAGGCCAGGCTGCTGCTGGCAGCGGCCGGCGATCCGGCGGCCACCGGCCCAGGGGCGGAGCTGGCGGCCGCGTTCGGCCGTCGGTTCGCGACGCCGCTGGTGTGCGTCACCCGGGCGGAACACGGGGTCGCCGTGTGGGACGGCACCCGGGGATGGGCCCGCCCGGCCCATCCGACGACCGTCGTCGACACCACCGCCGCCTCGGACGCGTTCACCGCCGCGCTCACCCACGTCCTGTTCGCCGGCGACGCCGCGGACACCGACGCCCGCTCCACGGACACCGACGCCGCGGACACCGACGCCGCGGACACCGACGCCGCGGACACCGACGCCGCGGACACCGACGCCGACGCAACCCAGCCCCGCGCGCCCGCCTCGGCCACCCGGCCACCCGGCCTCGTCGAGGCCGCCGTCGAGGCGGGCCTCGCCGCGGCGGCCTGGACGGTCCGCCACCGGGGCGCGCTCGATGCGCTGCCCCGCCTCGCCGGTCCGCCCGGACGGGCGCCGGCCGGCCCGCTCCCCTGACCCCCGAAGGGGTATTCCGGCATAAAGCCTAACCGGACAGGTGCGTGTAGGTGGGCTGATAGCGGGTAATCCTGCGACAGTCAGGTATCACCCCCGTTGAAGGAGCAGTCATGGCCACCCGGGTTGGGACCCGAACCAGCAGCATCAGCCTCGGTACGCTTCTCTATCTCATCGTTGGAGTGGTCATCACCGCGAGCCAGGACTACTGGAACTTCACGGACTGGGACGGCCACGCGTTGAGCAGTTTCTTCACCGCCCTCGTCGCGACCCTGCTGTGGCCGCTCGCCATCTTCTACACTTTCGCCCTCCACACCCGCTGACCGCCGCGCGGCATTCGAGGGAGGCGGACGCGCTCTTCCCGCCTTCAACCAGCGCCAAACCAGGCATTTCCTTACCCCCGCCACATCCGGCCCCGGCACCGATGCCCGGGCCGGATCGGCATGCCCGCCGCGCGGCCCGATCCGGCCGGTCCGCCGGGTGGCCCGAGGGCGCCACGAGTGACGCAACAAAGCGGCCATCATCGAGTAACTGTCCGGGTTGATGCAGGCCCGACTGTTGCCGTGTACCGATGAATCGCGGATAGACTGCGGCCGGCCGACACCGGGCACAGCCGCCGTCGGTTCCAGCGACTCGCGGGCAGGCCCGCAATCGGACAGGGAGGCAGCCCGATGGAACCGTGCCGGATCGTCAGCGTCGTGGGGAACCCGAAGGCGGCCTCCCGGACCAGGCAGGTCGCGGAGGCGGTGGCCGGCCGCGTCGCCACCTCGCTGGCCGCGAGCGGCTTCGAGACGTCCGCGGAGGTCATCGAGGTCGGCGAGCTGGGTGCCGGCCTGCTCGGCTGGGGCGACCCGACCGTCGGGGCGGCTCTGGCCACCATCCGGGCGGCCGACGTCCTCGTCATCGCCACGCCCACCTACAAGGCGACCTACACCGGGCTGCTCAAGCTGCTCCTCGACCAGATCGGCGGCGGTGAGCTCGCCGGCCTGCCGNCCATCCCGGTCCAGGTGGCCGCCGCGCCGCAGCATGCCCTGGCCGTGGAGGTGCATCTGCGCCCCGTGCTCGTCGAGATCGGCGCGGCCTGCCCGACCACCGGGCTGTTCGTTCTCGACTCGGCGCTCGCCGAGCTCCCCGCGCAGCTCGACGCCTGGGGCTCGGTGAACCTCCCGGCGGTGAGCGCCCTCGTTGCGGCCCGACGCGCGGTGGCGGCGCCGTCCGCCTGACCACCGGTCCCGGCCGGGCCGTCGATCAGCACCCTGCGGCGCCGATCATGACCAGCGACGCGGAAACGTCCGCGGAGCAGCCCGCACCGACTCCCGGGACCTCGGGGTCGACCCGCACCTGCGGCAGCGGCCCGATCACCTCGCCGGGCTGCGCCGACGCCCGACCGGCACCCGACGCCGCCGGACCCGCGGGCCGCGCTCCGGCACCGCTCCCGGCGGAGCCCCCGCGGGAGCCCGCTGCGCCCCGCCCATCGGGAACACCACTCCCATCGGGAACACCACTCCCATCGAGAACACCACTCCCATCGAGAACAGCAGGGTTGTCGAGAACAGCAGGGCTGTCGGAGACTGAGCCGGACCTCGCGGCGGATGTCGACCCGGGACCNGCGGTGGGCCGGCCCTGCCCCCGCGTGCGCGGGGTGACGCCGGCCGGATCGCTCGATGCGGTGCCCGCGCCCGCCGCCGACGCTCCCCCAGTCATGGCCGGGCCCCGAGACCCGGCGCGCGGCGCGGCTCCCTGCGCCGCGGTGCCGGCGGGGGCGCCGACACCGACCGGATAGGCCGCGGCGCCCGGATACCCGCCGGCTCCCGAATACCCGCCCGTTCCCGCGTACCCGCCCGTTCCCGAATACCCACCAACCTCCGAATACCCGCCCGTGCCGGGGTACTCGCCGTCCAGGCCCGCGGCGAAGCGCTCCCCGTCCTCGTCCTGGTCGGCGTACCCGCCCCGGCCAACGCGGGCGGGATCGCCGGCGGCCAGGCCGTTCCCGTCGGGCGCACCATCCCGAGACAAGGCGGGATACGTCGGTGCGGCCCGTCCGGAGCCGTCCGCGACGGCGGCACCGCCCGCGGTGTCGGGTGAACCGTAGATCGACGCGGGGAACGATGGCAGCGTCGGCAGGGGGGAGACCGGCGCACCGCCCGGCTGCCAGAGCGGGTTGTCGCGCTGCGGCTGGTGGCCGAGACCGAGCCGGGTGTCGGTGGCGCTGGTCGTCTGGAGCCGGACGTCGTCCCCGCCCGAACCGGCGGGGGCGGAGAAGCCGAAGGCGGTGACGGCGACCGTGAAGCCGCTGGCCGCGACGGTCAACCCGCGACGCCGGCCGGAGATGCGGGCCCAGCCCACCCGCCCGCGTAGGGTGCCGGCGATGCCGACGAGCATCACCGCGACAGCGAGCAGCGCCATGGCCATGGCGAACACCGACATCAGGCCCCCAGGTCGCATCGTCTCCACGAGAGCCCGAACCGTAACTCACCTAGAGTAGTACTACCGATACCATGAGCGTCGTGTCGGTGTGCCGGGGCACCAGCCGACGTCCTATGGACGCGACGCGGCGCGATCCGCACCCGCCAGGCCGCAGGATGCGTGGCGCGGTTCCGCGGTCAGGGAACACCTTGATCGGCGGAGCTGGAGTCGGAGCCGGGGTCGGCGGCGTGGTGCGGTTCCGCGGAACACCATGATCAACAATGTCGGGCTCGGGCCGAGCATGCCGTACCTCACCGATCACGTGCAGATATGAAGATCGGCCCGAGGCAGGCACCGGCCAACACGGTGCTCCCGTACGCCAGTCCTTGATCACAAGTAGATACGCACCCTAACGTCGCACGATCAAGCCCGCGCGTTCGGAACCGGCGGATGCGCCGGCGGCCGTGCCGATTTCCCCGCCGGAGGAACCTCCNGTGCCTGTATCGGAGCCACCGCCAACACCACCGGACTCACCTGCGCCACCCGACCCACCTGCGCCACTTGCGCCACCTGACCAGCCGGACCCGCTTTCGCCGTCGCTCCCCGCGTCGGTCGGCGCAGGTGGGGGCGTCGGGCGGGCGGTGTAGGTGGGGCGGTTGCCGTCGCGACGGGAGGTTCCGCCCGAGGACCTCGTGGTGGACGGACCGTCGGTCTCGTCATCGAACCCGCCGGGCGGGGAGCCGTTGCTGCTCGGCGGAATCGGCTGGGGACGCGCCGAGGCGCGTGGCACTGACGAGCTGGCGGTGGGGCGACGCGTCCCGCCGGAGGATTCCGTCACGGGCTTGCCCGCCTCGGAATTGCCCGCCTCGGAATTGCCCGTCGCAGGNTTTGCCGTCACGGGCCGTCCTGCTGCAGGTCTCCCCGTCGTGGGCTTACTCGGTGCAGCAGGCTTGCTCGGTGCGGGCTTGCTCGGTGCAGCAGGCTTGCTCGGTGCAGGCTTACTCCGTGCGGGCTTGCTCGGTGCGGGCTTGCTCACGGGCTTACTCGGCGCAGGTCTGCTCACGGGCTTACTCGGCGCGGGCTTGCTCACGGGCTTACTCGGCGCAGGTCTGCTCACGGGCTTACTCGGCGCGGGCTTGCTCACGGGCTTACTCGGCGCAGGTCTGCTCGTTACGGGCCTTCTCGGCGTAGGTCTGCCCGGCACGGGTTTGCCGGGGCCCTCGGACTCACCCGCCCCGCCGGACCCGTCGGACCCACCCGAACCGCCGCCGGATCCGGAACCGCCCGAGCCACCGGACCCACCCGATCCGCCCGAACCGGAACCACCGGAACCACCGCTTCCGGAGCCCCCGGAACCACCGGAACCGGAACCGGAACCGCCGGATCCGGCGGTGTTGCCGTTGCCGGTCGGGGTCTGGCCGCCCCTGGGCCCGGTGGGCGTCGAGGGTGCGGTGCCCGACCCGCCGCCGCGCGGGGGCGAGCTGGTCCGGACGACCGTGCCTCCGGGGCGTGCGGGGGAGGCGGCCGGCGGCCGATCCGTCTTCGGGGGCTGGCGGGTGGTCCCTCGCGGCGGCGTGCTCGCGCCGCCGGCGCGCTGGGGCTCGGCGGGCGCGCGGGGCACGCCCGCCACCAGGCCCGGGGTTCCGGTCCGCGCCCGGCTGGACGGGGTGGTCCGCGGGTAGTTCGAGCCGCCCGGCGCGCGGCCGGTCGTCACGTCATCGGTGGGCTGGGCATAGGCCTTGTCACCCCTCATCGCGTCNGGCTGCACCTGGGCGTCCGACTGCACCTGGGCGTCCGGCTGGCCGCCGCGGCCGGGCGTGGCCGAGGCCGAGCCGGACCGGGGCGGGACCAGGAAGACGCTGTTCGAGGCCGGATCGTGATCGCTGCCGTCGCCGGTCCCGACGCCGTGCGTCGCGAGCAGCCCGAACGCAACGAGAGCCACCGATCCGGCGCCGGTGACAATCCCGGCCCGACGGCGATCGGGGATCCATGCCCACTCGGCCTGTCCGCGGAGCAGACCGAGAACTCCTGCAATCAGTATCAGCCCGGCAACCGCCAGGCAGAAGTACATCATGGAAACCCCCCGGGCGCAGTCGCCTACCAGGCTAGGGGCGATCCATCGCTATTCGTCGCAAGGGAATTACAAAGAGATTCCGCTATCATCCTGCCCGTGACGGATATCACCGACCGAATCGGTAGTGGTATCCACCGAAGCAATCCGGTCGAGGATACCTGCGACATCAACCCCCGACGGCAACGTGCCGAAAGCGAGACCCCCGTCACCGGCCATCCGGCTCGCACAGAACGCATCCGCAACGGCGGGCGGCGCATGCCGAACAAGCAGAGAACCCTGCATAACGAGCGCCAACCGCTCGACCACACGGCGCGCGGCGAAGGGATCGGCCGCCGCTCTCGGCAATTCCGCGCGCAGCCGGTCCCAGGCCCGATCGAGCCGGGCGTCCGCGCCGCGGGCCGCCTCGATCTGCACGGACAGCGCGTCGAGGCCGTCCGGTTCACGGTCGAACGCCCGGAGCACGTCNAGCGCATTGACGTTGCCGGAGCCCTCCCAGATCCCGTTGAGGGGCGCCTCCCGGTAGAGCCGAGGCATGCCCGACTCCTCCACGTAGCCGTTTCCGCCGAGGCATTCGAGGGCCTCCGCGGCCACGCCCGGCGCCCGCTTGCACACCCAGTACTTCGTCACGGCCGTCGCGAGGCGTTTGAACGCCTGTTCGTCGCGGTCGCCGCGAGCCGCCCGGTCGACGGCTCCCGCGACCCGCAACACCAAGGTGGTCGCCGCCTCGGATTCCAAGGCCAGATCGGCCAGCACATTGCGCATCAGCGGGGCGTCGATCAGCCGGGTTCCGAAGGCCCGCCGGTGGCGCACGTGATGCGCGGCCGCCGTGACCGCGGCCCGCATCCCGGCCGCGGACCCGAGGCTGGCGTCGAGCCGGGTCATGGCCACCATTTCGATGATGACGCGAACCCCACGCCCCTCCGCACCGACCAGCCAGGCGACGGTGTCGTCGAACTCCGGTTCGCTGCTGGCATTGCTGCGGTTNCCGAGCTTGTCCTTCAGTCGTTGAATGCGAAACGTGTTACGGCTGCCATCGGGAAGCACCCGCGGAACCCAGAAACAGGACAATCCGCCGGGCGCCTGCGCCAGGACCAGAAAGACGTCGTTCATCGGCGCGCTGGTGAACCACTTGTGGCCCCGTAGCCGGTAGGTGCCATCGACGGCCGGCGTCGCCGTCGTCGTGTTCGCCCGGACGTCGGAGCCGCCCTGCTTCTCGGTCATGCCCATGCCCGCGAGCAGCCCCGCCTTACCCTCCGGCGGACGCAGNCCCGGGTCGTAGATCCGGCTGGCGAGCAACGGCTCGTATCTGGCCGCGAGATCGGGCGCGGCCCGCAGCGCCGGGACCGCAGCGTAGGTCATCGACACGGGGCACAGGTGGCCCTGCTCGACGGTGCCCCAGACGAGGATGTTCGCCGCCCGCGCGACGTGCGCGCCCGGGCGCGGGTCCGTCCATGGCGCCCCGGTCAGCCCCTCCCGCACGGCCACCTCGAGCAACGCGTGCCAGGACGGGTGGAAGTCGACCTCGTCGACGCGGTTGCCGTAGCGGTCGTGCGTGCGCAGCTCGGGCGGGAACCGGTCGGCCTCCTCCGCCCACCGCCGAGCCTGTTCGGTGCCCGCCAGCCGGCCCAGGCGGCGCAGGGCGTCCGCGTGCCAGCCGGCGCCCTCCCGGACCAGCGCCGCCAGCAGCGCCGGATCCGCGGACGCGTCGTGGCCGACCAGCGGCGGCGGCTGGTTCGTCACCTCATGCGTCCGGCCGGGAGACGACCGCGGGGCCACGGTGGGCCGCTGCGCCTCGATCGACGAGCTCATCGCCACTCCTCATCTCGCACACCGCTGCGGGCCCCCTCGGCGGCGGGAGAGCGGCGACGGGAGACCCGGCGGCCGGNACGCCCTCCGGCGGCGGGTCTACCCGATCCCGTAAACGAGAACAACATATTGGCTGCCGCCACCCGACGGCCACCAGAGAAACCGCCCTCCCGGCGGGATATAACCGCCTTCCGGACAATTCGCGGCCCATCTTCGGAGGCCGGATCGCGCATTTACAGGACGGCCGGACCGCGATGGATCGAAGCACCGGGAACGGACGCGGGCGGGCGGGCGATCCACTCCGGCGTCGCCCGCACGGGGCGGGCGGACCAGGGCACCCGCCCGCCGGCACGGGGCCGCCTGCACGGGCCCGCCGCGGAGCGAGGGCGTCGGGCCCGAAAGGATCCTCGACGGAGGCTCAATGCACGCCGTGATCCTGTGATCATGCTGTGCGATGCTCGAACGGGCTAGACCTCCCGGGTGCTACGGAGAGTCCCAAGGAACACCGAAAGTAACAGCGACCCTGCCAGCACGATCGCGAGCGGTGGCAGCATCACGACAACAATTCGCCGCCAGCGCAATACTTTACGTCACGGTCGAACACCCAAGGTTGACGCTACCAGGACCAACTCTCGTCGTGATCGACGGAAAGTATCTGTTAGACAACTGTCCGTATCCACCATTCCGCCGGCAGAGAATCCGAACCGGCGGACCGGCATGCGCGGACACGCGTCCCATTGCTGCGCGCCGCACACGCGCGGGCCCGGCCGATACCGGATGCGCGGCGGCCGATGAAACTCGCGGCGCGGATACTCGTATGCTCACCCACAACCGGGAGGATTCGTCTCCCGGAAATCAGAATACGTTTACTCACGGTGAGATCCGTCGAGTCCGGGCAGCGTTGTCGGGCGGGGCGCGAAAGATGATCAGAGGTGGCCGGATCGGAGGGCGACGATCACTCGGCCGCGTCATGGCCGTGATCGCGGCCCGCCGCAGGCCGGCCCGCCGCAGGCCGGCTCCCCGGCGGCGATTCCTCTCGCCGCTGGCCATCCTGCTGGCCATCCTGGTGCTCGGAACCCTGGCCCTCCATGTGGGCGCCAACCTGCTGCACCGGGAGGAGGCGTCGCGGCTGGCGGCCCGGGCAGGGCTCGTCGAACGCCTCGCGCAGTGGGAGTCCGACGCCGACGCCCCCACGGGGCTGTCGGCCGCGGTCGCGCGCGTCCCCTTCCGGCCGGACGACCGCGCTACCAACGCGAGTCTCCTCCCCGGCCTGNAGCTCTCACCGTCAGGCGACGTCGCCCGGCTGCTGGCCCTGCTCGACCGGGCCGGCACCGTCACCGCCGCGTACCCGTGGGGCAGCGCCGTGGCCCCCCGCGACCTCGGCCCGGNCCTGTCGTCGGCGTGGGCCGGCCGGGGCGCCGTCTCCCCCGTCTTCACGCTCGCAGGCGCGCCGGTCCGCGCCACCGTGGTGCCGATCGGATCGCCGCGGCCCTGGGCCGTCCTGGTGGCCGTCTCCACCCAGGAGATCAACCTTCGGCTCTCGAGCGGCATCGCGACCATGCTCGGAGCCGGCAGCGGCAGTGTGTCGACGATCGACCAGAACGGCGTCCCGATCGCCTCCACCGACTCGGCGCTGCCCGGCCGGCGGATCCTGTCGGCCGCGGAGCTGCGCCCCTCCCATGCCCCCGGCGGCGGTCCGCGGATCTGGCGCACATCCGGCCCCGGCGGGACGATCATCCACATCACCGCGCCGCAGCCGGCGACCGGGTATCTCACCTACTTCCAACAGCCCACCGAGTCGCTCTACGCCGACCTGCGGGCCAGAGGCGACCGGCGCAACCTGACGCTGCTGGCGGTCGCACTGACCGGCGTGCTGTGCATCGTCTTCCTCGGGCTGCTGCGCGAGGCCGCCGCCCAGCGAAGCCGGACGGGGCTGCGGGCNCTGTTCGCGGCGGCGCACGACATCGTCCTCGTCACCGACCCGGCCGGCCGGCTCACCTTCGTCAGCCCGGCCATCGTCCCCCTGCTCGGCCACCCGGACGAACCCTGGTTGGGACGGCTGGTGACCGAACTGGCCCATCCCGACGATGCCGCACGGTTGCTGCGCCTGGTCGAGAATCCGACCGCGGGATCACTGCTCGACGTCCGGCTCACCCGGGCCGCCGGCACCGACCGCTGGTTCGACGTCGCCGCGCGCCGGCTACCGCAGCGCGCCGGCGCGCCCGAGGTCCTCATCACCTGCCACGCCGTCGGCAGACGCAAGCGGCTGCTCGACCAGCTCGGCTACCAGGCCGGCCACGACGTGCTGACCGGGCTGCTCAACCGGTCGACCTTCGAGGAGGAGCTCGCCACCGCCACCGCAGGTTCTGCCACCTCTGCCCCATCTGCCACCTCTGTCCCATCTGCCACCTCTGCTCCATCTGCCACCTCTGCCGCGTCCGCCACCTCTGCCGCGTCCGCCGCCTCTGCCGCGTCCGCACGCCCGGCCGGTTCGATCGCGGTCCTGTTCGTCGACCTCGACCGGTTCAAGCAGGTCAACGACACCTTCGGGCATGCCGCCGGCGACCAGGTGCTGCAGACGGTGGGCATGCGGCTACGTTCCGAGCTCGGCCCGACGGACGCCGGTGGACGCTTCGGCGGCGACGAGTTCGGCATCCTGCTACGCGACACCGACGAGTCCGCCGCCCGGGCGGTCGCCGCCCGGATCATCCGGGCGGTGGGTCAGCCGATCCTCGTCGACGGGGACGAGGTGCGGGTCGGCGCGAGCGTGGGGCTGGCCCTGGCGGGTGCCGGCCCGTGCCGACCCGAGCGGCTGCTGTGGGCTGCCGATCAGGCGATGTACCGGGCGAAGCAGGTCGGCCCTGGGCGATATGCGGTGGCGCTACCGGGCCCGCCCGGCTCGGTCGGAGAGCCCGGGGCCGTCGAAGAGCCCGGGGCCGTCGAAGAGCCCGGACTGGTCGGGGCGGACGCCGCGGAGTTCGCGATCTCCGAGCCGCTCGTGGTCGAGCTCCTCGACGGCACCGCGGACGACCTCGATCCCGCGCCGGCGGGGCCGGCGTCCGCCGTGGCCCCGGTCCCGGCCGAGCCGGCCGGACCCCGCCCCGGAACCGAGCCCGGGGAGATGGCCGACGGCGCGGCGGCGGCGTCCCAGCTCGGGCCGCGGGGTCGGTTGAACCCGGGGCGGCTGTCCCGGCAGCGGCGGACCAACGTCCGCGCCCACCTTTCCCGGGCGTTCCCGCTGCTGGTCCTGGGCGCGGTGATCCTGACCACCACCATGGTCACCCTGGAGATCGAGAACGCCAACCGGCGGCGAGCCGAGGCCCAGCGGGTGGCCGACAGCGATGCCCTCTCCCTCCGCCTCGCCGGGTTCGCGGCCGACCTGAGCCGGCCCCGGCATCTCATCGACCCGGTCTCCCGGCTGCCCTGGTCGCTGACGGACCCCACGGCCGACGCCCGAACGCTGGCCGCCGTCGCCGGGCCGAGCCTGTCCATGCCGGGCACCCTGCTCGCCCTCGTCGACCTCGACGGCCACCCCCGGGCGGTCCAGCCGCCCGGGGCGGCGGTGCCGTTCCCGGCGCACAGCCGGATCTGGGCGTCCGTCCGCGACGGCGGACTGAGCTTCCCGGTCCTCGACGAGGCCGGCGGGGCCCGGATCTACAGCATCGTGCCCGTCCGGCGCGCCGGTCGCAGCGCCGCGTTCCTGGTGCTGGGCCGGACGCTGCACGGGTCGCCGGCTGCGGAGATGGCCCGCACCCTCGGGCGGGGAACAACCGCGGCGGCCGCCGGCGCGGCCGCCCTGGACCTCGGCATGACGATCAGTGTCGTCGACGAGCACGGCCGGGTGGCGATGTCGAACGACGCCGCCACGGTCGGACGGACCGTCGTCGACCCCGGCGAGCTGCGCCCGATCACGCCCGGGCACAGCCGGCGCGTGACGGTGCGGGACAGCCGCGGCGGCGGTCGCGTCGCGGTGGCCACCAGGATCCCCGCGAGTCCCATGCCGGCGTACCTCGTCGTGCGGCGCGACGGCCGAGGAGCGGCGGAGGGGCCGCGGCCCAACCATGCCCTCAGCGACCTGCTGCTCGTCGCGATCGTCGTCGTCACCGTGGCGGGGCTGATGCGCGCGATCCTGCGGGAGGACCAGGCGATTCGGCGCGACGGCGCGCGGCTGCAGACCCTGCTGCACGAGTCGCACGACATCATCATCAACCTCAACCGGGCCGGTTTCCCGACATTCATCAGCTCCGCGATCGAGAGCCTGCTGGGTTACCCGGTCCAGACCAGGATCGGGCTGCCCCTGCTCGAGCTCGTCCATCCCGAGGACCGGGACTGGATGCGGGGCTTCCTCGACGAACGGCTTCGAGGTAACCCGGCGTCGTTGCTGGACGTCCGACTGTGCACGGCCGACGGGGGGTACCGGTGGTTCGACATCGAGGCCACCGCCTGGCGGGCCGCCTCCGGGCCGGGCTACCTGGACGGCGGCCTGCTNCTGACCTGCCACGAGGTCGGGGAGCGGCGCCAGCTCCAGGAGCAACTGCGGCAACGGGCGACCCGCGACCCGTTGACGGGACTGGCGAACCGGGTAGCACTCACCGAGCTGCTCGACCACCTCACCGAGCAGCGGTCGCCCTTCGCGATCCTGCTCGTCGACCTCGACCGCTTCAAGCCCGTGAACGACACCTTCGGCCACCAGACGGGCGACGACGTGCTGCGCATCATCGCGGCCCGGCTGACCGAGGTGCTGCGGGCCCAACCGCCGGACGGCACGGTGTTCCGTCTCGGCGGCGACGAGTTCGTCATGGTGCTGCCCGACGTCGACGCCGATGCCCTGCGGCACATCGCCCAGCGGGTACGCGAGACCGTCGCGGCCCCGATCCTCTCGGCCGGCCACGCCATCGTCGTCGGGGCGACCGTGGGGCTGGCGTCCTCGCGCGCCGTCGGTGGCGGGGCCGAACCGCGCGATCCCGACCTCGTCGTCCGCCACGCCGACGCAGACATGTACGCGGCGAAGCGCGCCGCCCGGGCCCAGCGGGAGATGTTCCCTGCCACCCACTGATCGGCCGACCACTGATCGGCCGACCACGAATCGACCGACCACGAATCGGCCCCGTGCCCAGGTCTGGGCGGTACCCGGCCGTCCGGCCCCCGGCCGCGGCCCGGCTCTGCCACGATGGACAGGCCCGGCCGTCGGCGACATCCAGGCGGCACGCCGGTGACCAGGTCGCGGGAGGCGCGCGGTGGGACGGGTCGTGGTGGTCGGCTCGACCAGCATGGACGTGACGGCCCGCGCGGATCGCATCCCCGGGCCGGGCGAGACGGTGATCGGGAGCTCCGTGACGCTGTCCCCCGGCGGCAGGGGCGCCAACCAGGCCGTGGCGGCCCGCCGGCTGGGCGCCGAGACGGTCATGGTGGGCGCTGTCGGCTCCGACGGTTTCGGCTCGGCGCTGCGGGAGTTCCTGCGCGGCGAGGCGGTCGACGTCACCCCGCTGGCGGTCGTCGCCGGGCCCAGCGGCACGGCCGTGACGACGGTCGACGAGACCGGCGAGAGTGTGATCGTCATCGTGCCGGGCGCCAACGCCACCGTGTCGGCGCGCGGCCTGGATGCGCTGCGGCTAGGCCCGGGTGACGTGGTGCTGTTGCAGAACGAGATCCCCGCGTCGGTGAATGCGGCCGCACTCGACCGCGCCCGCGCCGCGGGCGCCCGAACACTGCTGAACGCGGCCCCGCACCGGCCCCCCGCAGCCAACCTGGTCACCGAGGCCGACCTGGTCACCGAGGCCGACCTGGTCACCGAGGCCGACCTGCTCGCCGCCGCCGACGTGGTCCTGGTCAACGAGCACGAGTTCGCGAGCCTGGTCCCGGCCGCCGTCGGCGTCGGCTCGTTGCCCGGACCGCGGGCCCTGGTCGAGGTGCGCGGCCTGCTCGCCGACGGCGCCGGACCGAACGACAACATCGTCGTCACCCTCGGCGGCGCCGGGGTGTGCGCGCGGATCGCCGGGACGGTCGTCACCCTCGCCGCGCGGCGCGTCCCGGTCGTCGACACAGCCGGGGCCGACGACTGCTTCTGCGGGGCGTTCGGCGCCGGCCTCGCCGGTGGTCTGCCCGCCGCCACCGCCCTGTTCCACGCCAACCTCGCCGCCACCATCGCCGTGCAGCGTCCGGGCGCCGGCCCCGCGATGCCGACCTGGGCGGAGCTCGACGACCTGTTGACCGGCGGCGGCGGCCCATAAGGACCGGCCGGTGCAGGGGTGATGCGGCTCACCCGCCGCCCGCGGCCGCGGCTACGGCGCAGCCGGCCGGCCCCACTGCCGGCGAGAGTCGGCGGGAGCCCCTGGTGCCCGACCGGTTACCGGTACCGTTGCGGCGGAGGGGACGTGTGCTGGGCGGATGCGGCGGCTGAGGCTGGTGGGGAAATGGACGCTCCGACGGCGCTCGTCGTCGATGACAACGAGATGCTGCGCGCGCTGCTGGGCCGGATCCTGTGCGCGGAGGGGTTCCGGGTGAGTGCCGCGGGCTCCGTCGAGGAGGCGTTGCTGCTCGACGCNGCCGCCCACGACGTGCTGCTCATCGATCTGCGGCTCGGTGGCCGCTCGGGCGCGGATCTCATCGACGAGCTGCGCCGGATCGACCCGGCCGTCACGGCGCGCTGCCTGGTCCTGACGGGTGCCGCCGGGCTGGATCCGGTGCCGGCTGGTCTGCCGGTGGTGACCAAACCGTTCACCGCCGACGAGCTGATCGCCGCAGTTCGCGAGGTCCTCCCAGCGGACCGGNCACACGGAGCCGACCGGGCACGCGGAGCCGACCGGGCANGCGGAGCCGACCGGGCACGCGGAGCCGACCAGGAACACGGAGCCGACGGCGGGTGACGGCACAGACCAACGGCGACGAACCGGCGACCGCGACGCAGACCGCTCCGGCGCGGACCCCGCCCTGCCCCGTCCCCCGCCCGCCGGGACCGGACGGCTCCCCGCCCGCACCGGCGCTCGACCTGCTCCACCTGATGGTCGCCCTGCAGGAGCGCGGGCACCGGGCGCTGGCCGAACGACTGCACGACGGCCCTATGCAGGAATTCACCGCCGTCCTGCTCGAACTGGCCAGNGTCCGGCGGCGGCTGGCCGGCGACCTCGCGGACCGCGTCGCCGGGATCGAGCACCATCTGCGGTCCACGACGAGCGCGTTACAGCTACCGCCGGGCGCCTTCCGCCTCGGCTACGACGCGCGCCGGTCCCTTGCGGCGGGGTTCGCCCTGCGGATCGCCGGTCTGCTCGTCCACCGCCTGGACACCGATCTCCAGGTCGACGACCACCCGCCCACCCGCGCGGAGATCTCGGTGGTGCTGGCCGCCGCGCAGTTGCTGCTGATGGCGAGCGACCCGGTGGGGACCGGCGAGCATGCCTGGCTCGCGGTGCGCTCCGCGCCGGCCGCGGTCGACCTGCGGCTGCGGGTCCGGCCGGGCGGGTACGAGCCGCCCGCGGACGCGGCGCGGGCCGCACGGCTGCGCCCGGTCGCCGACCTGCTCGGCGTCGAGCTGCGCCACGACCCCGCCAACGGCGGCTGGAGCGCCGCGCTCCGCCTCGACCGCCCCAGCACCTAGCTTCGGCACCCAGCCCCGCCTCGATCAGTTCTCGACCGGGTTGTCGAGGACGTCCCGCACCTTCGCCAGCAGCATCTGCTCGGAGAACGGTTTGCCCAGCAGCGTCAGTCCCGGATCGAGGGTCCCGTTGTGCGCCAGCACCGGGTAGGCGTACCCGGACATGAACAGCACGCGGATGCCCGGCCGGTGCCGGCGGACGAGCGTGGCCACGGTCCGGCCGAGGACCTGCGGCATGACGACGTCGGTCAGCAGCAGATGGATCTCGGTGGGGTGACTCACGGCGAGTTCGACGGCGCGGTGCCCGTCGGCGGCGGTGATGACCTGGTAGCCGTTGCGGGCCAGCAGACGCCGGGTGACCTCGCGCATCGCCCNCTCGTCCTCGACGACGAGAATGGTCTCGCCGCCGGTGAGGATGGCCCCGTCGAAGATCGGTTCGGGAGTCGCGGCGACGCTGTCCACCGCCGGCAGCAGAATGCTCACCGTGGTCCCCAGGCCCACGTCGGAGAAGATCTCCGCGTGGCCACCGGCCTGGGTGATGATGCCGTACACGGTGGCCAGGCCGAGGCCGGAGCCCTCCCCCTTGCGCTTGGTGGTGAAGAACGGTTCGAAGGCGCGGCTGACCGTCTCCGGGGCCATGCCGCTGCCGCTGTCGCTGATGCGCAGGTTGACGTGCCGGCCGGCCTTCAGGCCGGGCCGGTCGCCGGCGATGTCCTCGTGGACGAGGATGTTCGAGGTGTCGATCGTGAGCTTGCCGCCGCCGGGCATCGCGTCGCGCGCGTTGACGGCCAGGTTGACCAGCACCTGTTCGAGCTGACCGGCGTCGGCGAAGACCGGCCAGGGATCGGCGGCCGGCAGGGTGATCAGCTCGACGTGTTCACCGAGGGTGCGCCGCAGCATCTCCTCGATGTCCCACACGACGTCGTTGAGGTTGAGCACCCGCGGTTGGACGACCTCCCGGCGGCCGAAGGCGAGGAGCTGGTGGGTGAGCTGAGTGGCCCGTTCGGCGGCCCGCTGGACCTGTTCGATGTCGCGGCGGGCCGCCTCCCACTGGCCGCCGTCGCGTTCGGCCGCCGTCGCCACCACCTCGCCGACGAAGGCGGTGTAGTTGATGATCACACCAAGCAGGTTGTTGAAATCGTGCGCGACGCCGCCGGCGAGCTGGCCGAGGCTCTCCAGCCGCTGCGACTGATGGAGCTGGGCCTCGATCCGCTTGCGTTCGGNCTGCGCGCGCAGGCGTTCCCGCTCCGCCTGCGCCTCCAGCCGGTCGGTCACGTCCCGGATCGCCGCCGAGACGAGCAGGCCGTCCTCGGTCTCCAGGGCGGACAGCGAGATCTCCGCCGGGAACTCACTGCCGTCGCGGCGGCGGGCGGCGAGCTGCATCTGGGCGCCCATCGGCCGCGGCCGCGGATCGTGGAAGTAGCGTTCGCGGTGCTGCGGATGGCGACTCCGGCCGGCCTCCGGCACGAGGATCTCCACCGACTGGCCGTGCAGCTCGTCGCGGCTGTAGCCGAACAGGCGCTCGGCCTGGGCGTTGACCAGCGCGATCCGGCCGTCGGACAGGACGGCGACGATGGCGTCCGGCGCCGAGTCCAGCAGGCCGCGAAACTTGGCCTCCGTCCGTTTGCGGTCGGTGACGTCCCGGACCGCTGCCGTGATGAGGAGCCCGTCCTCGCTCTCGATGGCCGACAGGGAGATCTCCGCCGGGAACTCGCTGCCGTCGCGGCGACGGCCGGCGAGCTCCATCCCCGCGCCCATCGGCCGCGGCTGCGGGTCGTGCAGGTAGGAATCGCGGTGGTGCGGGTGGAGGCGGCGGCCGGACTCGGGGATCAGGATCTCGACGGGCTCGCCGTGCAGTTCCTCTCGGGTGTAGCCGAACAGGCGCTCGGCCTGGGCGTTGACCAGCGCGATCCGGCCATCCGCCCGGACGCCCACGATCGCGTCCGGCGCGGCGTCCAGCAGGCCGCGGGCCAGGGAACTCGTGTTCTCATCCAGGTGAACCACCCCACGGGGTGAACATCGTGCTACAGACGGACAGATCGTAGCGCCGACGCCGGATTTCATCATCACCCACGCGGGTAGACCTCGGGCCGGTTTACACCAAAGGTGCAGCTAGACCGCTTTGGTGAGGGGGAGCGGTCGAGGGCCGGCCGTCATCGTTTCCGGGCGACGGCGGCGTAGACGCCCGCGTCGGCGTCGCTGGCCTCGGTCCATCTGCTGGCGCTGTCCGCGGAGGGGTCGGGACGGGCGACGCCGAGATCGGCCAGGACGGCCTCGGCGGCGCGCCGGCCGGAGTACAGGGCGCCCTGGATCGAGCTGGTGTCCCGATGGTCGCCGCACACGTAGACGCCGGACGGGGTGCGCACCGGCCGGCGCAGCACGCGCGGGCTGGTCATGTCGGGCAGCGCCCGCGCCACCGGGTAGGTGGCCAGCAGCGTCCACCCGGCGGTGTCGGCGCCGTAGAGGGCACCGAGGTGGGCACGCACGGCCCGTTCGCTGCCGGACGGCGCCGAGGCCGGCGCGGCCGCCGCGCTCGGGTCGGTCAGGTCGAGCGGACCCGTCGCCCGCAACGGGTCGGTGAGGTCGAGTGGACCGGGCGGCACCGCGGCGGCCGGGGCGTCCTCGGGCACGCCCAGCACCGAGGCGGCGATCAGCGCGGACCCCGGCGGCGCGTACGAGGGCGCCACCTCACTGAGAACCACCGTGTTGATCACCGGTCCGGTCCGGGACGAGCGCGCCGGGNGCCGGGCGTCGACGGCCCCCTCGACGACGAGCGCGCCGCGGCGCAGCGGCGGTTCGTCCGCCCGGAAGTAGTAGGTGGTCACGCCGTGCCAGGCCGGTTCGGCGATCCCCGGCACCAGCCGGGCGGCGGTGGTGCCGTCGGTGGCGACGATCACCGCCCTGGCCCGCAGCGACTCCCCGTCGCGGGAACGCACTCCGCCGCGGGTGACGATGTCGGCGGGGCAGTTCAGCCGCACCGTGCCCGGCCGCAGCCGGGCCGCGAGCTGGCGGGGCAGCGCAGCCATGCCCTCGGCCGGCAGCACCGGCGCCTGGCTGGCGAAGNTGCGCCAGACGAGGTGGAAGAACCGGGCCGAGGTCGCGAGATCCTCCTCCAGGAAGATGCCGCGCAGCAGCGGCGCGAGCACCCCGTCGATCGCGTGGGCGGACAGACCGCGGGCCCGCAGATCCTCTCGGGTGCTGCGCTCGGGTCCCGCGACCAGCGTCGACGGCGGCCGCAGGCGGTCGCGCGCCGTGAGGGCCGCCAGCCGGGCCAGGTCCGCAGCCCGCAGTGCCCGGCCCGGGATCAGGCCCGCGAGCGCGTCCGCGCCGCCGATCGGATCGCCGAGCACCACCGACCGGACGCCGTCACGCAGCACCAGCCCGCGCAGGAACGGCCGCGGGCGCAGCGCCGGCAGGTCGATCTGACGCCGGACCTCGGGGTAGGAGGGCAGCAGCACCTGAAAGCCGCGGTCCAGGCGGAACCCGTCCACCTCGTCGGTGCGGACGCGCCCGCCGACATCGTCGGCCGCCTCCCAGACCACCACGCCGAGACCCTGGTCGGCGAGCAGCGTGGCGGCCGAAAGCCCGGCGAGCCCCGCTCCCACGATCGCCACATCGGCCGTCTGCATGGCCACCACCCCGTGTCCGTGCGCCCGCGGTCGCGGTTGCTCCCGCCGCTCTACGTACCCCTGGCTACGGCCCTATCCCGCCGCCGGACTCCGGACGCGGTACCGGCACAGCCACCGGCACAGCCCCCGCCTCCGGCGACGATGCCGGCTGGTTCGGCGGCACGTCCGATGCCATCACGGTCGATGCCGNCACGGTCGACGCCGGCACGGTCGACGCCGGCACGTCCGATCCCGGTGCCGGTGCCGGGATCCGCAGGGGTGTCTCGTGCCGGTTCAGCCCGCGCCGGGCCCACCTGCGGTTGGCCTGGTCGAGCACGACGATCGAGAGCACCACCAGCGAGGAGCCCACGATGCCGTCGAGCCANTAGTGGTTGGCGGTGACGACCACGACCATGATGGTGAGGATCGGGTGCAGCACCATCAGCCACCGGGCGCGGTGGTGCAGGATCGTGATGACCGCCCAGGCCTCGAGCAACGACCACCCGACGTGCAGGCTTGGCATCGCCGCGTACTCGTTGGCGATCCCGCCGCTGCCCTCCCCGTAGGGAGAGGGGCCGTAGACCGCGCCGGTGTCGACGAGCGGCACGTGCAGCACCGACGGCAGGAAGNGGGGCGGCGCCAACGGGTACAACAGATGGATGATCAGCGCCAGGCCCGTGGTCATGATCAGAACGTTGCGGATGCGCGTCCAGTGCCNACGATGCCGGATGAACACCCACAGCAATAGTATGATGACCGACGGGAAGTGGACGAGGATGTAGAACCAGTCCGCGGCCCGGATCAGCAGGTGCGAGTGCAGCGCCAGCCGCTGGACGGCGACCTCGCTGGGCAGGTGCAGGAATCGTTCGAGCCGCCAGACGTCCTTCGCGGCGGCCAGCGCCGCCGGTTCCCGGCCGCTGGCCAGGTGGCGGCTGAAGCTGTATGTCCCGTAGAGCACGGCGATGAGCAGGAGCTGGCTGACGGCGTACGCCACCGCCCCGGCCACCCGGCGCGCCCGGGCGAGCGACCCCGCCGACGGGGCGGCGCCCGGGCCGATCCCGCCAAGCTGATCGGGCGGCGCGCTGGAGGTTCGCGGCAGCGGGCAGCCCAGCGTCCCCAGTCCGTGCCGGACCAGGGGCGAGCTCACCGCCGCGCGGCGGCCATCGGCCGAGTCCGTGGATGGGGCCCAGCTCATCGGTGTTCCTCCCAACGTCTCGCGNCCACCACGACGCGCCACGCCGATCGATCCGCGGTGGATGGTGGGCCCAACCCCCGGCCGCACCGGTCCCGCCACCCGCACGAGACCGACAACCATCGCGAACCGCCTGGTATGCCCTGGACCTACGGGCAGACCATCAGCCGACGCGAGCCCACCGGTCACCGTGTCGATGACGACTGTGCTCCTCCGAACCGCCGTCACGCCACGCGATATGCGCTGTCAGACATCCGCCACATGAACGGTCGAGCCACGACAGAGACGGTCGCGTCACGACACCGACGCACCTGAGGGACGCATCGGAGGGAGGCACTGTGACGGCTCCACCGCGATTTGACACTGTCAGCGTCGGATGTTCAACGCTCGGCCACAGTAGTGGTAGCTCCTCTGGCCGCCGGGGGGACTACCGGACCACGACACTTCGGACATCCCCACCGCTTCGCCGGGCGGCGCGCAGGCGGCCTGGGGCCTGGAGCCTGTAAGTCATTCGACAAGCACGAGGAGTGATGGTTATGTCGGAGCCGCGTACGCGCGGAGTGGCAGTCGTCACGGGTGGTGGCCGTGGGATCGGCGCGGCCTGCTCGGTCGCGCTCGCCCGGCTCGGCTGGGACGTCTGCGTGGGCTACCGGAGCGACTCCGCCGCCGCCGACCGGGTGGTGCGGGCGTGCCGGGAGCGCGGCGTCACCGCCGCGGCGGCCGCCGCCGACCTCGCGCACCCCACCGCCGTCACCGACCTGTTCGCCGCCGCGGACCGGCTCGGCCCGGTGACGGTTCTGGTCAACAACGCGGGGGTGGTCGCCCCCGCGGCCAGGATCGACGAGATGGACCACGCGCGGCTGCACATGATGTTCACCGTCAACGTCACCGCCGCCTTCCTGTGCGCGGGGGCCGCAGTGCGCCGGATGTCGACGCGCCACGGCGGGCCGGGCGGCTCGATCGTGAACGTCTCCTCCGCGGCCGCGCGACTCGGCAGCCCGGGGACGTACGTCGACTACGCGGCGAGCAAGGGAGCCCTCGACACGATGACGCTGGGGCTCGCCCAGGAGGTCGCCACGGAGGGCATCAGGGTGAACGGCGTTCGCCCGGGATACATCGACACCGAGATCCACGCCTCGGGCGGGGATCCGGATCGGGCGCGGCGGCTGGGCGCGACCGTGCCACTGGGCCGGCCGGGCCGGGCCGAGGAGGTGGCGGCCGCGGTGGCCTGGCTCTGCACGGCGCAGGCGTCCTACGTGACCGGGGCCGTGCTGGACGTGAGCGGTGGACGGTGACCGGGCCGCCGGCACCGCGGTGGGCTCAGCGGGCGCGCTCGGGGCGCAGGATCACCATCGCGTCGGGGTGGCGGCGGGTGTAACGCACGGCGGCCCGGCGGGGGGAGCCGGTGGCCCACTGGACGCTCCAGTCGACGCCGACGAGGTCGAGCAGCGAACGCAGCCGGCGTTCGAGCTCCTCGCGGGTCTCCTCCTCGGCGATCCGAGCGGCGCACATGACAGTCTCGACGCCGAAGGCGCAGTACACCCCCGCGGTCCACCTTGCCCAGCGGGACCAGCGATCCATCGTCGCGATGAGCACGAGATGGGCGTCGAGCCGCGCGGCGAGGTCAGCGGCCAGCAATACATCAGCCATATCCGACACATCCCCGAAGCGAACGCCGACCACCACATGACGTTCGGTCCGAACCCGGGGAGTGACTTCCGTTCGCTCTGCCCGTTCCACGTTTCCTCCCGCGAGGCTTTCCCCAGCGTCGTCGATCGACTGTCGGTGTGAACGGGATTGTCTCGCTTCACGGCCTGCGATGTAGGGGTAACCGACTCATCGTCAGTACCCCCTCTACCCGCAGATCATCTGTTCCGGATCGCGTTTGGGCGCGATGCCGGCAGCCCCGGCGGGGTAATACCGCCAGATGCCGGATCCGNACCGCCCGTCAGCCGCTCACCGTTCCCGGTTGATTGTGGCGGGCGAGACCGGAAAGGGGAAGACCTTGGCGGTACCGATGGGCCCTGGAGTGCTCCCACCAGTGGGCCGAACCGACCGGCCGTGACCCAGGAGACGCAGGCGATCACCTCCGGTACTCCCGGCGCGTCGATGGGCCTCACCTGCGACGCTTCCACCATGGCGAGACCGGGTCCGCCGGCGGTTCGCGGCGGGTCCGCACCGGCGGCCCACGGGTCGCGTGACGACCGCCGCCGGCACGACGGTGGCACCCTCGGCGCGAAGGAGCAGCAGATGTCGGTGTTGGACCGGTTCCGGCTGGACGGTCGGGTCGCGATCGTCACCGGGGCGTCCTCCGGTCTCGGGGTGGACTTTGCCNGCGGCCTCGCCGAGGCCGGCGCGGACGTGGTCCTCGGCGCCCGGCGGGTCGAGCGGCTCGAGGACACCGCGAAGCTGGTGGAGGCGGCCGGCCGGCGGGCCCTCGCCGTCGCCGCCGACGTGGCCGACCCGGCCAGCGCCGAGCGGATCACGGCGGCTGCGATGGAGGCCTTCGGCCGGGTGGACGTCCTGGTCAACAACGCCGGGATCGGGACGGCCGTGCCGGCCCTGAAGGAGACGCCCGAACAGTTCCGCTCCGTCCTGGACGTCAACCTCAGCGGCTGCTACTGGATGGCGCAGGCCGCCGCCCGAGTGATGCGGCCGGGCAGCAGCATCGTCAACATCTCCAGCGTGCTGGGCCTGACGACCGCCGGGCTGCCGCAGGCCGCCTACACGGCCAGCAAGGCCGGGCTGTTCGGGCTCACCCGGGATCTGGCCCAGCAGTGGACCGGCCGCCAGGGCATCCGGGTGAATGCGCTCGCCCCCGGCTTCTTCCGCAGCGAGATGACGGACGAGTACCAGCCCGGCTACGTCGAGACGCAGTTGACGCGGGTCCTGGACGGTCGCTTCGGGGAGCCGGCGGAACTGACCGCCGCGCTGCTCTTCCTGGCCTCGGACGCCGGCAGTTTTGTCACCGGGCAGACGCTCGTGGTGGACGGCGGTTTCAGCATCACGTGATGCGCCGCGGCGAGGAGCGCGTCCGTCAAACCATCCGTGTACCGCCGATCGGAGTCCGGATCGGTAACCGCCAACCGGGCCAGGAGCCGTCCGGGTTGTCCGGCAAGCCCGGATCGTCCGTAGGCAAGGTTCTCCGGGTCATCGTCATCCCGGACGGCCTCGCGTTCTTGACACGGAGTCCGTTCTCCGGACTGAGTCGCGTTTTCCGGATGGCGTCGCGGTTCCGGATGGCGTCGCGGTTCCGGATGGCGTCAGTTCTCAAGTGGCATCAGTTCGGCCGCGAAGGAATCGAGGAAGCTCGGCCAGCCGTCCGGCGTCGTCATCGGGTGGACGACGAACTTGCTCACCCCGGCGGCGAGGTACTCGCCGATCAGCTCTCGCGCCGCGGCCCACCCGACCGGCATGAGCCGCGCCGGATCGACATCGGGGTAGCGCCCCCGCAGCGCCGCCAGCGAGTCGGCGGCCGGCGGCGCGAAGGCGACGCGCAGGCTCAGCCCGAAGTGGTCGTCGTCGATCCGCCGGCCGGCCGCCGCAGCGGCCGCGTTGATCTCGGCGATGCCGGCCGCCGCCTGCTCGGGGCTGACCATGCTCGCCAGCCAGCCGTCGCCGAAGCGGCCGATCCGACGCAGGGCGGCCGGGGCCGCGCCGCCGAGCCAGATGTCCAGCGGTCGGGTGGGCAGCTCCCCGATACCGACGTCGGTGAAGTCGAAGAACTCGCCGTGGAAGGTCACCCGCGGCTCGCGCAGCAGCCGGCGCAGGACATCCAGGGCCTCGTCGAACACCTCGCCTCGGCGGCCCGCCGTCGGCGCGGCCTGGGCCCCGGTCCGCCCCGGGGGAAGCGGGTAGGCGGGCCGGTCGGCCGGCCGGCCCGGGGCGAGGCCGAGCACCGGCAGCACCCGACGCGGGGCGAGCAGCGCCAGCGACGCCAGCTGCTTGGCGAGCAGCACCGGATTGCGACCCGGCAGCACCGCCACCCCGGTACCGATCTTCAGCCGGCTGGTGCGGCCCAGGGCGAAGGCCATCCCGGCGAGCGGGTCCACGGCGGGCGTGGAGAGCTGCTCGGACAGCCACAGCGAGTCGATCTCGAGCTTCTCGAGCCGGTCCACCAGGGCCGCGAACCCGGCCGGCGCGACGCTGCCGAAGCCAATGCCGATCCGGACCTTCATCGGTTCTCCATCCCGGCCCGGGATCCGTCGACGCCCGAGCCCTCGCCCCATAGTGGGCGCTGAACGAGCGACGTGGGTCACCTTTGCGGGCGCGGGTCACCGCCGCGGGCACTGCGCGGGCCCCGAGTCCGCCCGACGATGGGCGCCCGGCGGCACCGAGCGGTCACGGTCCCGCTGCCCGCACGCTTCGTGTCGGACAGCAGGCGCTCAGCGAGCGGCGGTGTCGATGCCCGGCACGGCGGCGAGATCCGCGCGCAGACCGGCGACCACCTCGGTGATCAGGGGCTGGCGCAGGACCGCCCGGTGGTCACCGAGGATGCGTCGGATCGATGCGGGACCGGTGAGTACCCCGCGCCAGGCCTCGATCTCGTCGTGGTCGTCGGCGAGCCAGACGACCGTGCGCCCCTCATAGGTATGCGGGCGGTAGGCCATCGTGAGGATGCGGCCCTGGTTGTGGAAGATGTCGTAGCGGTGCGTCCCGCGGAAGCGGACGACCCCGGCGAGCGGGAGCTCGACGAGCTGCCGCAGCCGGTCGGCCACCACCCGCGGGCTCAGCGCGGGGCCGTCGTCGGCGGCGAGCGGCCCGGGGCCGGCCGAGCTCGGGATGTCGGCCTGCCGGTCCGGATGCCGGCCCTCCAACTGGCTTGTCGGGATGATCGCGCCGGTGCGGGTCAGCCGGGCGGTGCCCGGCAGGTAGGTGTCGATCAACGCCAGCAGGCCGACCTCGTGGCCCGCCCGCCGCAGCAGCCGGGCGACCTCGAGCGCGATCAGGCCGCCGAACGAGTGCCCCACCAGCAGATACGGGCCGACCGGCTGCAGCAGCCGGAGCTCGGCCACATGCCGGCGGGCCGCGGCCGCCACCGACCAGTCCGGGATGCCGCGCTGTTCGAGAGCGTGCGCCTGCAGGCCGTAAACGCGGCGTTCGGCGGCGAAGTGCCGGGCGAACGGCAGCAGGGCGATGGCGGGTGCGCCGGCCTCGGGGAAGCAGAACAGCGGGGTGCCGGGCGCGGCGGCGGTCAGTGACACCACGGTGGGATGGCGGTCCGCCTCGCCCTGCTGGGCGGCCCAGACGGCGGCGAACCCGGCCGGCGTACGGGCCGCCACGATCTCCGACACGTCCAGCGCCACCCCGAACTCGTCGCGCAGGATCGCCGCGAGCTCGCCCGCGGCCGCCTCCCCGCCCGGGGTGCCCACGACGTCCTCGTGCGGGCCGGTGGCGGCGACCCCGAGCACGCGGGCCCACAGCAGCGTCGCGGCCATCTCGTACGGGCCGTCCCCCGCCGGGTCGGCGGCCGGGACGGGGCCGGTGGACCGTGCGGACGCCGGGACGTCCCCAGAAGCCGGGACGACCTCGGAAGCCGGGACGTCCACGAGCGCCGTGCCGACATCGGCGCGGTCCGGACTCGGTGACGAGGAATCGGGCAGCCGATCGGCCGCGGACGTGCCCAGCAACGACATCACCCCACAGGACTATGCGAAGGCCACATTGAACACCAATGCCGGACTAGCCCGACACACCCGTCGGTGCCGTCCGGTGCGGCGGCGTTCCCTGCGCCGCGCCACCGTGCGCGACCGGCCTCCGCGACCCCCGCGACCAGCAGGCGACCCGGTCCCGGGCGGTCAGGCCGGCCCCCGCGCCGCGGTGCGGCGGGCCGCCCGGTCCCGAGTTGCCATTGACGCCAGCGGGCCTCGGCGTTCACCGTGGAGACGTGGGTGATGTGGGCAAACCCGAACGGATCGTCGAGGACGAGCCGATCAGCTTCCCTGATGCCGAGCCGTTGACGATCCCGGCCGTCCCGGCCGCCCCCGCNCCGGAACCAGAACCGGAGCCGGTGCCCGGGTGAGCCTGCTCGGCTGGCGCCAGTGGGCGGTGGACGGCCAGGGGCAGCTACGCCCGGCCTGGACGCCGTGGTCGCCGTTCCCTCCGGGCATGCTGCTGTGGCGGNCCGACGGCATCACGCAGGCGCGCTGTCTGCGAACGAAGCGGCTCGACTCAACCACCGCCAGCGAACCTTGGCCGGGGCACGACCGGGTGCCGGACGAGCACCGGGTGCCGGACGAGCACTGCCTGTGCGGCCTGTACGCCTGGCGCACCCCGGAGATCCTCGCCGCGGCGCGCCGGCCTCGTTGGACCGCGCTGCCCTGCGTGGTCGGCGTGGTCCGGTTGGGCGGGCGGATCATCATCGGCGAGCGGGGTTACCGCGCGGAACGCGGCTATCCCGTCGCCGTGCTCGACCGCCACGGCGTCGTGTCCACCGGCTACGCCATCGCGAGATATCGCACTTTTTCCGCCCTCGTCGCCGAGTGGACGCCATCCGGGCCCGAGGCGANGGGCATCGATCGAATCGCCGGATGAATCCGGCCAAATAACGCGCCACCGCGGCCGATGTGCCGCCAGCCGGTCGGGACGCTCCCAGGAACGGGTATCTCCTGCGGGACCACTCCCACCAACGCCGGTCACACTGCGCACCTAATCCAGTGCGTTTTGCTCCTAATGGAGGTAGCCGGGGCGGATATCGTCGGCAACGTCACGCATCCCGACGAGTGCGGGCAGCACGTCGGGCCGCGGGGCACGCGAGGGGGGGACCGTCGTGACCAGCTCCGAGATCAGCAGTACCGGAACCCCGCGAAGGGGAGCTCCGAAGACCAGCAGCCCGCGGACCGCGGCTGCCGGCGCGTATCCGATGGTCACGCCCGCCGGGCAGCGGCAACTCTCCACAGCGGACGCCCGCGACCGGGGGCGGNTGGTGCCGCTCGCGGTGGCGCTCGGCTACCTGATCCTGTCCGTCTGGATCTTCCGCGCGAGTTGGCGACATCTCGGGGAGGTCACCTACGGCGGCAATGACGCCTACCTGTTCTCGTGGTTCCTCGGTTGGACGCCGCATGCGTTCGGCAGCGGGCTCGACCCGTTCCTGACCCACCGCATCAACTCCCCCGCCGGCGCGAACATCCTCTGGAGCACGCCGGTGCTGCTGCTCGGCCTGCTCGCGGCGCCGATCACCCTGCTCGGCGGTCCCGTGACCACGCTGACGGTGCTGCTCACGCTCGCCCCCGTGGTCAGCGGCCTCGCCCTGTTCTGGGTGCTGCGCCGCTGGGTCCGCGACGGCCCCGCCGCCCTCGCCGGCCTGCTCTACGGTTTCGGGCCGTACCTGATCGGCAGCTCCTACGGCCACCTGCACCTGGCGTTCGCCCCGTTCCCGCCGCTGGTGCTGCTGCTGCTTGACGACCTGGTCGTCCGCGGCCGCAGCCCGCGGCGCACGGGGATCCTGCTGGGGCTCGCGGCGGCCGCCCAGGCCCTCATCGGCGAGGAGATCCTCGCGACCTCGGCGCTGACGGCGGCGGTCGGGCTCGTGGTCCTCACCGTCCGCAACCGTGCGGTGGCCCGCGAGCGGCTGGGCCCCGTGCTGCGCGGTCTCGCGACGGCCGCGCTGGTGGCCGCCGCCCTGCTCGCCTGGCCACTGGGCGTGCAGTTCTTCGGCGGGCAGCGGGTCCATGGCTCGATCCAACCGTCCGGCATCGCCGTGACCGACCTGTGGAGCTTCGTCACGCCGACGCCGCTGCAGGAGATCGCCCCGGACCTCGCCCTGCGGCACAGCCTGCGCTTCACCGGCAACGCCGTCGAGGTGGGCGGCTACCTGGGGATTCCCCTGATCCTGCTGGCGCTGGCCGCGGCGGTCCGCGCGCGCCGCCACCCGCTCGTCGGCGTCCTCGCCCCCGTCGGTCTGGTGATGGCGGTCCTCTCGCTGGGCGATCACCTGCACGTCGATGGCCGCGCCACGGCGATCCCGCTGCCCTGGCTGGTGCTCGAACGGGTGCCCGTGCTCCACAACGCCCTGCCCTCACGGTTCGCGCTGTACGTGATGATGTGCGCGGCCGCCCTGACGGCCGTCGGCCTGGACCAGATGGCCGAGCGGGGCCGGCGCGCCACCGACGCGGCGGGTGTCCCGCCGGTGGACGGCACGTTCCCGGACCTGTACAGCCCCATCGCCGGTCGCGGTCGGCATCAGGCGGCCGGCCGGCTGGGGCAGGCCGGCGGATCGAGGCCGGCCGAGAAGGCGGGGCAGGCCGGGAGGGCGGCTGGATGGCGCGTCCGGCTCGCCCGATCGGGCACCGCCCTGGTGACCGCCGGGGCGCTGGCCACGCTCGTGCCCGCCCCGTTGCTCACCACGCCGGCCCATACTCCCGCGTTCTTCACCGGCGACGGGGTGCGGCAGATACCGGCGGACGCCACCGCCCTCGTCGTCCCCTACCCGCATCCCCAGCAGGCGCAGGCGATGCTGTGGCAGGCCGAGGCGGACTTCCGCTTCGTCATGCCCGGCTGCTACTGCACCGTGCCGGGGCCGACCGGCCGGGCCTCGTTCCACGGCCCCGGCGACGCCCTGACCTCCGCCCTCATCGACATCGACAACGGCACGACGACGGCGGCGGCCGTCTCCGGATCGCCCCAGGTCCGCGATGCGTACGAGCGGCTGTCCCCGGACGCGGTCGTGCTGGGACCGGCCCGCCAGCCGGCCGAGCTGCGTGCGCTGCTGGGCAGCCTCGTCGGCCACCCGCCACGGCACGTCGGCGGGGTCGACCTGTGGTTGCCCGCGGGGTGACCTGCCGCGGGCACCACCCGCACCGGCGCCCCGCACCGACGCCACCCGCGCCGATGTCGACCGCGCCGATGTCGACCGCGCCGATGTCGCCCAGCGGACAAGCCGAGCCGCCGGGAAGAATCGCCGCCCGGAAGGTTTTGGCGAGAAGCTGACCGAAGGACGGACAATCGCGCCGCCCGGCCGGGAACCTGCGACGACGATTCCTCTACGATTTCCGCATTCCGCGACCACGGTTGTCGGCGGCCAACAGTCCAGAGCGGAGGACGCGTGGTGTCGACGGAGCAACCGGCGGGCCATCGGCCGGAACGGCTGACCCGACGCCAACGCGGCGCCGCGGGCAGCGTCGTCGTGCTCGCCGTCGCCGTCGCCGCCGTCCTCGCCGCGACATCCGCGCGTTCCTCGGCGGTGGACAGCTGGCCGCCCGCCGGCCACTCTGCATGCAGATCCGTGCAGATCTTCACCGGCAGCGTCGGTTCCCCGTACAACCAGTTTGCCCGGGTGCTCCGTGCCCGGCTGGCGGCGGCGCCGGAACACTTCGACGTGGACGTGGTGGAGACGGCCGGTTCGACGGAAAACATCTACGACCTGGAATCCCCCGAGCCGCCCCGCTGCGGGCTGGCCATCGCCCAGCTCAACACCACCGTGGACGCCACCGAGGGGGTGAACCAGTTCGACCCGACCCGCGGCGGTCACCCGGTGGCGGGCCTGCGCACCCTGGGGCCGGTGCACCGGGACCTGCTGCACGTGATCGTCCGGGACCGCCCGCTCGGCCCCGACGACCGGCGGGTCGACCAACTGGCCGACCTGTGCCACCGGACCATCGCGGCGGGCCGGCCGGGCTCGGGCGTCCGCCAGATCGGCGACGTCCTGCTGCGGGTCGGGTTGCCCGACTGCCACCCCGACCTCGACGACTCGTCCATCGACGACGCACTGCGGCGGCTGTCGGGGGGCACGGTGGACGCGGTCATCTGGGCCGGCGGCGCGGGCACCCGACAGATCAGGACCGCCATCGCCGCCGGTGCCCGGCTGCGCCTGCTCGATCTTTCCGAGTTCCGGGCCCCGATCACGAAGGACTGGAACACGTTCTACGGCAACCGGCAGCACTTCTACGCCGGCGAGGTGTTCGGCGCCGGCAGCCTGGGCCCCACGGACTACGCGGGGATCCGCCAGATCCAGACCGTCACGATTCCCAACGGCCTGATCGCCCGCACCGACACCGACCCGGCGCTGGTCCGCCGGGCGACCGCCGAGCTGTACCGGGACCAGGGCGACTACGAGGCGGCGCTCTGGGGCACCAACCCCACGCACCGGCGTATCCCGGATGCCCTGTCCATTTACGAAGGGCCACTTTTCTGCTATATACCGCTGCATCCGGCAGCCGCGGAATACTACCTTAGGGAATTCCGGCGGGTACCGAGCTGCGGGACGACCTGACGTGACCGGAACCCGCAAAAGCATGGTGCCCGAAGGCGGGACCGCNGGAGACTGGGGCTAGAGGACACACCGTGCTGAGACCACTGACCGACACCGACCCCCGGATGATGGGGCCGTACCGCCTGCACAACCGCATCGGCGCCGGCGGCATGGGCGTCGTCTACCTCGGGTTCGCGGACGAGGATCGGCCGGTCGCGGTGAAGGTGCCGCACNAGGCGTACGCCAGCGATCCGGAGTTCCGCGCGCGGTTCCGCTCGGAGGTCACGGCCGCGCGGCACGTCCAGGCCAGCACCGTCGCCAGGGTGATCAACGCCGAGGTGGAGGGCTCGCGTCCCTGGCTGGCGACGGAGTACGTGCCGGGCCCGACGCTGCACGCCGCCGTGCTGGAGCACGGCCCGCTCGTCGACCGGCATCTCGACAACCTCACGATCGGGCTCGCTGCCGCCCTGGAGGCCATCCACGACGCCGGGGTGGTGCACCGCGACCTGAAACCGGCGAACATCGTCATGTCCTGGGCCGGACCGAAGGTCATCGACTTCGGTGTCGCCCGCTCGGCCGAGTACACCGGCTACACCCAGGCCGGCGAGCTGGTCGGCACGATCGCGTGGATGTCCCCCGAGCAGCTCGACGGGCAGACCGCGAGCCCCGCCGCGGACATCTTCGCGTGGGCCTGCTGCGTGGTGTTCGCCGCGACCGGGCGTCGCCCGTTCCGCGGCGAGACCCAGGAGATCGTCGCGCTGCGGATCGGGGCGGCCGACCCGGATCTCGACGGCACCCCCGATCGGTTGCTCGACGCGGTATCCCGCTGCCTGGCGAAGGATCCCGCGCAGCGCCCCCCGGCCGGCGAGCTCGTCCGGTTGCTCACCCGCCGGCTCTCCCGGCCCGCGACCGCCGACCACGGAACGCCGACCACTCCCTCGCCGACCACTCCGCCGACGCCCGACCCGCCGACGCCCGATCCCCGGACGCCCGACTCGCCGACGCCCGGCCCCCCGACACCCGGCCCGCGAGGCGCCGAGGACCGCGGCGCGGATCACGACGAGACCCGGTTGGCGCAACCCGGGCCGCCGCCAACCCCACCACCCACCCCGCCGCCACCCATCCCGTTGCCACCACCGGCCCCCTCGCCGGCCCCCGTCCGATCCCCCGCCGCCAACCAGGCGGGCGGTGATCTTCCCGTCCGGCCGGCCGCGCCCACGGTGGTCCGGCTGCCGGCCGTGCCGAGCGGGATGCTGGTCGCGCTGCTCGCCGCCGGCGGGCTCGTCGGCGCGTTCGGGATCTGGGCGGCGGGTACCGCCCGGGCGGGCCACGCGGTCTTCGGCCCCGCGGCGGCCACCGTTACCGGGGCGATCTGCGCCCAGATGCTGTTCCTGAGCAACCGGGCGATCGGTGCCGCGGTCACGGTCCTGGCCGCCGTCGCCGGGTCCGGCGGTGGGGTGCTGCTGGCCCGAGCCCTGGATGTCGACGAGCCCGGCCGGGTGCTGCTGTCCGTAGCGGTTGCCCTGGTCGTGGCTGCGGCCGGCGCGTTCGCCATGCTGCCGCCCCGGCCGGCCACCACCGGCGCCCGGCCGGGGGTGGCCGCAAACCCTGCCGCCGCGGGTCCGGCGCCCGACCCGAGGGCGTCGGGGCAGGACCCGAGGGCGTCGGGGCAGGACACCGACGACGCCGGGCGCTCCCTGCTGCGCCCGGCGCCCTGACCGGCGGCGACCGGCCGGGACGGGCGCTGGGGACGGTCGCCGCCGGCGGCGACCGCGCCGCGGGTGACCAACACCATGGCGACACGATGAAGACGCAGATCAGCATGGGCATGCCGATCGGCGCAAGGCGGCGGTCCGGCGCCGGTCGTGATATTTCGGTTCACCTGGGAAGCTGGCCTGCGACAATGAACGAAGCCAAGGGGGTGTCGTGGCTGCCGTTCCGGTAGGCAACCGCGTGGTGGCGGGCCGATACCGACTCGTCGCGCGTCTGGGTGCGGGTGCGATGGGGACAGTCTGGCGCGCCTTCGATTCCGTCCTGGAAACCGAGGCGGCGCTCAAGGAGATCGAGTTCGCCGGCGGCGTCGCGGGCGCCGAGCGGGCGGACCGGGTCGAGCGGGCGTTGCGCGAGGCGCGGCACGCCGCCAAGCTGCGCGGCCACCCCCACGTCGTCACGATCCTCGATGTCGTCCTCGAACACGGCCTGCCCTGGATCGTGATGGAGCTCGTGCCGTCCCGGTCCCTGTTCGAGGTCGTGCGCGACGACGGCCCGTTGCCCACCGCCGAGGTCGCCCGGATCGGGATCGCGATGCTCGACGCGCTCGTCGCCGCCCGCGATCACGNCATCGTCCACCGCGACGTCAAGCCGTCCAACGTGCTGATCGGGACGGACGGCCGGGTCGTGCTCACCGACTTCGGCATCGCCACCGGCGACGGCGATCCAACGCTCACGGTCACCGGCGTGCTGGGAACCCCCCTTTACATGGCCCCGGAACGGCTCGACAACCGGCCGGCGACCTTCGAGGCGGACCTGTTCAGCCTCGGGGGCACGCTGTACTACGCCGTGGAGGGGCACCCGCCGTTCGAGCGGGACAGCTTCGGCGCGATGCTGGCCGCCATCCTGCTTCACCCGCCCGCCCCGACTCGGCGGGCCGGCGCCCTCGGCCCGGTGCTCGACGGCCTGCTGGCGAAGGACCCCGCCCAGCGGCCGACTCCGGCCCGGGCCCGGGAACTGCTCGAGCAGGCCGCCCGCTCCTGGCCGCAGCCCGGGGTGAGCGGCGGGGACGCCCTGTCCTGGCACCTGCGGTATTCCGTGCCGCCCGGCGGGAACGGCGACGCGCCGGGCCGGTTCACCGGTTCGCTGCCGGAGGTCTCCGCGGCTCCCGGCTCGCTCCGCGCCGCAAACCCCACCAGCGCGGGCGGGCCGGGCGGCGGTCTCGACGACTGCGACGAGGCGACGCGGGTGGCGGGCCGCACCAGCCACCAGCCGCCCCCCGACCTGCCGCCGACGCGGTTCCCCGAGCCACCGGATGCCACCCCCGGTGCCGAGCCGGCGATGGCGGATCGCCCGGCGGCACCGGCGGAGCTCACCGCGGTGGAGCAGGACGGCGCGGTGCTGCTGCGCTGGGCGCCGTCGGTCACCCCGGGGGCGTCCTACCGGGTGTCACGGGTGCTGGCGGACCCGTCCGCGCCCAACGGCCGCCGCGAACGCAGCCTGGGCATCACCACCGGCACCGAGCTGTTCGACGCCGGGGCACCCAGAGGCGTCCCGCACTGGCACGAGGTGGTCGCGATGGTCGGCGGCGCCTCGGGCCGACTGCGCTCGACGCCGGTCCGCACGCCGACCCGCACNCTGCTGCCGCCGGTCACCGCGCTGCGGGCCAGCATGACCAATGACGCGGTCGCGCTGTCCTGGCGGCCCATGCCGGAACGCGACGAGGTGATGATCGAGCGGACGTTCGCCGAGACCTCGCCGCTGTCGGGGGCGAAGCGCCGCTTCCGCGGCGCCGGCGGCTACTTCCTCGACGAGGACACCGCGCCCGGCGCGATCTACCGCTACCGGGTCTGGGCGGCCGGGCCGGACGGCTCGGATGCGCTGGCCCCCTCCGGGGTGGCTGAAGTGGTGGTCCGGGTCGTCGCCCGCCCGCGGCCAGTGCTGGACCTGGAGGCGCGCGCCACGCTCGGCGGGACCGTGCTGGGGTGGACGACCGTGCCCGGCGCCATCGTCCGGATCTACGCGACGGAGGCTCCCGAGCAGGCCGGACTGGCCGGAACCGGCCCGTTCGGACCAGCCGACCACGAGGTCGGCGTGGGCTCGCTGGAGGGCCGGGCCCGCTTGGTCGGAGAAAGCCGCCGCGGACGCCTCGTCGACCGGCAGGCGATCGGCACGGTCGTCTACACGCCGATCACGATCGCCGAGGACCGGGCCGTGATCGGCGCGGCGGTCAGTCACCGCGAGGTCTGACCGCCACCGAGGCCGACGTCAGTCAGGCGGGCGGCCGCCGGTCAGCGCCGTGAGCCGGGTCGTCGCGAACAGCAGTCGGTCGACCATGGCCGCGCGCCGGGCCGTGTCCAGGGTCTGGGCGGCAACCAGGCCGAGGGCCACGGTGACTCGACCGTCCCGGCCGAACACGGGCGCGCAGATCTCCCCCACGGGCCACGACTTCGCCTCGTCCGGGTCCAGGACCTCGTAGTCCCGCTCGGCGAGGGTCCGCAGCAGCTCGTCCCGCTCCCGGCGCGGGCCCGGGTCGGTCGGCGCGTCCGCGACCTGGTCGACCACGTCGCGCAGCCGCCAGCGCAACGCGTCGTCCGCCGTCACCGAGTAGCCCCGTTCCCGCACCACATCGATTACCCGCCGATGCCGGCACGCCGGCTCCCCCGCCCGGGTGGGGTCCACCGGCGCGACGTTCACCGGCGCGACGTTCACCGGCGCGACGTTCACCGAGGCGGTGTCCGTGCACGCGGCGGGGGCGCAGGTGGGGCCTGCGGCGGCGAGCCAGGCGTCGACGGCGGCAGGGGGCGCCCAGGCCAGGTGCACGGCGCCGACCGGCGGGCGTAACGGCAGCGTCTGGCCGACCCGCATGGACAGCCCGAACAGGGTGGAGCGGGGGACACGGGCCAGGACGAGCAGGTTGCCGGCGAAGGTCGTGGTCGCGAACGTCTCGAGGTCGAGGTCCGCGGTCAGTGACTCCAGCTCCGCACGGGCCAGCCGCGCCAGCCGCGCCCGGTCCCCGTCGGCGGCGGCGACCGCCAGCGCCGAGGGGCCCAGGGCGTACGTGCGGTGCCCGTCGTCGCGGTGGACGAACCCCTGCTCGACCAGGGCGAGCAGCATCGCCTGGCAGGTGCTCTTGTCCATGCCGACGGCCCGGGCCAGCTCCGAGAGCGAGTAACCGGACTCGCCGTGGCCGCCGAGGAAACTCAGCAGGCGGCCGACCCGGACGGCGGACCCGGACGGCTTCACCGCCACCGTGCNGACCTCACCACCGCGACGCCGGCAGCCACGGCCACCCCACCCGTACGCGCCCCACCCGTACGCGCCCGACCCACAGCCACCCCGCCTACAGCCTTTCCGCCAGCCTCTCCGCCCACCGCCATCGTTCCGACCTCGACCGTTCCGACCTCGGCCGCTCCGACCTCGACCGCCACCAGCGGACCTCCCCATCGTCAGTGATGTTGCGGGATGACCGGGATCATCCCCCGACCGTGCCAGTCGGGCCAGCCACCGCGGGGCGTCCGGGCGCACGCGGGCCGCCCCGCGGCGGGGGGTCACGCCGGTGGCGGCCGCCCCGGCGGGCGCCACCGCGCGGCCGGATGCCAGCATGAACCACCGTGGGCAGTCCAGAAAACGACGCCGCGACCAGCGGCACGATCGACAGCGCAGACATGATCGACAGCGCAGACACGAACAACAGCGTGGGCACGATCGACGGCACCGGCGGCGGTGAGCAGCCACCCGCCTACGGATACCTCGACATAGATCCCGAGACAGCCCGGCGGGCCAGCCGCATCTACTGGGACGACGCGGCCGCGGACTACCAGGCCGAACACGGCGCCTTCCTCGGTGACAGCGACTTCTGCTGGAGCCCCGAGGGGCTGCGCGAGTCCGAGCTCCGGCTGCTCGGGGACGTGGCCGGCCGCACCGTCCTGGAGGTCGGTTGCGGCGGCGCCCAGTGCGCGCGGTGGCTGCGGCGCCAGGGTGCCCGGGTGGTCGGCTTCGACCTGTCCGGCGGCCAGCTCGCCCAGGCCCGCACCTACGCGGCCCGCACCGGCATCGAGGTGGCGCTGGTCCAGGCCGACGCGGTCGCGCTCCCGTTCGCGGACGAGAGCGTCGACGTGGNCTGCTCGGCGTTCGGCGCGGTCCCGTTCGTGGCCGACAGCGGGGCGGTGATGCGGGAGGTCGCCCGGGTCCTGCGACCCGGCGGGCGCTGGGTGTTCTCGACGACCCATCCGTTCGTGTGGTGCCTGCCGGACGATCCGGACGAAAACGGGCTGCGGGTATTCCACAGCTACTTCGACCGGCGCGCCTACACCGAGCACGACGAGCAGGGCCAGGCGATTTACACGGAGACGCATCGCACGATCGGCGACCGGGTCCGTGAGATCGTCGCGGCCGGGCTGATCCTGCACGACATCATCGAGCCGGAATGGCCGGCCGNCCAGGAGCGAACCTGGGGGCAGTGGGGGCCGGTGCGCGGCGNGTACGTGCCCTCGACCTCCATCTTCGTCACGAGCCGGCCGCCGGCCCGCTAGTTTTCGCCACCCGGCAGGTGTGAGGGCATCGATGCCGGGCAAACCCTCCCCAGGCGTCACCGGATAGGCCGGAAATGACACGAAGACCGGCCCGGAAACCGACGAAAGGGAGGCATCACTATGAAGATTCTGNGTCGCATGCGGCACGAGGTTCGGCACGACGTCAATCAGGCGGACCGTTCCGCCGCCCGCGGGCTGCGCCGCCTACGCCGCCGGCGCAGCCGGACCGCCTCCACCACCACGACCACCGGCACCCGCTACTGATCGGCATCCCCTGCTGATCGGCACTCTCTGCTGATCGGCACTCCCTGCCGATCGCAGTAGCGGCGACGAACCCGGGCGACCCCGGGGTTCTGGGCGGGCGCCCGCCCAGAACCCCGGGGTCGTCTGCTGTCTGAAGGTCTCCCACCGGCGAACCGCCGCAGCCGGCGAACACGAACGGCGGTCGGCTCGGATGCGGCGAGCGAGGAACGCTCCGCTCAACGCGACGCCGCTTTGTCCCACGGTGCACACAACGCCCTAGGGCGCGGGGAGGTACCCCGATCGCCCCCGTTATGGTGAGCCCCGCATTCGCCGTTGGGGGCAGACCGTGTATCACGCTCACTCCGCACCCGGAGATGCCACGTTCAGGCGCGGCATTCCGGGGGTTCGCGCGTGCACGGGGGTGGCGCTCGCGCTGGCGCTGGTCGGCCTCGCGGCCGGGTGCTCCGCCAGCGACACCGTCTCGTTCACCCCTGCGCCGCACGCGACGCGGGTCGCGCCCACCGTCGAGGCCGACCCGTTGCCGCCGCTGAGCAAGTTCATCACCCAGCCGGATGGCAGCCAGGTGACGACGGTCAGCGCCGACTACCTGTTCGACTCGAACAGCAGCGAGCTGCGGGGGGAGGCGATGACCGCGTTGCAGCAGGTCCTGCCGGCGATCCGGGAGCATCCCGGCCCCATCTCGGTGATCGGCTACAGCGACGGGCTGGGGCGGACCGAGGACAACCAGAAGCTGTCGCTGGAACGGGCGAAGTCCGTCGAGGCGTGGCTGGCGACGCAGAACATCCCCAGCTCCNTGCTGGATGTCGAGGGCAGGGGCGAACAAGGCGCGCAGGACGGCGTCGCCGACGCGAGCCGACGCCGAGTGGAGATCGTGCTTCGATGACGTGCGACGTTTCCGCCGGTCCGCCGGTGACCCCGGGCGCGGCCGGGACGGGTGAAGCCGCAGCCCGGCCCCGGGGCCGAAGCCGGCGTCTGCGCGGCCGGCTGGCCGGGCTGGTGGCGGCGGCCATGCTGGCGACGCCGATGCTCGCCGCCTGCGACGGCGGCCTGCTCGGCACGTCCAAGGCGGACGGCCCGCTCGACTGCTCCAAGTACCAGGAGTCCACGCCCGCGGCCGGCGCACCGCTGCTGCTGGTACTGCTCGACGTGACCGACAACTCGGCCGCTACCGCGCAGCGCGTCGCGACCCGGGTCCAGCCCTACCTCGACACAGCACTGAAGAACGGCGCCTACATCCGGCTCGTCGCCAGCGGCGGCACGGCTATGACGTACTCGGACTGCTTCCACGGCGATCGGATGTTCCAGATCAAACGGAACAACAACCGGCGCGAGGAGAAGGACCGGGTCGCCGCCGCCAAGGCCCTCGGCACGGAGATCGACCACGTCGTCCAGACCGAGCGGGTCAGCGCGAAGGGCAGCGCCACAGGTCTGCTCGCCGGCATCAACGACGAGCTCAACACCGTCCGATCCACACCCGACGTAAAAGTCACCGATGTGACCGTCCTCGTCTGGAGCGACCTGCTCGGCACCGGTCAGGACTCCGACTGCCTCAACGTCGACGGCAAGAAGGCGTCCGCGCCCATCGCCGAGGCGCTGGTAAAACGGTGCTTCGAAACCCAGCAGATCACCGCGGTGGGCAACGACAAGGTCCGGTTCCTCGGGGTCAACGAGGGCGCGGCGGATCGGCCGCAGCAGGATCTCGCCCGTTACCTCAAGGGCGAGCTGTGTCGACGGATCAGCAGTGACTGCAGCTAGCTCCACCATCCCGACCATCCAGACTGACCCGACCATCCCGACCGACCCGCCCGTCCCAGCCGCTCGTCCGTCCGCGCCCGTCGCGGCAGCCCCCGAGCTCCCGGAGCACCCCGTCCNCAACCACCGCGGCACACACCACGCCGATCCATCCGAACCGCTGCTGGCCACGACGGCGCCGGTGGAACTCAAGCCGAGGAGACGACCGATGGGCGTTCTGCACGAGCCCGAGGACCAGCACTTCAGCCCGGCGCTGATGCGCTCGACGGTTGTGATCACCGGTTGCCTGGTCATGCTCGCGGTGCTGGAGATCTGGGTCTGGCTGACTCTGTCGTCCCCGTTCGCGAAGGTCTCCGTCACCGGANCAATGATCGTGACGGCGCTCAGCTTCTTCATCACCGGCAACACCTTCCGGCTGCGCGACATCCGGCGCCGGGTGGGCAACCGTGCTCGGGCCGGCCGGATCGCCCCGATCGACGCGCTGTCCACCCTGCCGCCGCGGGAGACGATCGCCCGCCGCTTCATGCTCGGCGCCGTCGGCGCCGTGGTCGGCGTCGGCACCCTCGTGCTGACCATGGTCTTCTCCGGTGACGAACAGCAGGGGGCGCGCGAGGCCATGGTCGCCTCGGTGCTCGGCATCGTCTGCGCCATGCTCTGCTTCGTCGGCGGCACCTTCGCTCGCCCCATTGACTGACCGCTCATCCCCATTGACTAAACCGCCCATCGGGACCGACATCGGAAAAGTAGGAGCCTGAAACGGTGCTGCGCAGGGGAAACCAGCCAGGGCGTCTGGCCAAGCAGCTCATCCGCCGGGTGGGAGACGCCGACATCGCGCTGGCGGGTGCGGAGACCCGCCCCAAGGTCCTCAAGAGCCTGGAGGACGCGGAGGTCCAGGAGGTCCGGGCCGCCGTCCGGGCCGACGGCCGGACCCTTGAGGAGCTGATCGCCGAGCTCCGGATGGAGATTGACTCTCGGGCCGAGCGCCGCGAGCGGCGAACCGAGCTGATCAAGAACAAGGTCGAGCAGGGCCGGTTGTGGCGCAGCGTCGGGGTGCAGGAGCGCATCCCGCAGATGGCGTTGGCGGGGCCGGCCCGCACGGTCGTCCTGACGTTGCTCGCGGCGCTGGACTTCTACGTGTTCGCACAGTCCTACGCGGTGCTCGCCGACGTCGGCGGCTACGGCCCGGAATGGTGGCTCGGCGGCCTGCTCGGCGTCGCCGTCTTCATCGCCGGGGTGGCGCTCGCGCACGGGATCAAGGCGTCCATCCTCGCCCGCGCCCAGAAGCAGATGCTCGCCGATGCCGACGCCGGCCGCTTCAAGATCGATCTGGACATCCGCGAGCAGCTCGTCGAGTCGAAGTCGTCCCCGCTGGCGCTGAGCCTGACTACGGCGATCTTCCTGCTGCTGTCGATCGCCGGGGTGCTCGTGCGCACGCAGGGCACGGCCGGCACGAGCACCGGCGGCGCGGTGATCCTGTTCCAGGCGCTGATCCCGCTGGTCGCCGTGGCGGTCGAGCTGTACCTGCACGACCCGACGGAACGCGACGAGCCGATGCCGAACATCGTCGACCGGCGGCTGGAGCGGCGCCTGGCCAAGGCCGAGCGCCGACTACGCATCGTCGCCGCCCAGGTCGAGGCGAAGGTGTCGCAGATCGAGAAGCTCTACCGGGTCGAGGAGGCCATCCTCGACGTCGAGCAGAAGGACATGGGCCTGCGCCACACCACCGACCTGGTGCTCGGCGGCGGCCACATCCCGACCGTGCCGACGAACGGGCGGGTCGCCGAGGTGGATCGCGACCAGCTGGAGAAGACCATCAAGATGGCCCGCCGGTCCTAGCCGGCCTCACCTCCCAGGATCACGGTGACCGGGTGGCCTTCCGAGCCTTCGACCAACCGCCTGGGCGGCCGGACCGCCGGTCAGGTGACGCTGGCGAGAAGGTCGGGTGGGTGGGTGTAGGGGTTGCGGCGTGGGCGTTGCGCCGGGTCGATGCGCCAGGGTGGGATGTAGGCGGGGTGTCCGNNGTCGGTGAAGAGGATGGTCCAGCCGTCGTGGTGGACCTGGCGGTGGTGGTGGCCGCAGAGCAGGACGAGGTTGTGNAGGGCGGTGANCCCGNNGTGTGTCCAGTGGATGACGTGGTGTGCTTCGCACCAGGAGGGTGGGCGGTCGCAGCCGGGGAAGGTGCAGCCTCGGTCGCGGGCGGCGAGGGCGCGGCGTAGGTGTGGGGGGACNACGCGGGTTGATCGTCCGATGTCGAGGGGGACGCNGGCGGGGTCGAGGATGATGCGGCTGATTTCGGCGTCGCAGGACAGTCGGGTGAGGGTGCTGTGNGGGAGNGGAAGCCCCCAGCTGGTCAGGGCGGGGTTGGTACCGCTGGCGAGCAGGGTGTTCCCGTCGATGGTGACGGTCAGGTGTGGGCGTACGCCGCCGCTGGCGGGGACGGCCGCGGCGCTCAGCGCGCGGG
>NZ_LJJX01000034.1:1490-79343 GCF_001421075.1 Frankia sp. CpI1-P | reverse complement strand
CAAGATTTTCAGTGATCTTCTAGACAGGGTTTGCAGCCTGGCTGGCGTCCACCCAGCGCGCCAGGACCGCTGCGGCGGCGCCGGAGTCGATGGCCTGGGCGGCGCGGGGCAGCGCCTCGGCGATCTGCTCGGTGACAGGGGCCTCGGTCGGGCCGGAGGCCGCCACCAGCGAGGCGGCGGCGGCGAGCAGCACGGCGTCGCGGACCGGACCCGGCTCGCCGGCCAGCAGAGCCCGGGTGACAGCGGCGTTGTGGGGGGCGTCGGCGCCGCGCAGGGCGGTGATGTCCGGCACGTGGATGCCGACGTCGCGCGGGTCGAACCGCTCGCGGCGCGGCGACGTGGCTGAGTCCCCGGCCGTCCCGTCCCCGGCCGTCCCGTCCCCGGCAGGGTGGCCGGGGATCACCCAGATGGTGGAGGTGGTCGTCGGGGTCAGCTCGTCGAGGCCGTCGTCGCCGCGGAAGACCAGCGCCCGGGTGCCGCGGTCGGCGAGGACCTGTGCGACGACCGGCGCGAGGCGGGCGTCGGCAACCCCGATGGCCTGCGCGCCCGGCTCGGCCGGGTTGGTCAGCGGGCCGAGGATGTTGAAGGCCGTCGGCACGCCGATCTCGGCGCGGGGGGCGCCGACGTGCCGCATCGCCGGGTGGAAGATCCGGGCGAAGCAGAAGGCGATGCCGGCCGCCTGCAGGCACGCCTCGACCGCGGCCGGCGGCAGGTCGATGGCGACCCCGAGCTCGGCGAGCAGGTCGGCCGAGCCGCAGGCGGACGACGCGGCCCGGTTGCCGTGTTTGATCACGGGTACGCCCGCGCCGGCCACGACGAGGGCCGCCATCGTGGACAGATTGACCGTGTTCGACCGATCGCCGCCCGTCCCGCAGGTGTCCACCGCGCGTGCCCGGACCTCGTCGGGGATGCGCAGTGGGGCGGCGTGGGCGAGCATCGCCGCGATCAGTCCGCCGATCTCGGCCGGCGTCTCGCCCTTGGCCCGCAGCGCCACCGCGAACCCGGCGATCTGGGCTGGGGAGGCGGCGCCGGCCATGATCTGATTCATGGCCCAGGCCGTCCGCGCGGAGTCCAGGGACTCGCGGGCGAGCAGGGCGCCGATCAGCTCCGGCCAGCTCGTCACCGCGGCGGCCGGCACGGTGGGCGGCCCGGTCGGTGGCCTAGCGGGTGGCCCAGTGGGTGGCACGGTGGCCTCGATGGTCATCGGCGTCAGCCGGCGAGCTGGGCGCCCGTCAGCGGCCGCCGGGCCGCCGCGCCGCCGGCCCGTGCGCGCAGCAGCGTCACGACGGCCTCGGTGAGCCGGCCGGGGTCGACCGGGTGCGGGACGACGGCGTCCGCCTGCGACCAGGTGGCCAGCCACCGGTCGTCGGCGCGCGCGACGAGCAGGATCGTCGGCGGGCAGTCGGCCACCTCGTTCTTCAACTGGCGGCACAGGCCCATGCCGCCGGTGGGGGTGGCCTCCCCGTCGAAGATGCACAGATCGGCTTCGTGATGGTCGACGACGTCGATCGCGGCGGCGGCGTCGGCGGCCTCGACGAACTCCAGCGGGCCGAGGTCGGCGGCGGGCAGTCGACCGATCGCGGTGATGACGCGCGCGCGCACGTCGGCGCGGTCGGCGTAGACGAGGACGGTGCTCATGGCGTCCACGGCCTTTCGCATCAGGTGGCCACCGCCGACCGGCGGCCCGGGGCGGACCGCCGCCCCGGGCCCGACCGGAGACCGCGCGGGCGGGCGACCGGAGGCGATCGGGAGCGACCGGGCGACCGGCGCGATCCGCTCCGAAGATTACCCGGTTGTGGGGTCACGTCATCCCTTCTCCCTCGGGTCCGCCGCGCGGGCGGCGTGGCGCCGGCCCGCCGCGTGCATCGCCGGGCCGGCGCGGTTGCCAGAAGGCGGGAACAACAGTGATACTGAGAGTCGTTCTCAACCAGTGGAGCCCTCCGTCGGCGCGGTCGCCGGGCGTGTGCCCGGCGTGACGGCCGGCGGGTTCCGCTGCGACCGACGGGCGTGATCCATGACCGACCTGGCTGATCTTCGACTGACTCCGCAACGGATGGCCGTGCTGGAGGTCCTGCGGGCCGCCGACGACCATCCCACCGCGGCCGAGGTGTACGAGCGGGTACGCCGTTCCTCGCCGCGGATAGGCAGCGCTACGGTGTACCGCACCCTGGCGCTGTTGGTGTCGACCGGTCGGGCGCTGGAACTCAACCTGGGCGACGGCGCGGCGGCTCGGTACGACGCCAACACCCGCCGCCACGACCACGCGGTCTGCGACGGCTGCGGCCGTGCGGTCGACATCGATCACCCCGTACCGGACGGAATGATGGCGGAAATCGCTCGTCGCTCGGGCTTCGCCATCACCGGCTACGACCTGCAGTTCCGGGGCCTGTGTCCGGACTGTCAGGCGAATGGCTCCGATCCGGCCCGCGCCGCGGGCGGGACCGGCCCGACAGTGAACACCCACGCCAAAGGAGCGCTTCATGCCGAAGCTTGACGGCACCAAGACCCACGAGAACCTCAAGGAGGCGTTCGCCGGCGAGAGCCAGGCCAACCGGCGCTACCTGTACTTCGCCCGCCGCGCCGACATCGAGGGCCTGACCGACGCCTCGTCGCTGTTCCGCGACACCGCGGAGGGCGAGACCGGGCACGCCTTCGGGCACCTGGACTTCCTCGCCGAGGTCGGCGACCCGGCCACCGGCGAGCCGCTCGGCACCACCGCGAAGAACCTGGCCAGCGCCGTGGCCGGCGAGACCTACGAGTTCACTGCCATGTACCCCGGCTTCGCGAAGACCGCCCGCGAGGAGGGCTTCGAGGAGATCGCGGACTGGTTCTCGACCCTCGCCCGCGCCGAGAAGACCCACGCCGGCCGGTTCAAGAAGGCCCTCGACGCCCTCAACGCCGAGACCGCCGACGCCTGATCGGCCCGTTCTCGCACCACCGTCGGTGACCGGCCCCGGGTGTCCTTCCGCCGGGGCCGGTCACCGGTTCCCTCTCCCGCCCTCCCCTGTGACCCCGCCCCCCTGTGACCCCGCCCCCCGCTTCCGGACAGGAGGCCGCGCCATGGCGCTGACCGTCGCCGACATCACCACCGACCACCAGGCCTACGCGGAGAGCCGCCCGCAGTTGCGCCGCCAGATGATCCCGGTGCGCGCCGAGCGCCGCGTCCGGGTCGGCGACATCGTCCTCGCCGAGTTCGAGAACGAGCAGACCCTGCGCTACCAGGTGCAGGAGATGGTCTACACCGAGCGGCTGACGGCCTCCGCCGACGTCGCCCACGAGATCGAGGCGTACTCCCGCCTGCTGCCCGGCAGCCACGTCCTGACCGCCACCGTGTTCATCGAGCTCAACGTGCTCGAGACGGTGCGCNAGGAGCTTGGCCGCCTCGCCGGCCTGCAGCACAGCCTGTCCCTGGAGATCGGCGGCACCCGCGTCGCGGGGGAGGAGATCCCCGGCCTCGACGAGGACCCGGACGTCCCGTCCGAGACGGTCTCGGTGCACATGGTGCGCTTCGCGTTGACGGACGAGCTCCGCGACGCCTTCCGCGACCCGGACGTCCCCGCCGAACTCGTCGTCGACCATCCCGAGTACAACGACTCCNCCCCGCTGACCGGCGCCACCCGCCGAGCCCTCATCGCCGACCTCGCCCTGCGTTCCTGACCCCGCCGTCCGGATGGACCGGGCGACAGCCTGCCCCTCTTCGGATCAGATCTGCCGGATCAGGGCTGCCGGCCAAGCTACACCCGCCCACAGCGAGCGCGTGGCCGCCTTGATCCCTGCTGCTCGAGCCAACGCAGTGCGTCCTCTGTTGCCCGTGTCCTGGGGTGGTTGTCGCCGAGGGTGCGGCGTTGGTCGTCGAGCTGTCTCCACAGATCGGAGGCCGTCTGCGGGGCGCCGCGGGTCGGGTGATCGTCGGCGGTGTCGGGCGATTCCCGGGGTACGGCTGGCGTGGTGCCCGGGAGGACGGGGGCAGGGCCGGCCGACTGGCGGGCGTCGGACGACGGGGGGATGAGCACGCCGGGGAACTGGGGTTCCGTGGCCGGTTTCGCGCGTCCGGCGAGGGCGATGTGGATGTTGTCGAGCCGGGTGCGGCGGGCCTGGTCGGCGGGCAGGTCGAACAGGTCGAACGAGACGACGCCGGTCAGCAGGTCGGGGCGGGGGCAGTCCTGGACCCGGATCGGGATGATCTTGCGGATGGCGCCGTCGGGGTCCTGGTGGAAGGCGGTCTCCAGTTGCCAGGCGATCCACTCCGCCCAGGCCCGATCCGCGGAGGTGTAGGACACGAAGAAGTCCCACCCCCTCCGGCCCGCCGGCGCAGGCGTATCAGGATGCTGGTCCCCCATGAGATCAGACTGCCACGGCCCGTGCAGGTCCCGAAACGGGCCGCCGTCCCTCATGGGAGCCACCNATACGGGGTACGTGAAGTCGAGGAAGCGTGAGGTCGGTGGGCCAGTCCGGGCGGCCGGCGAGATTTGTCGTGGGTCATCCGTTCGGGGCGCCCGCGACCGGGTAGGCGAAAGGCTTACGGCACGTCACGTCAGCACGTTCATCTACGTCAAGGGAGTCACCCGTGACCGATGACCAGCTACGTCCCGACCTCGCGTCCGCCGGCTCAGGAGCTCCCGACCTGCCCCGTGGCGCTTCGGACCCGTCCCGCGGGGTCGCTGGCCGCGACCCGGACCGCGTCGGNGCGACCGGCGGCGACCCCGGGGGTGCCGGGCGGGTGCCGACGGCCGGTGGCCGGGCGTCCGAGCAGGGCGCGGCGGCGCTCAACGCGTTGCACCGCCTGGCCGAGGGGGAGGACGAGCGCTCCGCGCTCGGTGACCTCGCCCTCGCGGACGTCCTGTTGCCCGACCTCGGCAATGAGATCGCCGACCTGTCCGAGGAGAGCGAGGTTCTGCAACTGCCCGTTGCGGAGCGTCAGGACGGCACCCAGTTCGTCCCGACGTTCACCTCCGAACAGCGCCTGACGGAGGCCCTGCCCGACGTCGCCCGCTACCGCACGGTGCAGATCGCGACCCTCGGCCGGATCTGGCCGTCGGACGATCTGCTGCTGGCGGTCGACCCGGGGTCCGAAACCGGGATCGCCCTGCCGGCGGAGGGCCTGCGAGCTCTCGCCGCCATGTCCGCCTGATCGGTATGTCCGCCTGATCGGCATGTCTGCCTGACCGGCATGTCCGCCTGACCGGACTGGGCGGTCCGCTCGATCATCCGACCGACGTCCTCGACCGGGCCGACCCGCCCGGTCGAGGATCGTGGTCCGCGGGCCGTTCGCGGCTCTATGGCCGGCCACACGCCTTCCGCCCGGGTGTGCGGCCGGCCTGGTGCGGCTGGCTGGCGGGCGGGGAGGCCAGCGCCTGCCAGCCGAGGTAGGTGACGGGGAGGCGCATCTCCAGGCCCGTCATCCGGGCCCGCTCCTGAGCCACGGCCAGGACCGTCGGCACCGTCTGGCGGGTCACTGCGAGCCGGTCGCCCAGCCAGCGGACCTCGTAGCCGTCTCGCTCGACCACGGTCCGTAACGCGGCCTCCCTCGCCCTTCCAGAGGGACGAATCGGACGCCGAGCCCCCCAGGCGGGCAAGGAAGTGCTCGCAGCGCCATCGAAGCTCGATGCACCGGCGGCTTCGGGCGCGTCGGGTGGCTCGGGCGCGTCGGGTGGCTCGGGCGCGTCGGGCGCGTCGGGCGCGTCGGGGGACTCGGGCGTGTCGGGTGGCTCGGGGAGGGCGAACAGGTGGCGGAGGAGCACGGGAGCGCCGGGTGGATGGCCGGTGGCGGCCAGGGTGGCCAGGGCCGGCCCCTCGCCGGCGGCCGGATCGAACGACGAGGCGAGGATGGCGAGTGAGCCGTCGTCGACCAGAATCGGCGGGGCGGTGCGCCCGGACCGCCGGGGCCATCGCATCGAGAACCTCGAATTCCTGCCGACCGGTCCGGCAGGCACGCGACCGGCTTGCCGTCCGTTCTTCATCTGCCGTCCCTTTCCCGCGGCGGGCACCCGGTCGAACTCCGCCGCGCCCCAGGATCGTCCTGCCGCGTCCCAGGATCGTCCCGTCCCGCCCCACGATCGTCCCGCCCCGCCCATTGCTCGTCCTGCCGTGCCCCTTGATCGTCCCGACCTGCCCCTCGATCGGCCCTGACTTGCCCGCAGTTGGCGGCCGCCCGGCTGCTCACGGCGCCCGGAAGGCACTCTGACCTGCCGTTTCGATCGGTTGTGGTGGTCGCGCGACGCGTGGACGGCCACGTGGGCCGTGCCGTCCGGCCCGGCTCCACCGGGCCGGGAGACCCGGCTCCTGAGGTGGACGTCCGACGGGTGAGGCACGCAACATCCGCCGGAAGGATGCCGGTCGTCATGGTTTTTTCGACCCCTCCCGCGACGGCCCGAGGACCTGCGGTTTCCGCTGCGGCGCAGCGAATTGTGCGGTGGGTGGGGTGGTCCGCACGGCGGCTCGGGCCGGTCATCGACGAGTCGTAGTCCTACCGAACGTCGAACCTACGGTGGCGCCTGGAGCGTCGCGTGCCAGAATGACCGTCGTGGCCTCAGCCCCCGTCCTCGAGAAGGCTCCTCCACCACACCCGACGGCCAACCGTCCCTCGATGGTCTCGGTCGGCACGGTCGTGTGGCTGTCGTCGGAGCTGATGTTCTTCGCGTCCCTGTTCGCGATGTACTTCACGATCCGTTCGGTGAACAGCGGCAACTGGCCGCCGGTGACGGGTGATCCCGCCGGTTCCGAACACGGGCCCGTGGAGCTGCACGTCGGGTACGCGCTGTTCTTCACCGTGATCCTGGTGCTGTCCAGCGTCACCTGCCAGCTCGGGGTGTTCGCCGCCGAGCGCGGTGACGTCCACGGACTGCGGCGCTGGNACCTGGCCTCGTTGCTCATGGGCCTCGTCTTCGTCGGCGGCCAGGCGAACGAGTACTTCGGCGAAAACAAGTTCACCATGGCGTCGCACGCCTACGGCTCGGTGTACTACCTGACCACCGGGTTCCACGGGCTCCACGTCATCGGCGGTCTCGTCGCCTTCGTCATGGTGCTGGGCCGATCGACGTTTGGGCGCTTCACGCCGGAGAAGGCGACATCGGCGATCGTCGTGTCGTACTACTGGCACTTCGTCGACGTCGTCTGGATCGCCCTGTTCGCGACCATCTACCTCCTCCAGTGAGCGACATGACTGAAACCTCGGGCACACCGTCGGACACGCCGTCGGAAACCTCGTCGGACTCCACGCCGAGCGAGGTCGCGACGCCGGTCGCCGCCACGAAGCGGTCCGCGCGCAAGCGCGATACGTCCGCGCGCAAGCGCGGTCCGTCCGCGCGCCGGCGCCGGAGATCCTCCGCCCTCGTCCTCGTGTTCGGCCTGCTGGCCACCGGGGTGCTGTGGACGATGCTGGCTCCCACCGGCAACGCCGCGCAGACGGCGGACGCCAACGAGGCCGTCCGGCAGGGTCGCGCCCTGTACCTGCAGGGCTGCTCGACCTGCCACGGCCTCGGCGCCCAGGGCTCGAACACCGGCCCCAGCCTCGTCGGCGTCGGCGCCGCCGCGGTGGACTTCCAGGTCTCGACCGGGCGCATGCCGCTGGCCGCCCCGGCCGCGCAGGCCGACCGCAAGCCGCCGATCTACTCGGCGACGCAGATCGACCAGCTCTCCGCGTACGTCGCGAGCCTCGGTGGCGGCCCAGAGGTGCCCAAGGTCACTGACAAGGAGCTCAGCGACGCCGACCTGGCCCATGGCGGCGAGCTCTACCGCGCCAACTGCGCGCAGTGCCACCAGGCCGTCGCCCAGGGCGCTCCGCTGACCTACGGTAAGTTCGCGCCCTCGCTGAGCGAGTCCACCCCGACGCAGATCGTCGAGGCCATGCGCACGGGGCCGGAGTCCATGCCGGTCTTCGGAGACCGTCAGCTCAACGACGAGGACGCCGCCGCCGTGGCGGCCTACATCAAGCACCTGACCGACACCAAGAGCCCCGGTGGTTTCAGCCTCGGTAAGTACGGTCCGGTGCCCGAAGGGTTGCTGGCCATGCTGGTAGGCATTGGTGGCCTGCTCGTCGTGTGCCTGTGGATCGGAGCGAGGCAGAAGGTATGAGTGACCAGACGGGCCCGGGGACGCCGGGACCGGCGGGCTCGGGCGGAGGGGACCAGCCGGGCGACTCCGCCCAGGAACGCGTGCACTACGCGGGCTACCAGGGTGAGCCGGCAGACAAGTCGGACCAGGATTCGATGAGCAGCATCTTCAAGCGGGCCAAGCACCCCGTCGACACGTCGGGCGCCGCCGTCGGGGGGTCGGGGATCTCGGCCGGTGGACCGGACGTCCCGGCCGGCACCTCCGACGGCCCGGAGGTCCTGGGCACCCCGCCGCACCAGACGGACTCCACCCGCGATCCCGAGACCACGGTGATGCGGACCGGCGACGCCGGGGTGGCGCAGCCGACCTACGGCACGCACGCCGGCGGCGGTGGCGGGGTCACCGTCCGCCCGCCGCGCGCCGAGGACGTCGACCGCCGCGCCGAGCGGCGAGCGGAGCGGCTGATCGCCTGCTGGTTCCTGATCTCGGTGGTCGGCACCGTCGGCTTCGTCATCACGNACTTCGTCGGGGACAAGCACCAGGCGTACTACACGCCGTGCCTCGGCTCGGCGCTCGGCCTGGCCGTCGGTGGCCTCGGCATCGGCATGATCCTGTGGGCCAAGCGGCTGATGCCGCACGAGCAGGCCGTGCAGGAGCGCCACGAGTTCACCTCCGCCAAGGAGGAGATCGCGGTCACCGAGGCGGAGATCACCGCCGGCTTCGCCGACACCGGCCTCGCCCGCTTCCCGCTGCTGCGCCGCACCCTGCTGGGCGCCGGCACCGTGCTCGGCGGACTGATCGTGGTGCCGCTGCTCAACCTGACCAACTCCAAGCCGGGCAAGAAGCTCGACCACACCTCCTGGGTGAAGGGCGCGCGCCTGGTCACCGAGGACGGCCGCCTGGTCAAGCTCGGCGACATCTCCATCGGCGGCATCGAGACCGTCTTCCCGGCCATCCCGGTGACCGAGTCGGACGGCACGACGACCTACAAGCCGAAGACCGACGTGCACACCAAGGCGGACAGCACCACGATCCTCATCCGGTTGCCACCGGGTGTGGACCGGCCGCGCAAGGGGCGGGAGAACTGGTCCGTCGACGGTCACGTCGCNTACTCCAAGATCTGCTCGCACGCCGGCTGCCCGGTGAGCCTCTACGAGCAGCAGACCCACCACCTGCTCTGCCCCTGCCACCAGTCGGTCTTCGACGTGCTGGACGGCTGCCGGGCGATCTTCGGTCCGGCCAGCCGGTCGCTGCCGCAGTTGGCCATCGCCGTGGACGACGACGGATTCCTGTACGCCCGCAACGGTGACTACGACGAGCCGGTCGGTGCCGCCTTCTGGGAGCGCTCATGACAACCGCATCCCCACCGGAGTTCGTCAAGCGGCCGACCCCGGTCCGCAAGGCCAACCGCGCCATCGACGAGCNGTTCGGCACCCAGGCCGGGCTGCGGCGCAACCTGAACAAGGTCTTCCCCGACCACTGGTCGTTCATGATCGGGGAGATCGCGCTCTACAGCTTCATCGTCCTGCTGCTCACGGGCATCTACCTCANGCTGTTCTTCGACCCGTCGAACACCGAGGTCATCTACAACGGCTCCTACGTCCCGCTCAAGGGTGTGGAGATGAGCCGGGCCTACGCCTCGACGCTGGACATCAGCTTCGACACCCGGGCCGGGCTGGTGTTCCGCCAGATCCACCACTGGGCCGCGCTGGTCTTCGTCGCGTCGATCGTCGTCCACCTGTTCCGGGTGTTCTTCACCGGTGCCTACCGCAAGCCGCGCGAGGTCAACTGGCTGATCGGGGTCGGCTTGCTGATCCTCGCCATCCTCGAGGGCTTCGCCGGCTACTCGCTGCCGGACGACCTGCTCTCCGGCACCGGTCTGCGGATCNCCGCCTCGATCGCCCAGTCCATCCCGATCATCGGGACGTGGGCGTCGTTCCTGGTGTTCAACGGTGAGTTTCCGGGCGACAACTTCCTGCCCCGGCTCTACGTGATCCATATTCTGCTGGTGCCCGGTGTGCTGCTCGCCCTCATCGGCGCGCACATGGGCATCCTGTGGCACCAGAAGCACACGGACTTCCCCGGTCCGGGCAAGACCGAGCACAACGTCGTCGGCCACCGGGTGTTCCCGGTGTTCGCGGTGAAGTCCGGCGGGTTCTTCATGATGGTCTTCGCGATGCTCGCCCTGCTCGGCGGCCTCGCGCAGATCAACCCGATCTGGATGTTCGGTCCGTACGATCCGTCGAAGGTCTCCTCGGCGTCCCAGCCCGACTGGTACATCGGCTTCCTCGACGGCTCGACCCGACTGATGCCACCGTGGGAGTTCCGCGGCCTCGGCCATACCGTCCCGGCCGTGTTCTGGCCGACGGCGGTCCTGCCCGGCATCCTGTTCACGCTGCTGGCGCTCTACCCGTTCCTGGAAGCCAGGTTCACCGGCGACACCAAGTCGTACAACCTGCTCCAGCGGCCCCGGGAGGCGCCGACCAGGACCGCGCTCGGCGCGATGTCGATCAGCTTCTACCTGGTCCTGTGGATCTCGGGTGGTAACGACGTCATCGCGAAGACGTTCAGCATCTCGCTGAACGCGATGACGTGGNCCGGCCGCATCGGTCTGATCATCGTCCCGCCGATCGCGTACGCGGTCACCAAGAAGATCTGCCTCGCCCTGCAGGCGAAGGACGCCGAGGTCGAGCACCACGGGATCGAGACCGGCATCATCCGCCAGCTCCCCAGCGGGGAGTTCGTGGAGGATCACCGGCCGAAGCCGACCCCGGTACCCGACCACCCGCTGGTCACGAACGACCGGTTCGCACTGCCGTCGGCGAACGGCCATGGGGACGGGGACGGCAAGGGCCTCGCCCGCCGCGCCGGCAAGGCCGTGAGCGGCTTCTTCGTCGAGGAGAAGGAGACCGGTCCGGGCGGTCCGAGCGCACCGGTCGGCGGCGGCAAGCACTGACGCCGGCACCGATCCTTCAGCGCTGAGCTGACACCGGCCGCGGGGCCGGTCCGCCGTACCGGCGGGCCGGCCCCGCGGCCTTTGCCGTGCCTCCCGGCCCGCCGGGGGTGCTCAGCGGCGGGGGCGCTGGCCCTCGGCGCGCCGGCCGGCCGCCTGCTCCGGGCTGTCGGGGGAGCGGTGCACGTCGGCGTAGCGCAGAGCGTCGCGGATGGCGCCCGCCGCGGGCCAGCTCCACTCGCCGTCGAGGCGCACGAGCCGCACCCCGGAACCGGCCAGCCAGCGGGCGATTCGCTCGGTCTCCTCGACGGAGGCGCACGGCGCGGGGCCCGGCTGCGGTTGCACCGTCTCGGCGCTCGCGACCGCGGCGTCGACCCAGGGCCGCGGATCGATTCCGGGGGCCACGCTCACCGCGGACACCAACCGGCCGTGCCGGACCACGGCCAGGTCCCAGCCGGCCTGCGCGGTCGGCGCCGCCGCGACGAGCTGCGGGACGCCGGTCAGCGCGGCCAGCCGCTGACCGCGGGCCGCGGCGCGGACGAACGACACCATCCGGTCGCGGTGGACGGCCGCCTCCTCGTAGCGCCGATCGTCGGCCAGGCGGTCGATGTGGCGGGTCGACGCCGCGATGACCGGCCCCGGATCGCCCGTGATGGCCGCCCGGGCGGCGGCGACGTGGCGGGCGTAGGCGGCGACGTCCTCCCGGCCGTCGCAGGGCGCCCCGCACCTGCCCAGGTCCGCCAGGGCGCAGGCGGGGCGGCGGGCGCGGGGGGAGAGCCGCCCGGTGCACTGGCGCAGCGGCACCGCGGCGAGCAGCGCGTCGGCGGCGTCGTCGGCGCTGCGGGTGCTGGCGAACGGACCGAGATAGGTCGCTTCGTCCCGGGCGGCGCGCACCCGGGACAGCCGGGGGAACGGCTCGTCGGTGAGCTTGAGGTAGACGGTGCGCTCCGGGAAGCGGGAGCGGCGGTTGTACGGCGGCTTGTGCTCCGCGATCAGCCGCAGCTCCCGCACCTCGGCCTCCAGGGCGTGCGCGCAGCCGATGGCGTCCACCCGTTCGGCCAGCGCCACCATCTCGGCCATCCGGGTGCGGGGCTCGCTCGCGGTGAAGTAGGTGCGCACCCGGGACCGGACCGAACGCGAGGTGCCGACGTAGAGGGCCCGCCCGTCGGCGTCCCGGAAGATGTAGACGCCCGGGCCGGTGGGCAGCCCGTCGGCGAGGTGCCGCTTGCGCCGCTGGGCCGGGGAGACCCGGGCGCTGTACTCGTGCAGCTCCTCCAGCGTGCGCACGCCGGCGTTGCCGAGCCGCTCGAACAGCCCGTGCAGCACGTCCACCGTGGCCCGGGCGTCGGCCAGCGCGCGGTGGCAGGGCTCGGTCGAGCTGCGGAACAGTCGGGCCAGCGAGGCGAGCCGGCAGTCGGGGGCCTCGTCGCGGCTGACCAGCCGCCGCGCGATGCGCAGGGTGTCGAGGTGCTCCCAGGTGGGCGGCGGGTAGCCGCAGCGCTGCGCCGCCGCCCGCAGGAAGCCGAGGTCGAACGGGGCGTTGTGGGCGACCAGCACGGCGCCGCGGGCGAACTCCAGGAACGTCGGCACCACCTCGGACTCCGCGGGGGCCGTCGCCACCATGGCGTCGGTGATCCCGGTGATCACCGAGACCATCGGCGGGATGCCCACGCTCGGGCGGACCAGGGTGGACATCTCCGCGAGCACCTCGCCGCCGCGCACCCGCACCGCGCCGATCTCGGTGATCTCACCGGTCGCCACCGAGGTCCCCGTCGTCTCCAGGTCGACCACGACGAACGTCAGATCGGACAGCGGCCGGCCGAGTTCGTCGAGGCTGGCCTGCCGGTGCGCGCAGACGCCACCGGCCACGCCCACGACGGCGGGGTCGGCGCGGGGCCGGGCGGACTCGCCAGCCGGGCTGGTCACCCGCGCCAGGTCGGCGAGGGGACCGGCGTCGGCGGCGGAACGGTCGGTGGGGGAGCGGTCGGTGGGGGTGGGGTCCGGGCGCACGGCGTCACGGTAAGCCCCGCCGCCGACAGTTCTGCCACGGGTCGGGTTCCGGCTCGGGGCACGGGAGGCAGGGGAGGCGTCGGCAGGGACATGGTGGGTCCCGCTGCGGGCGTCATTGTGGTCCCGTCGGGGCTGTCCCGCGGCCCTTGTGGCGCCACGCCGGAGACACGCGACGGCCACTCGGCAGGCCAACCCGCCTGGAATGCGAAATCATGCGCAGGTGGCGTGGTTTGAAACGAACGGCATTCGGGTGGGGCGGGTCGCAGTGGACTGCGCGAACGTGGACGTGATGGTGCGCTTCTGGTCCGCTGCGCTGGGTTATGAGGTGGACCGGCGCGACGACGACGCGGCACTGCTGCGTCATCCCGCCGGGGCGGGGCCGAAGCTGTTGCTGCGGCCGGGAGCCCGCGGTGGCGGTGGTCCCAGCCGGCTGCATCTCGACCTCTACGCGGTCGACNCCGAGCGGGTCATCGGCTGGTTGTCGACCCTCGGCGCCCNCCGGGTCGCCCGGTACGACGACGACGGGGAGCGCGGGTACATCCTGTCCGATCCGGAGGGCAACGAGTTCCGGGTGATGACGGCCGGACCGACCGGCTTCGCCCGGCCCTTCGTCTGATGGCCGGTCGTGGCGATGACCCGTCGGCGGGCTGATGACCGGGTCGATAGGGTCGTGAGCCATGCCGAGCGTCTTCACCCGGATCATCAACGGCGAGCTTCCCGGGCGCATCGTGTACTCCGATGAGTACACAGTGGCGTTCCTGACGATCGCGCCGATCCGGCCGGGCCACACGCTGGTGGTCCCGCGCGCCGAGATCGACCACTGGATCGACCTGCCCGACGACGTCCAGACGGCGCTGTGGACCGCCGCCGCGACGGTCGGCCGGGCCATCGACGCCGCGTTCCGGCCCCGGCGGGTGGCGGCNCTCGTCGCCGGGCTGGAGGTGCCCCACGTGCATGTGCACCTGCTGCCCATCGAGAACGAGACGCAGATCGACTTCACGCTCGCCGACCACGACCCGGACTCGGCCGAGCTCGACGCCGTAGCGGAGCGGATCCGCGCCGCCGTCGGCTGACGCGCGGCCGGGTGGGGTGGATCCGGCGAAGGTCCACCCCACCCGGTGTGCCCGCGGCGGACGGTGTGCCCGCGACGGGCTCAGAGCTGGAACGTGGCCGGGCTGACCGCGAACAGCGGCTCCCAGTGCAGCAGGCCGTGCCCGGGCGGCGCGTCGATGACGACGTTGCCCCGCACCTTCTGGCCGGCCTTCACCGTCGACGCGGACAGCCGCGGCTCCACGTTGTCGTAGCTGCCGTCGTAGCGCGTCCCGTCCGGGGTCTGGATGTAGAAGTCCGACGGGGAGGCAGACGTGTCCCCGCGGCTCACCTCGACCGTCACGTTGAGCACGTAGTAGGCACCCTGGGTCGGCGGGTCGCCGTACTCGGTCACCTTGCCGGTGGTCGAGCAGACGCTGTTGAGGGTCACCCGGGCCTCGAAGTCGCTGACGGAGGAGTTCGCCTCGCCGACGACGGTCCCCGAGCCGCCGATGGCCGCCGCGCCGGCCCCCGGCGCCCCCTGCGGGGTGACCGCGACGCAGTTCGAGACGCCGATCGGGCCGGTCGCGGTGGCGCTCGGCACGGGCGGCGTCGGCGCCGACAGCCCGGGTGCGCTCAACGACGGTGCCGGTACCGGCGCGGCGATGTCGTTCGAGTCGTCGCCCCCCACCGCGAGCGCGATCACCACCCCGACGACGATCGCGGCGACGACGGCGAGCGGCACGATCACGAACAGCGGGTTGCGGCGCCGCTGCGGCGCAGGGGGCGGGGCACCCTGCTGCCAGCCGCCGCCCTGCTGCCAGGTACCGCCCTGCTGCCAGCCACCGGGCGGGTTCTGCTGGTAGGGGCCCTGCGCGCCCGGGTAGCCTCCCGGCCCCTGGTAGGCCGGGCCGCCCTGGTAGGCGCCGGTGCCACCGGGCGGGTAGCCGCCCTGCGGCCAGCCGCCCGGCTGTCCCCAGCCCTGCTGGTCCGCGCCCGGCTGCCCCCCACCGGGTTGCCCCCAGCCCTGGTGGTGGTCGGGTGCCTGCTGGCCGCTCCCGGGCTGCCCCCAGCCTGGTTGCTCGACGCCGGCCTGCCCCGCGCCGGAATGCCCCCAGCCTGCGGAGCCGCCGCCGGGCTGCTGCGGCGGTGGCCAGGACTGCTCCCCGCCGGGGCGCTGTCCCGTCGCCCACGGCTGCCCGGCGGTGGCGGGCCCGGGGGCCTGCGGCCCGCTCGGGGAGGTCCCGCGCGGCATGGCGGGGGTGTCGGCGGACCAGGCGAGCCGGGTCTGCTCGTCGGACTGGTCCGGGGCGGTGCCCCAGGACGGGGCCGGCGGGGGAGTCGAGCCGGATGGGCTGGACGGGCCGGATGGGCTGGACGGGCCGGACGAGCCGGANGGGCTGGACGCCGCGCCGCCGCTCGGCGTCTCTGCGGGCTGGTGCCAGGGATTGCTCGGCTGCTTCCACGTCTCCTGGCTCCCGTCACCGCCGGGGGGCTGGTGAGGGGGGTTCTGGTCGGTCACGATGGTCCTCTCCGGCGCAGCCAGGGCCGCGTTTGGAAAAAATCGCACGCTGGGGAACGCACCACGCGAGGCTACATAAGCCGGCTTTCCCGTGAGACAATGCCCGCCCCGGCGCGGCCCACCGGTCCTAGATCCCACACCGGTGGTCCGTGTGAGCCCTCTGAGCTCTCTCGATAGGCTGTACCTTCATCGTTCTTCCCGTCGGCTCCGGAGTCCCTACGTGCCTTGCTGTCTGGCCGGTCGGAGAAGCCGTCGGAGAGGCGGCCCGCCCGCTTTCCCGCGTCATCCGGACGCTGACGGACAATTCCGCGCGCGGCCAGGACCCGCGTTGCCCGCGTTCGGACCTCGGGCCGCCCTGGTCGGTGCTCCGACCGCGCCGGATGACTTCTCTCACCGGCCTGCCGCCGGGATGGTCGGTGCTACGTCGGTCGTGTCCTCGACGCCATCCGTCCGGACCGTGTCCGTGGTGGCCGCCCCTGCTGGGAGCAGGCGGTGACGGGCCCGCTGCCCGCGCCCGTGCGGGAGTACGTCATCGAGCTCGCCGCGCAGACACTCGCCGATCTGCCCGAGTCCGACGTGCCGCCGTCGCTCGTCGCGGTGCGCCGGTTCAAGGCGTCCCGGCGGGCGAAGGCGGGCGCGATCCCGCTGGCCGCCGCCGTCGACAACGAGGTGTTCCGTGGCCGCGTCGCCGAATGGATCCGCCGGCACCAGCCGGAGCTGGCCGAGGCCGCCGATTCCGCCGGTGGGCTCCCGCCGGCCGCCCCGCCGGAGAAGGTCGCCGCGGTGGCCTACCTGCTGCGCGTCCCGCACTGGCCCGAGCTGGTCGAGCTGGCCTCGGCCTCGGCCGCGGAGGCGGAGGTCCGCGGTCGGGCCGACGAGGCCGAACGGACGATCCGCCGGCTCACCGAGCAGCTCGCCGCGAACCAGCGCAGCGCCGCCGGTGAGCTGGGGCAGTTGCGCGAGCGCCTCGCCGCGGCCCGCGCCGAGGCGGAGGAGACCCGGCGGCGGCTGCGGGCGTCCTCGGAGCAGATCCGCCGGGCCGAGCAGGCCGCGCGGGAGTCGGTGGTCGCGGCCGAGACGGCGCGCGACGCGGCACTCGCCGCCGGTCGTGACGCCGAGGTCGAGGTGCGCCGGCTGCGTGGCCGGGTCGCCGAACTGGAGAGCGCCCTGGCCGCCGCGCGCCGGGACTCTCGCGACTCCCGCAGCGTGGACGACGCCCGCATGCGCGTCCTGCTCGACACGCTCATCGCCTCGGCCCACGGCGTGCGCCGCGAGCTCGACCTGCCGACGATGGTCGCCCGGCCGGCGGACCTGCTCGCCCGCGGCGGCGACGGGCCGAGCAGCGCGCCGCAGGCGTTCGTCGGGGCCCGGGGGCGGCCCGACGACGATCCGACCCTCATCGACGAGGTGCTCGCCGTGCCCGGCGTGCATCTGATCATCGACGGGTACAACGTGACCAAGCGCGGCTACGGCCGGCTCACCCTGCAGGCGCAGCGGGAACGGTTGCTGTCCGGGCTCGGCGCGCTCGCCGGGCGCAACCCGGACAGCGAGGTCACGGTTGTCTTCGACGCGACCGCGGTCGTCGCCCGCCCGGTCGGCGTCACGATGCCCCGGGGGGTTCGGGTGCTGTTCAGCCGTCCCGGCCAGCTCGCCGACGAGGAGATCGTCCGGCTGGTCCGGATGGAGCCCCAGGGCCGGCCGGTCTTCGTCGTCACCTCCGACCGGGAGGTGGCGGAGAACAGCGCCGCGGCCGGCGCTCGGGCGGTGCCGTCGGCGGCCCTGCTGGCGCGGCTCGACCGTTAGACGGGTAGGTCGACGGATCTCGGCCGCTCGCCACTCGAGTTTCCGGCATCGCCGAGCGTCGCATCCTCCTGTGGGCAGGTGGGTGGCGGAGGCGCCGGAGGTTGATGCCGGTGTGTGGGCGCGCAACCGCCACCAGGCTCCTGCCTTTTCGAAGGATGAGGCGTCCGGGCACCCNGGCGTGAACCGGACCGCCGTCCAGCCGTCCGTGGCATAGGCGCCGCACGCTGACCAGCCGGCCGCCGAAAATTGTCGGACCCGGGTCCTACCGTCGGTCACGTCGGGACATCGGTGCGCGGGTTGTGCCGCCACCGGCCGGACCTCGGGAAGGTGAGTGCCATGCTGATCGACTGCGATTCCTGCACCGGCCGCGGCCCCCGGTGCGCGGACTGTGTGATCACCGCCATGTTCGGGGAGGCGGACGGGGGCATGGCGTGGGATGTGCAGGAGCGCCGCGCGCTTGCTGTGCTGGCGGCCGCGGGACTGCTGCCGCCGCTGGAGGAGCTGGCCGGTTCGGTGCTCGACCGGGTGCCCCGCGGTGCCGCCGCGCACGGTGCGGCCCGTCCGCCGCGCCGTGCCGGCTGAGCAGCCCGCCGTGTCGAGTCGCGGCCTGGCGGGGCCCCGCGCCGCGCGGCGGCTCGGCCTGGCGCTGCTCCTCGCCCTGCTGCTCCTCGCCCCGCTGCTGCGCGGGCGGGTGCGGGGCGCCAGCCGGGCGGTGACCGCCGGTCGGCGTGGGAGAGCATGGGCGGATGCGCGTTCTGGCCGTCACCAACGACTTTCCGCCGCGTCCGGGCGGCATCCAGGCCTACGTGCACAACTTCGCGGCCCGGCTGCCGGCCGGCGAGATCGTCGTCTACGCCCCGTCGTGGGAGGGCGCCGCGGCGTTCGACGCCGCGCAGGGTTTCCCGGTCGTGCGCCACCGGACCTCGCTCATGCTGCCGACTCCGGACGTCCTGCGGCGGGCTCGCCAGATCGCCCGGGCGGAGGGCTGCGACACGGTGTGGTTCGGCGCGGCCGCCCCGCTCGCGTTGTTGGGCTCACGGCTGCGCCGGGACACGGCGGTGCGCCGCGTCGTGGCGAGCACCCACGGGCACGAGGTCGGCTGGGCGGCGCTGCCGGCCGCGCGCCAGTTGCTGCGCCGCATCGGCGCGACCGCGGACGTCGTCACCTACCTCACCGACTACACCCGGACGAGGATCGGGCCCGCGCTCGGCGCCCACCCGGCGCTCGCCCGCCTGCCCAGCGGTGTCGACGCGACGCTGTTCGGCCCGGGCGCCGGGCGGGAGGAGACCCGCCGCCGATACGGGCTGTCCGGACGGCGGGTGGTGGTGTGCGTGAGCCGGCTTGTCGCCCGCAAGGGGCAGGACATGCTCGTGCGTGCCCTGCCGGCGCTGCGGCGCCGGGTGCCGGAGGCGGCGCTGCTCGTCGTCGGTGGCGGTCCGCACCGCGCGGACCTCGAACGGCTTGCCCGGGACAGCGGCGTGGCCGAGCACGTCACGTTCACCGGTTCGGTGCCGTNGGAGGAGCTGCCCGCGCACTACGCGGCCGGCGACGTGTTCGCGATGCCGTGCCGGTCCCGGCTCGGGGGGCTGGAGGTGGAGGGGCTCGGGATCGTCTACCTGGAGGCATCGGCCACCGGTCTGCCGGTGGTAGCCGGGAACAGCGGTGGCGCCCCTGACGCGGTGCTCGACCAGCGCACCGGTTTCGTCGTCGACGGGACCGACCTCGGCGCGGTGGAGCGAGCCGTCGGGGACCTGCTCGCCGACCCGGACCGGGCCGCGTCGATGGGCGCCGCCGGGCGGGCGTGGGTCGAGCAGCGCTGGCGCTGGGACGTGCTCGCCGCCGAGCTGCGCTCGCTGCTCGGCGGCCAACCCGGCCCGGCCTGACAACCCGGGGCCGGCCCGGTGGCCTCAGTAGCCGCCCGGTGCCTCAGGGGCGGCGCGCGCCGGCGTAGAGGTCCTCGACGGAGCTGCCGAAGCGGTCCATCACCAGCGAGCGGCGGACCTTCAGGCTCGGGGTCAGCTCTCCGGTCTCGACGGTGAAGTCCCGCGGCAGGATCACGAACTTCTTGATGCCCTCGGCCTGCGACACCGTCGCGTTCGCCGCGTNGATCGCCTGCTGCACCTCGGCGCGCAGGTCGACGTCGTCGACGAGGTCCGCGACGCTCGCCCCGGCCGGCTTTCCGGCGCCGTCGCGCCAGTGCTCGAACCCCTCCGGGTCGATGGTGACCAGCGCGGCGATGAACGGGCGCTGGTCGCCGATGAGCATCGCCTGGCTGATCAGTGGGTGGGACTGGATCACGTGCTCCAGCGGGGCCGGCGCGACGTTCTTGCCGCCGGCGGTCACCAGCAGTTCCTTCTTCCGGCCGGTGATCCGCAGGTAGCCCTCGTCGTCGAGTGAGCCGAGGTCGCCCGTGTGCAGGAAGCCCTCGGCGTCGAGAGCCTCCTTCGTCGCGGTCTCGTTGTGGTGGTAGGCGCGGAACAACAGGTCGCCCCGGATGAGGATCTCCCCGTCGTCGGCGATCCGGATCGTCACCCCCGGAAGGGGCTGCCCGACGGTGCCCATCCGCACCGAGTGCGGGCGGTTCGCCGCCGCCGGCGCCGAGGTCTCCGTCAGGCCGTAGCCCTCCACCACGGTGAAGCCGATGCCGCGGAAGAAATGGCCGAGCCGTGGGCCCAGCGGTGCCCCGCCGCTGATCGCGTACCGGGCCCGCCCCCCCAGCGCCGCCTNCAGCTTGCCGTACACCAGCGCGGCGAACAGCCGGTGCCGCAGCCGCAGCAGCAGCCCGGGGCCACCGCGGTCGAGGGCCTCGCTGTAGGCCACGGCGGTGTTCTCGGCCGCGTCGAAGATGCGGCCCTTGCCCTCGTTGTGCGCCTTGAGCCGCGCGCCGGCGTGCACCTTCTCAAAGNCCCGGGGAACGGCGAGCAGGAAGCTGGGCCGCACCTTGGCCAGGTCCGGCAGCAGGGTGCGCGAGTCCGGGGTGTAGGCGAGCTCGAAGGCCCCCTGCACCAGGCCCACCTGCAGCATCCGGGCGAACACGTGGGCCAGCGGCAGGAACAGCAGCGTGGAGCAGCCCGGCGCGAACACCTCCGGCAGCATGGCGATGGACGACTCGGCGGTGAACAGCAACGCCCGGTGGGTGATCTCGCAGCCCTTCGGCTGCGCCGTGGTGCCGGAGGTGTAGATGATCGTCGCGAGACTGTCGGCACCGAGGGGCGCGCGCGCCGCGGCCAGCCGGTCCTCGTCGACGCCGGCGCCGTCGGCGGCGAGGGTGGCCAGCGCGCCGTCGGAGAGGACGAGCACGTCGCGCAGGGCCGGCGCCTCGCCGCGGACCTGCTCGACCCGCGCGGCGAGCTCGGCGTTCTCGACGACGAGCAGTTCGATCCCCGCATCCCGGAGGATCCATTCGATCTGGCTCGGGCTGGACGTCTCGTAGATGGGCACGCAGACGGCGCCGGCCGCCCAGGCGGCGTAGTCGACCACGGTCCACTCGAAGCGGGTGTGGCTGAGGATCCCCACCCGGCCGCCGGTTTCCACCCCGCGCGCGATGAGTCCCCGGGCGGTGGCCACCACGTGGTCGTGGAACTCGCGGGTCGTCATCCCGACAAACTCTTCGGCGACCTTGTGGCGAATGAGAATTTTGTCCGGATGGGCGGCGGCGTGCCGGAACANGGCGTCCGTCAGCGTCGCATTGTCCTCGATGGTGACCAGGGGCGCAGAGGTGTACTCCCGCACTGCTACTCCTACCAGGTGCTCTCGTGCGTCCTACCGGATGCCCTCGGGCGCCCGCCGGATGACGAGGCCGCCGAACGGCGGATGACCGTTCAGGGCACCAGACGTTAGCGGGCGGGCCGGATGCTGGCGACTGTGCGGACGACGATGGGCGGGGCGCGACCCGTCCGCATACGGATGGTGGCTGCTCGCGACGGGGCGCCGCCCGCCCACGGCCCGGGTGTCGCACGGCACCACGGTGCCGGTCGACCGACCTGTCCGGACCGGGCCGGATGTCCCTCGCCGCCGCCTAAGCTTCCTGGTATGCGGGTCCACGTGGTGAGCGACGTGCACGGACGGGCGGACGCGCTGCCCGCCGCCGCCGAGGGGGCCGACGTCTTCATCTGCCTCGGTGACCTCATCCTGTTCATCGACTATCGCGATCACAGCCGGGGGATCATGGGTGATCTGTTCGGCGCCGAGGCCGTCGGCCGCATGGTGGAGCTGCGCACCGCGCAGCGCTTCGACGAGGCACGGGAGTGGTCGCGCTCGCTGTGGGCACGTCTCGACGGCGACCGGGCCGAGATCGTCGAGGCCGCGATCCGCCGGCAGTACGAGCGGCTGTTCGCCGCCTTCCCCACCCCGACCTACCTGACGTTCGGCAACGTCGACCTGCCCCACCTCTACCCCGACTACCTGCGCGACGGCATCACCCTGTTGGACGGGCAGACCACAACGATCGGCGGCTGGCGGTTCGGCTTCGTCGGCGGCGGGCTGCGGACGCCGATGNACACGCCGTACGAGATCGACGACGACGTCTACGCCGCGAAGGTGGCCGCCGTCGGCGAGGTGGACGTTCTGTGCTGCCACATTCCTCCGCATCTGCCGGAGCTGGTCTATGACGTCCAGGCTCGGCGCTTCGAGCGGGGCAGCGTCGCGATCCTCGAGGCGATTCACGCCACCCGGCCGCGCTACGTGCTCTTCGGGCACGTTCATCAGCCCCTCACCGCCAGCCTGGAGATCGACGGAACGCGTTGCGTGAACGTCGGTCATTTCAACGCCCGAGGTACCCCGTTCGTCCTCGAGTGGTAGCCAGCCGCTCTGCGAGATGTGGCCCAGGTTCCGGTAGCCTCAGGCGATCGGTCGGGGAATGATCCGGGATCCCGGAGAGATCCGGGTTGCCGGTGGGCCGGCGACGCCGTGCTCCTTCAGACGTGCTTGACAAATGTGGAGGTGCTGCTCTCCATGGCGGACCACGCCCGATCGACCATCGTCATCAATGCCAGGCCCGCCGCGGTGATGGGGGCGATCGCCGACATCCCCGCGTACCCGACCTGGGTCGGCCAGATCGAGGAGGCCGAGGTGCTCGACGTCGGCCCGGACGGCCGGCCCCGGCGCGCCCGCTTCCGGATCAACGCCGTCGTCGTCAAGGACGAGTTCGTCAACGAGTACGTCTGGTCCGACGACGTCCAGGTCACCTGGTCCATGGTCGAGGGGCAGGCGATGTCGTCGCAGGACGGCAGCTACACCCTGCGCGACCTCGGTGACGGTACCACCGAGGTCACCTACGACCTCACCGCCGAAACCAAGATCAAAATTCCGGGACTGCTCCGGCGGAAAGTACAGAGCGGCATCGTGGATGCCGCTCTCAAGGACCTCAAGAAGCACGTCGAGAGCTGAGCGCACGTGCGGTGTGTGCTCTTCACCGGGAAGGGCGGCGCCGGCACCACGACGGTGGCGGCGGCGACCGCGATCCTTGCCGCGCAACGGGGTCATCGCACCCTGGTCCTGTCCGTCGACCCGGCGGCCGGGCTCGCCGGCGCGCTTGACCACCCCGTCGGCGCCGACCCGACCGACCTCGAACCCGGGCTGACCGGCCAGCAGGTCGACCTGCGCNGCGCCGTCGGCACGCGCTGGCCGGCCGTGCGCGAGGTGCTGGCCGGCACCTGGCCGTCCTTCGACGTCGATCCGGTCGAGCTCGAGGAGCTGGCCTTCCTGCCGGGTGCCATCGAGACGCTGACCCTGCTCGAGCTGCGTGACGGGCTGGCCAGCGCCGACCACGACGTCGTCATCGTCGACGGTGGCCCGGTCGCCGGTCTGCTGCGGCTGCTCGCCTTCCCGGAGACGCTGTCGTGGTACTGCCGGCGGCTGCTGCCGCCCGACGGCGCGTTCGCCCGCTGGCTGCGGCCCGGCTTCGGGTGGGCGGGCGCGTTCGGCGGCCGGTGGGGAAACCTCGCCGCACCCGCCTACGACACCGTCTCCCGCGTGCACCGCGCCGCCGTGGACCTGCGGGCGATCCTCACCGATCACGCGGCCACCAGCATCCGGCTGGTGCTCACCCCGGAGAGCGGGGCGCTGGCCGCGGCGCGCAGCAGTCTCACCGCGCTGTCGCTGCACGGCTTCACCCTCGACGGCGTGGTCGTCAACCGGATCTTCTCGCCGGCCGGGGCGGACGCCTGGCGGGCCGGCTGGGCCGCCGCCCACCGCGAGGCGCTCGCCGAGATCACCGGGGCGTTCGCGCCGACCCCGATCCTCCCGGTGGCCTACCGGGCCGGCGAGCCGGTCGGCCTGGAGGAGCTCGCGGCCTTCGGCGCGGCGACCTACGGCGAGCTCGACCCGGCGGGCGTCCTCGGTGCCTCGCCGACCGGGGCCGGCGAGCAGCCGCGGGTCGAGCGCACCGACGACGGGTACGCGCTGTCGTTCGGGCTTCCGTTCGTCGACGGCTCCCAGATCGACCTGGCCCGGCTGGGTGACGATCTGATCATCACCGTCGGGGCGTTCCGCCGGGCGGTCCCGCTGCCCGCGGCGCTGCGCCGCTGCGACGTCAGCGCCGCCCGGCTGCGCGGCGATCGGCTGGTGGTCTCGTTCGTGCCCGATCCTGACCAGTGGGTGCGGGCATGACGTCCGTCCCGGCCGACCCGCCCCCCGACGGTCCCACCCCCAGCAGCGGTTCCACCCCCAGCAGCGGTTCCACCCCGCGTGGCGCCGCCGGCCTGAGCGGCGGTCCTGGTCAGAGCGGCGATGCCGGTACGCGCTCGGCGGAGCGGCCACCGCCGCCCGGCCCGCTCGCGGTCGAGGCGGCCCTGCTCGTCGATGCCCTGCGGGGCCTGGCCGGCACCGAGTCGGGTGGCCGCCTATGGGAAGCCGTTGCCGACGTCGCCGGTGGTGTCGGGGCCGCGGCCGGCGGGCTCGGCGTCGGTGGTGCCGGGGCGGGTGGTGGCAGGGCCGGTGGTGGCAGGGCCGGTGGTGGCGGGGCCGACGCGGGCGCGCCGGCCGACGCCGGTGTTCCGGCCGGTCCGGCCGGCGGTGCGGTCTGCGCGGGCCACGGGCGGCCCTGCACGTCGTGCCCGCTGTGCCGACTGCTGGCGATGTTCGCCGGGGATCGGCCCGAGGTGGTCCGCCACCTGCTGACCGCCGCGGAATCACTGGCGGCGGCCTTCCGCGTGGCCCTCGAGGCCTACTCCGGCAGCGCCTACTCCGGCGGCGCTCGCCCCGGCACAGCTCACGCCCGTACAGCTCGCGCCGGTGACGCCCGCGACGAGACCGCCGCCCCCGCGTCCCCGGGCGCGGGGCGCACAACTCACCAGAACCCGCGGCCGGGGGCCGCCGCGGGCACCCGTTCCGCCCCAGCGCCCAGACCACGCGTCCAGAGGATCGATGTCACGTGAGCACCATTGTTTCCGGCAGCTCGGATCGTCCCGGTAACTCGGATCGTCCCGGCACCCCGGACACCTCCTCAGCCCGTCCCACGGGCTCGGACGCCCCGCTCAGCCCCCTCCCGCCCGCCGTCGCGGACACGTCGGTCGACGACGATCGGCGCACCGCGGGCCTGACGATCGGCGTGGACGTCGGTGGGACGAAGGTCGCCGCCGGCGTCGTCGACGGCGCCGGCACCGTCCTCGCGTCAGTTCGGCGGCCGACTCCCGGTCATTCGGCGTCCGAGGTCGCGGACACCATCGCCGCCGTGGTCGCGGAGCTCAGCGCCGACTACGAGGTGAAGGCGGTCGGCATCGGCGCGGCCGGCTGGATCGACGCGAACCGCTCGCGGGTCCTGTTCGCCCCGAACCTCGCCTGGCGGGACGAGCCGCTGCGCGACGAGGTAAGCGGCCGCGTCGGGCTGCCCGTCGTCGTCGAGAACGACGCCAACGCGATGGCCTGGGCCGAGTACCGGTTCGGAGCCGGCCGTGGCCGCCGTGATCTGGTCTGCCTCACCGTGGGCACGGGCATCGGCAGCGGCATCGTCCTCGGTGGCGAGCTTTACCGCGGCGCGTTCGGCATCGGCGCGGAGACCGGCCACATGCGGATGGTGCCCGACGGCCACCTGTGCGGGTGCGGCAACCACGGTTGCTGGGAGCAGTACGCCAGCGGCCGGGCGCTGGTTCGCGCTGCCCGTCAGATCGCGGCGCTGGATCCGTCCGCCGCCGCCGCGATGCTGGAGGCGTGCGGCGGTGACGCCGAGCGGCTGACCGGCCCGGACGTCACCGAGGCGGCCCGCAAGGGCGACCCGGCGGCGATCCGCTGCCTGACCGAGATCGGCCAATGGCTCGGCGAGGGCATGGCGAGCCTGACCGCCGTGCTTGACCCGGACCGATTCGTCATCGGCGGCGGGGTCTCCGACTCCGGCGAGCTGCTGCTCGGCCCAGCCCGGGAGCGGTTCGCCCAGACGGTGCCCGGCCGCGCGCATCGGCCCCGGGCCGAGGTGGTCATCGCCGAGCTCGGCTCCCAGGCCGGTCTGGTCGGCGCCGCCGACCTCGCCCGGATCTGAGCAGCCCGGATCTGCGCAGAGCCCGGATCTGCGCAGCCCGGTTCAGATGCCAGAGCCGCCCGGCCCCGGTCGGGCCGGGCGGAAGTCCGGCACCAGCTCGACGGCGAGCTCCTCCAGGAACAGGCCCGTGTCGGCGACGACCCCGACGGCGTGCGCGCTGGTGCGTTCCGTGAGGGCGTGCACCGTCGTCGGGTTCACGTCGACGCAGGCGACCGGGATCGACGCCGGCAGGATGTTGCCGGTGGCCACGGAGTGCTGGGCGCTGGCAACCATCAGCGCGTAGCCGACCCCGCGTAGCGCCGCGCGCATCGCCCGCTGCCCCTCGATCACGTCGGTGTGGACGTCGGGCAGCGGGCCGTCGTCGCGCACGGAGCCGACGAGCACGAAGGTCTTGTTCGCCTTCACCATCGCGTGCATGATGCCCTGGGAGAGGACGCCGGACTCCACCGCGGCCCGGATCGAGCCCTCGCGGCGGATCGCGTTGATCGCACGGATGTGCTGTTCGCTGCCGCGCTGCACCCGGCCGCTGCGCAGCGGTCCGAGGCCGAGCGGGGAGCCGTAGAGCGCCGCCTCCACATCCAACGTCGCCAGCGCGTTCCCGGTGAACAGGACGTCGACGTAGCCGGCCTCGACCAGGGCGACGAGCGCGGGTGCGGCGCCGGTGCTGACGACCGTCTGCCCGGCCACCCACAGGACCTGGGCGCCCTCGGCCTTGACCTCGCGGACCTGGCGGGCGATCGCCTTCACCAGGACCGCCTGCGGCTGGGTGGAGCTCGGCAGCGGTGCGCCGAGCGCCTCGTACTCGGCGTAGATCCGGCTGGAGTGGTCGGTGACCGGCAGGACGACCTTCACCCCGTCCACCCCGCAGACAATCATGTCGCCGGCGCGGACGTCCGTCACCGGTACGGTGCGCACCCGCCCGCCGGAGACGACCAGGCCGCAGTCCATCTCGGGGTGTTCCACCGGGACCCACTGGCCGTCGAGATGGACGACGGTCTCCAGGTTCGTGGTCGAGTAGAAGTCCGGCGGGAAGGCGCCGTCGCGGTCCGCGGCCTCGCAGCGCGCCGTGCCCGCCTCGACCTTGTTCACGCCGTGGACCTGGATCCNCATGAGGATGNGCATGAGCCGCCGCGGCGAATCGGCGCCGACGGTGACGACCGCGTGGGACTCGTCATCGTGGCTGCGCCCCAGGTCGATGTGATCCACCCGGTAGTCGCCGCCGTAGTCCAGTACGTCGTCGAGCACCCGGGCCAGTACACCGGTGTCCATGAGGTGCCCGTGCACCTCGACTTTCTCGTGGTAACGCACGCCCAACGCCTTCCCTTCGGTGCCAGTACGACGGCTGCCACGCCGACGTCGTCCTCAGGCCCGATGCCACGCACCGACCCTGCCTTCCCTCCGGTGTGCCCCGGGGTGTGACCGTTCCCGGGATCCGGCCGGGGCACGAGAACGTCCGGAGGGCGCGCGCCCCGACCGCGCGGCCACGCACCGACGCAGGCCGCACCGCCGGTACGCCGCCGCAGGTTCATCGCGGCGGCTCACGCCCCGGACCGTCGCGGTCAGATCACCGCGCCGTCGTCGGGGCCGTCGAAATCGGTGGGCGGTCGGTCACCCATGCGGGCGACGAGGGTGCCGACCCCACCGAGGATCAGCAGCACGCCGGTGACATCCTGCGCGCGGGACTGGTTGAAGCCGATCAGGGTCGGCACGACGAGGAACACCACCCCGAGGGCGATCGAGCCCAGCGCCCAGCGGGTCACCGGCCGGATCCGGGGCAGGGGCGGCGCCGGCGGCGGCACGTAGTGATCGTCCTGCGGGTCCGCCGGGGCGTCCGCCGATCCGCCGAGGTCGATCACGACGAAGTCGGCCGGGTCGGCGCCGCGCCCGCCGCCGATGCCGGGCGGATTCAGCCCCGGGGGCGGCGCATCGTCCAGGCCGGGATCGGTGCGATCGTCCGGCGCGGGTGGAACACCGGGCTCGAACGGCGGACGCAGGATGATCACGGTGGGGCGACGGGTGTCGCCGAGGTCCTCCGCCGCCGGCCACCGCCGGGTCTCCGGCTCGTCGTCGAAGCGCGCGATGAGATCGAGGAAGGCCGCGTCGTCGGCCTCCTGGGAACGGGGCGTCGACCGCGCGGCGGGCTCTTCGGGCCGGGGCCCGGGCGTTTCCCCGTCGGCCGAACCGGCCGGGCCGCGCTCGGCGGCGACACCCCCGTCCGCCTCCGGCTTCCCCAGGGCGCCGGCCGCGGCGTCCGGTCGCCCGGTCGAGGACGGCAGACCTGGCGGGTGAGGCGACGCCGGCGGGTGGATCGAGGCCGGCGGGTGGATCGAGGCCGGCGGGTGGATCGAGGCTGGCGGGGCGGCCGAGGACGGCGGCCCGGTCGGGCTGGGGTCCTCGGGGGTCGCCGCAGCGGCGCCGGCGGGTCCGGAATGCCCCTCGCCCGCGGCATTCCCGGCCACGCCGGATGCCTCGCCGCCCGCGGGCGTGCCTGCATTCCCGGCCACGCCGGATTCGGCCGGCAGGGCGGCGCCGCACCCGGTGGGTGACACACCAGCTCCCGCCGCCGCCCCGCGGTCCGCCACCGGACGGTCGGGCTCCGCCGCGCCCGCCGCGGACGGCCGGGGCTCGCCCTGGCCCGGCGCCGGCGGAGGCTCAGCCATCGTCGCGGGGGGTGTCGGGCACGAGCGCGCGCGCCGCGTGCCGCTGGACGAAGTCCAGACTGCCTTTGAAGATCGTTTCCTTGTCGTTGTCGAGGGTTGCCACGTGCCAACTGTCCGGCAGCAGCCGTTCCTCGATCGGCGCGCGCACCCCGGCCAGCAGGATCGCCCCCGAGCTCGGCTCCACCACGTGGTCGACGACGCTTCGGTACGCGAGCACCGGACAGTCGATCCGCCCGAGGTCGCCGCGGGTGACCCCCCACAGCTTGCGCAGCGAGGCGAACGCGAGCAGCGGCACCCGGTCGTAACCGACCTCGGGCACGCCGGTGGCCTTCACGTCGCCGGCAACGCCGCGCACGGCTGGGATGAACCGCCCGAGCAGTGGGGCGAGCGCGGCGTGNCACCGCTCGGTCGACAGGCTCGCGTTCACCGTGACCACGCCGGCGATGTCGGAGCCGTGCTCCTCGGCCAGCCGCAGCGTCAGCGTCCCGCCCATCGACAGGCCCATGACGAACACCTGCTCACAGTCCGCCCGCAGGCGCAGGAACGCGCCCTGCACGGTGGCGTACCAGTCCGGCCAGGTGGTCGGGACCATGTCCTGCCAGCGGGTGCCGTGACCCGGCAGCAGCGGGCAGGAGACGGTCAGCCCGGCGGCGGCGAGGGACTCGCCCCAGGGCCGCATGCTGCCCGGAGAACCGGTGAACCCGTGGACCAGCAGGACGCCCACCGGGCCACCCGTGAACTCGAACGGTTCGGCACCAGGTAGGACGGCTGTGCCGGTGGAGCCCGCCATCGTGATCCGCCCTTCGTGCCCTGGGCCCGCCCGCTTGCCACGTCGCGGGCGGCGTGAAAGGAAAGCGCCGGTAAACGTATGCTCGCACGGTCCGCGGGTTGAGGCCACGGTCGTACGTATCTCACGGTCGTGCGGACGCCGTCGGAACGCCAGGAGCCCGCAGGGACCGAGAACGCCCCGGCTGGGATGATATAGGTGCGGGCCTGTCCGCGCGCGTCTCGCGAGTCCGGTGCCATCGGCGCCGAGCCGGGAGGGGTGGGCACCACCTGGGCCGCGCGAGCGTTAGATGGACGTGATGATGGCCGATCCCCAGGCTTGCGGGCGGCTCCCCTACGTCGGCGACCATGGCCGGGCCGCGTCCGCCGCCCGGCTCGCGTACCGTCGCAGTCCGCGAGCTGCGGAGCGCCGCCGTGCCCCACCTGGCGCGCGGTGGGATGCTCGGGTCTGGTGTGATCGGCGTCGGCGGATGGAGACGGGCGGCCCGGCCACGGCCGCCCCCGGCGGGCGTCGTCTGACGGCGGTGACCAGGTGGGAGCTGTCTTGTTCTACTGGGTGCTCAAGGCGGTCCTGACGCCGATCCTTCGGGTGTTCTGGCGTCCGTGGGTGGAGGGAGCCGAGAACATTCCTGTGCAGGGTCCCGCGATCCTCGCCGGAAACCACCTCTCCTTTCTGGATCACTTCTTCCTGCCGGTGGTGATCCCGCGTCGGGTGACCTTCCTGGCCAAGAGCGACTACTTCACCGAGGCCGGCGTCAAGGGCTGGTTCAAGCGCGTGTTCTTCAGCGGCGCCGGCCAGATCCCGATCGACCGCAGCGGCGGTAAGGCGAGCGAGGGCGCCCTGCGCTCCGGCGTGCGCGTCCTGCGCCAGGGCCGGCTGATCGGCATCTACCCGGAGGGGACCCGCTCACCCGACGGCCGCCTCTACCGCGGCAAGATCGGCGTCGCCCGGATGGCCCTGGAGGCCGGCGTGCCGGTGATCCCGGTCGCGATGATCGGCACGTTCGAGGTGCAGCCGCCCGGTCAGCTCGTGCCGAAGATCCGCCGGATCGGGATGCGGGTCGGTCGGCCCCTCGACTTCTCCCGCTACGCCGACATGGCGGATGACCGGTTCGTGCTGCGGTCGATCACCGACCAGATCATGTACGAACTGATGGCCCTGTCGGGCCAGGAGTACGTGGACATGTACGCCAAGCGGGCCAAGGAGGAGATTGCCGCCGCCCGCGCCGCTGGCACCTCGGTGCCGGGTGGACGGTCGGCACCGGCACCGGCGGCGGGGTCGGCACCGGCGGTGGGGACGGCACCGGCGGTGGGGACGGCACCGGCGGTGGGGACGGCACCGGCGGCGATGCAGATACCGGCGGCGGCTGGACACGTGCCGGCGGCGGGGACGGTGCCGGGAGTCCCCTCGGGGCCGGCCGCGGTGGCGGGCGAACGCCCGGCCAGGCCCGTGGCCGCGTCGGCTCCTCCGCGAGGCTCCGACGACCACGTCGACCGGGCGGTCTGACCCGGCTGCAAGCAACACGGCAGGATGGTCGCGTGCGTGGCGATTTCGGTCCTTTGTCGGCGGCGGTTGCTCGGTCGGCCGGCATGCGTCGGCGGCGGTGCGTTCCGGGTCCGCGGCCGGGTCGTGGTCGTCGCACCGGCGCGGCCGACGCGCGCCATGGCTCCCGCCGGGCCGCCACGCTGCTGCTCGCGCTCGGTGCGCTCGCCGGCTGCCTCGTCGCGGTCGGCCCGGCCGCGCTCGCCGCGCCCACACCGTCGGCCGCGGTCACCGCGTTCCCGACGGCACCGGGTCCCGCGGGTCTCGCCGCCGCCCCCGCCGATGGCCCCGCCCCCGCCGATGGCCCCGCCCCCGCCGGCACCATCGGCCGCTCCGGGTCCTACCTGACCGACAGCGAGCACCGGGCGGTCGTCATCCGCGGGATGACGGTGCCGGCCGGAGTCACCCCGACCGCCGCCGACCTCGACACCTGGATCGGCTATGGCTTCAGCGGCGTGCGCCTCGCGGTGCCGGTGGCCGCGGGCGGCCGCTTCCCGGTCACCGCCGGCTGGCCGGTGCCCGATGCCGTCGCGCGCGCCGCGTCCGATCCCGGGCTCGGTCAGGTCGCGGGCCTGGCCCGCACGTTCACCGGCCGCGGGATGCGAGTCGTGCTGCGGCTCGTCCCGGCTGTCCGGGGCCAGGTGCTGTCGAACGCGACGCTCGCCACCGGCCTCGGCCGGCTGGCGACCCGGTTCCGCGGCGAGCCGGGCCTGATCGGCTACGAGGTCCCCGCCGCCGCGGGCGCCGGGCCGGCGCTGACCGACGCCGTCACGGCGCAGGACCCCCGCCACCTGCTGTGGCGGGACCGCCCGGCGCCGTTCGACGCCGCCGCCAGCGTCGCCGTCAACGACCCGACCGGCTACCTGATCGGGTGGAAGGACGGCTCGCCCGCGGCGGTGCGCGGCCTGGTGTCGGCCGCGGACGCGTTCGGGCTGAGCTGGTTCTACGACGCGCCCAGCGGCACGGGCGGGACGGTCGGCACCGACCCGCCGCAAGCCCTGGGTGGCGGCCCGCTCCCGGCCGCCCCGGCGGAGATCGTCCGTCCGTACCCGGTGGCCGTCGCGGGAACGCCCGAGTCGCTGCGGTTCGACGACGCGCGGGTCCTCACGGTCACCTACCGGACCGCCGCGCCCGCCGGGAGCTCCCTCGCGCCCGGCACGGCGACGGCCATCAGCGTGCCGGCGTGGTCCTACCCGCAGGGCTATCAGGTCCAGGTCGTCGGCGCGCGGGTGACCTCGGCACCGGGCGCGGGCCTGCTGTGCGTCGTGGCCGAGCCCGGGGCGGCCCGGGTCGACGTCCGGGTCTCCCCAGCCACCGCCGGCCCGCAGGTGAGCGCGCCCGCGGCCGCGGGCGCGAGCGGCTGTGTCCCCTCGTCGAGACCCGCGGCGGGGTCGGCGGGGTCGGGCGCCCCCGCGGCCGCCGACCGCCGCGACGACGACTACTCCGGACCGCTGCTGTGGGTGCTGCCACTCGTCGGGGCAGCCGGCGCGGCGGCGCCGCTCGCGTTCGTGCTGCGGCCGTGGCGCCGGCGCTCGGGTCGCTCGGGCCGCTCCGGCTGGTCGGCGCCGGACTCGGCGTCGCCGGACCCCCGTCCCGCGCCGGCCGACCCGGCGGACTGGCAGCCGGCGGTGGCCCCGGGGCAGGCGTCGGTTCCCGCCGATCCGGCCGGCAGAGGAGACTGAGCCGGTGGGCACCCGATTCTTCTACGACACCGAGTTCATCGAGCGCCGCGAGGCCGATCATCTCTGGCTGGATCTGGTCAGCATCGGCATCGTCAGCGAGGACGGCGCGCAGCGCTACTACGCCGTGTCCACCGAGTTCGACCCGGCCTTCGCGGTGCCGTGGGTCCGCCGCAACGTCCTCGACCAGCTACCGCCGCCCGCCGATCCGGCGTGGCGATCCCGGGCGCGGATCCGCGAGGAGATCGCCGCGCTGCTGACCGCCGACGGCACGCCGGAGTTGTGGGCCTGGTACGGCGCCTACGACCACGTGGTGCTCTGCCAGCTTTTCGGGACGATGACCGACCTGCCCGCGCAGTTGCCGCGGTTCACCCGGGACCTGCGCCAGCTCTGGGAGGACGTCGGCCGCCCGCCGCTGCCGCCGCCGCCGGCCAACGCTCACGACGCCCTCGCCGACGCCGTGCACAACCAGGCTCGCTGGGAGGTCCTCGCCCCGCTGCGGGCCCGCGTCGTCGCCGCTCCGCCCGCTCGGCGCTGACGCCCCACCGCGGGCTCGTCGCGAAGACATCGTCTCTTCTGCGCGATCGAGTCGCCACGCCCAGTGACCGAACTTGCTGCCTGTGTGCGGACCTGCCGCTACGCTGCCCCCGGCGGGGCCTGCGCACTCGACAGGAGGATTCGCGATGAGGATCGGCGTACTGACCGGTGGCGGCGACTGCCCNGGGCTCAACGCGGTGATCAGGGCCGTCGTCCGCAAGGGCGAGGGCGTCTACGGGCACAGTTTCGTGGGGTACCGGGACGGCTGGCGCGGGCCACTGACCGGTGACACCGTGCCGCTCGACACCGCCGCCGTGCGTGGCATCCTGCCGCGCGGCGGGACCATCCTCGGGTCGAGCCGCACGAACCCCTACGCCGCCGTGGACGGGCCGTCGCTGGTCCGCGAGAACCTGGCCGCCGCCGAGATCGACGCGCTCATCGCGATCGGCGGGGAGGACACCCTTGGCGTGGCCGCCCAGCTCCACGCCGAGGGTCTGCCTGTGGTCGGGGTTCCCAAGACCATTGACAACGACCTGTCCGCCACCGACTACACCTTCGGCTTCGACACCGCCGTCAACATCGCCACCGAGGCGATCGACCGCCTCCACACCACCGCGGAAAGCCACCACCGCGTGCTCATCCTCGAGGTGATGGGGCGCCACGCCGGCTGGATCGCCCTGCACAGCGGCATGGCCGGCGGCGCGAACGTCATCCTCATCCCGGAACGGCCGTTCGACTTCGACAAGGTCTGCGCCTTCGTCGAGGCCCGCTTCGCCACCCACTACTCCCCGATCATCGTCGCCGCGGAGGGCGCCACCCCGATCGCCGGCACCCTGGTCACGAGGGAGGGTGAGCTCGACGCCTTCGGTCACGTCCGCCTGCAGGGCATCGCGCAGGTGCTCGAGACCGAGATCCGCGGCCGGACCGGCCGCGACGCCCGCGCCACCGTGCTGGGCCATCTCCAGCGCGGCGGCACGCCGACCGCGTTCGACCGCTGGCTCGCGACGCGCTTCGGCCTGCACGCCGTCGACGCTGTGCACGAGGGCGACTTCGGGGTGATGGTCGCCCTGCACGGGACCCGCATCGACCGCGTGCCGCTGGCGGAGGCGACCCGTGAGCTCAAGACGGTGCCCGAGGAGCTCTACAACGAGGCGGAGATCTTCTTCGGCTGAGCGGTACGTCCGGACCGTCGACGGGTACGGAACGTCGTCGGGACATCGACCGAGCATGTCGACCGTTGGCCGGCGCACACGGCGGTACCCTGGTGCCTCGTGAGCGCATTGGATGTCTGGCGGACCCTCCCGGCCAAGCAGCAGCCGTCGTGGCCCGACCTCGAGGAACTGCAGGCCGCCTACAACCAGCTTGCGGCCCTTCCCCCGTTGGTCACGGCCCCGGAGGTGCGTTCGCTCACCGAGCGCCTCGCGATGGTTGCCCGGGGCGAGGCCTTCCTGCTCCAGGGCGGTGACTGCGCCGAGACCTTCGCGGCGAACACCGCCAACAAGATCCGCGACAAGGTCAAGACGCTGCTGCAGATGGCGGNCGTGCTCACCTACGGCGCAAGCACGCCGGTGGTGAAGGTCGCGCGCATCGCCGGCCAGTACGCCAAGCCGCGCTCGGCCGACATCGAGTCGAGCACCGGCCTGCCGTCCTACCGCGGCGACGCCGTCAACGACATCGCGGCCACGGCCGCGGCCCGCCGGCCGGATCCGATGCGCATGGTCGCCTCCTACCACCAGAGCGCAATAACGCTGAACCTCGTCCGGGCGTTCGCCACCGGCGGGTTCGCGGACCTGTCGAAGGTCCACGAGTGGAACAAGGCGTTCGTGCGCGACTCGGCGGCCGGCCGGCGCTACGAGGTGATGGCGACGAACATCGAGCGCGCCCTCGCCTTCATGGCGGCCTGTGGCATCGACCTCGGCAGCGCGGCGCTGACCNGGGTGGAGCTGTTCACCAGCCACGAGGGCCTCCTGCTGGAGTACGAACGAGCCCTCACCCGGGTGGAGGACGCCACCGGCAACCCGTACGACCTGTCCGCCCACATGATCTGGATCGGGGAGCGGACCCGGGACCTCGACGGCGCCCACGTCGACCTGCTGTCCCGGGTCGGCAACCCGATCGCCTGCAAGGTCGGGCCAAAGGCCAGCCCGGACGAGGTTCTCGAGCTCGCCGAGNGGCTCAACCCGCAGCACGTTCCCGGCCGGCTGACTCTGATCACCCGGATGGGCGCGGGCAAGATCCGGGACGCCCTCCCGCCGATCATCGAGAAGGTCAACGCCGCCGGCCCTCCGGTCGTCTGGTCCTGCGACCCCATGCACGGCAACACCCGCGACGTCGGCGGCGTCAAGACCCGCCACTTCGACGACGTGCTCGACGAGGTCTTCGGCTTCTTCGAGGTGCACAAGGCCCTGGGCACCCACCCGGGCGGTCTGCACATCGAGCTGACCGGCGAGAACGTCACCGAGTGCCTCGGCGGCGCAGAGCTGATCGGCGAGGAGGATCTCGGCGGCCGTTACGAGACCGCCTGNGACCCGCGCCTGAACACCGGGCAGGCACTCGAGCTGGCCTTCCTCGTCGCCGAGATGCTCCNGCACGCGCGGGGCGAGCGGGCCGCCGCGATGCAGGAGCTCCCCATCGCCTAGCCGGACCGGACCTCACACAGTCCTGCTCCTCGCACGCGCGACCGGCACCCGGATCTCACCGGCAGACGGTTGCCAGCCTGCCCCCGGACGCGTCCGCACGCAACCGCGGGCGCGCCGTTCAGCCGGCGGGGGCGAGCCCGTAGTCCGTGGCAGCGCCCGTCGGGGTGCCGGTTGTCGGGGTGCCGGCCGCCGGGGCGGTTCCGTTCGCGGCGCCCGTCGTGCCGCCGCCGTCGCCGGCAGGCTCACCCCCCGCGCCGCTGGACGTCACGCCGCTGGGCAGGGCCCCCACCCGCGCCCCGTCCGCCCCAAGAACAGGAGTCGGGGCTCCCGCGCCGCCCGTCGCGGTCGCCGTGCCGGCCGTTCCGGCCCGGTCGCCCGTGCCCGGCTGGCTGTTGCTGCCTGCCCGGTTCGTGCTGCCTGCCTGGCTGGGGATCGCGGCCGGGCGGCCGGCGGTGCCCGCCGGCGCGAGGGCATCCGGTGTGCGTGGAGCCCCGGCCGCGGAGGTCGTGGAGGATGCGTCCGGCGGCACGGCCGGGGCCACGGCGTTTGGCTGCCCTGGCGCGGCGGGCGTCGGATCCGGCGCGACCGGCTCGGCAGCCCGGTCCACCCCGGTCGAACCGTGCGTCGCCTCCTGCGCCGGGCCGCTGATCGGGCTGCTGGCTGACGTCGGCGCAGTGATCGGATCGGTGTCGCTCGGGGAGACCGGCGTGCTCGGCATGGCGGTCGGCGGGAGCCCCTGCGAGGCAGTGGTCGGCGCCGCCGTGGGCGCGGCGCTCGCGGGATGCGCCGCGGTGGCGGCCGTTGGCCGCGGGAGACGGGGGCCGAGGGCCCTGCGAAACCCGTCGATGAGGTCGAGCGCCGCCCGGGTGGCATCGGTCGTGCCGGGGGGAAGGGCGGCGAGGACGGGTGTCAGTCGGTCGGACTGCTCGGTCGTGAAGGCGTTCATCGTCGCCCAGGCGTCGGCGTTCCCGGCGGTGGCCCGGGCGAGCAGCACCCGCGAGCCGGCCCGGGCCTGGGCGCACCAGGCCCGCAGCAGGCTGTTGACCATGCCGGCATCCGCGTGACGGCCGAGTGAGGCGGGGGCCGGCGCCGAGGCTGTCGGGGCGGCTGCTGTGGCCGAGGCGGCTGCCGTGCCCGGCGCCGCGGCGGGCACGACGGGTGGGAGGGGCCGGGCGGGCAGGAGGGGAAGGCCCGTCCCGGCGGTGCGCGGCGAGCCGAGCGGATCTCCCAGATGCGACGGGTCCGCAGGGCCTGACGGCTGGTCGGCGGCGCCTGCGGGACCGGCGGCTGCCGCGGACGTCCGCAATGTCGACGACGGCGTGCCGACCCCGGTCTCGGCCCGCGAGGAGGCCTCAGGTACGGCAGCCAGGCCGCCCGCGGCGCCCGCGACGGGTGCGATCAGCGGGGGTATGCCGGCAGCGGCGGGCTGGCCGAGTGCGGTGGGCGCCGGCGGCCGGACCTCGGCAGCCGCCTCGGTGCCGCCGGTGCCGCCGGTGCCGCCGGTGCCGATGTTGGCGGCGCTGCCGGTGTCGGTGTTGGCGCGGCCGATGGGGGCGCCCTCGCCGAGGGTGATCGTGCGTAGCTCGTTCATGCGGGTGCCGGCCACGTCGAGTCGGGTCTTCGCCCTGGCGACCGGATCGCGCACCAGCGATACCTGGAGGTTCTCGACCCGCCGTTTGACGCTGTAGAGCGTCTCACCGGGCAGAGCGTCCTGCGCGCTGACGGCGAGACCGGCCAGGGCCACCGCGCCGGCGAGGGAGACGGCCAGCAGCGGACGGGCGGCGCGCAGGACCCGGCCTCGCCGCGCCGGGGCCGGACGCACCCGCCGCCCGGTGTTGCCCGAGCCGCGCGCCGCGGTGCTGGTCTGGTCGGTGAGAGAGGCGAGCAGGTGGGAGCGCACGGCGTCACGGCGGACCGGATTCATCCGGGGGATCGGGAGGTCACGCAGAGCCGCCGCCGCGTTCGCCAGGCGGATGTCGGAAGCGTCGGTCGGCGGGCGCCGGCCTTCCAGCAGCGCGGCGGCCCGCTCGGCGCGGGTCCGGCGCAGCCGCCACCACCGGGAACCGCATGACCCAGGCCCGGGTTGTTCCACCCCGGCGGAATCCCGGTCGCGGCCGCGCGCTGCCCTCACGTCCTCCCCCTGGGAGCGGTCGCGCGGCGGCGGTCTGGGAGCCGGCTGCCCCCGTGCCGGCCCGACCGAGGTCTACCGCCGTTCAGTTACCGAACTACCACACAGTGTTCACGTGTACTGTACTACCCTTTTCGATCTTGGAGTTGGGCTGCGGGAACTGGGCTGTCACCCGGTCGGTCGGGTTGCCGAGCACGGCGAACCGGTCGATCTTCAGCCCACGCTGGCGCAGGACGTTCTCGGCGTCGCGGTAGGTCTTGCCGATCACTTTGGGGACGGTGACCTGAACGCCGCTGCTGTCACCGCCGCTGCCNTCACCGCCGCCGGTGGAGTCGGTTCCGTCGTCGGGCAAGGCGGCGACCGTCAGCGTCACGGTGCTCTTCGGCGCGATCGGCTGGCCGACGCCGGGGTCGGCGCCGATGACGTTGCCGGGGGTCGTGTCCTCGGTCACGGCCAGATCGCGCTGGACCGTCACGCCCGCGACGCCGAGGGCGTCGATCTCCGCCTTGGCCGCGTCGTAGGGCTTGCCGATGATGTCGGCCGGCATCTGCCTGGTGTCCGGCCCNCTCGACATGATCAGGGTGACNCCGTCGCTGGGCTTGAGCACCGTGTTGACGGCCGGGTTGGTGCCGATCACATGGCCGGCCGGGACGGTGTCGCTGGCCTGGTTGACCAGCCCGCCCACGGTGAGGTTGACCTCCTTGAGCCGGGCCGTGGCCTGGTCCTGCGTGAGGTTCGCGAGGTCCGGCACACCGACGGTCGCCGGCCCGGAACTCAGCCGCAGAGTGATCACCGCGCCCTTGTCGACCTTCGCACCGTCCTTGGGGTCCTGCTGGGCGACATGGCCGGCGGCCACGGTGGGGTTGGCGACCGGATCGAGGTAGGTCGGCCTGAGCCCGTGGTCCCGCAGCATCGCCTCGGCATCAGACTTGCTGAGGCTGGTCAGCAGCGGGACCTCGATCTTGTCGCTGGACAGCAGGCGCAGTGCGAGAAAGCCGAGCAGCAGGACCAGGACAGCCGCGCCGCCCACGGCGAACGGCGCGTACCGGCGCGCGCCTGAGCCGGGGCTGGCGGCACGGCGGCGCCCGTGCCCGGCGCCGAGGTAGCTGGTGGAGGTCGGGGTCGGTGGGGCGGCGGAACGGTAGAGCGCCCCGGTGCCGGGCTGGCTCGCCACGCCGCCCGCGTACGGCCGCCCGCCGGCGGCGTCGTGCTCCGCGATGCCCGCTCTCGGCTGTCTCGACTCCGCACCGGTGAACGGAACGGCGCCGTGCGGATCGTCGTAGTCGGCGTCGTAGTCGGTGGGCTGGAAGGGGCGGGTGTAGTCGGGCCCCGGGTCCTCGGGGGGCGGCCCCATCAGGCCGATCCGCTCGACCTCGCCGGTGAAGCCGGTCTGGTAGGCGTCCGGCGCGGGCAGGTACGGCCCGATGCGGTGCAGCTCGTCGAGCAGCGCCGCGCCGTCGGCGGGCCGGCGGGCCGGGTCGCGTGCCGTCGCCCGCAGCACGAGGCCGTCGAGCTCCGCCGGCACGCCCTCGACGACGGTGGACGGCGCCGGCACGTCGCCGTGGACGGACTGGTAGGCCATCGACATCGGGGTCGCGCCGCTGTGGGGAAGATGGCCGGTCAGCGACTCGAACAGCACGACCCCGGCGGCGTAGACGTCGCTACGGGTGTCGGCGGTGCCGAGGGTGACCTGCTCGGGCGCGAGGTACCCGACGGTGCCCATCACCACCCCGTCGGTGAGCGCCTGGGTGGGCTGGCCGAGCGGGCGGGCCAGGCCGAAGTCGGCGACCTTCACCTGGCCGTCGTCGCCGAGCAGGATGTTCTCGGGCTTGATGTCGCGGTGGATGATGCCCGCGTCGTGCGCGGCGGCGAGCGCCTCCATCACGGGCTCGATGATCTCGACGGCCTCGGCGACCGGCAGCCGCCCCCGGGCGCCCAGGTGCTGGCGCAACGACCGGCCGCGTACCAGCTCCATGACCAGGTAGTTGATCAGACCCGCCGGGGTGTGGTCGGAGCCCTGGTCGAGCACCGAGACGACCCGGGGGGTGTTCAGGCGCGCCACCGCCTTGGCCTCGCGGTGGAAACGGCCGACGAACTCCGGGTCGTGGTTGAGGTTGGGATGCATGACCTTGAGGGCGACGAGCCGGTCCAGCCGGTTGTCGTGTGCGACGTACACCGTCGCCATGCCGCCGACGGCGAGTCGTTCCTGCGCCGTATAGCGGCCGTCGAGAAGCCGACCTATGACGGGGTCGGCCACGGTGGCATCCACGGGAGACAGTTTACGATCGTCGCCGAACCATGCCGCTACCGGAGCCACGTGGAGTTAGCTCCGGATTCGACTGAGGGGCGGCGGCGAACGCAACGCCATGCCCGCGGACATGGCGTTGCCTATCGCCTTACCGGCCGATGCTCTTCGGTTGAATACCTGACCCTGCCGGTATGCGGCGATCGCGCTGCGCGGATCCGCCGCGGCGCACGGATACCGCCGCCCATCCGCCCCGGCCGGCGATGGGCGTGCCCCGGCACGTTCGAGTCGTCGCCGTCCGTGAGGATGAGATTCGCGGGACGTCGCCCGTCGGGGTGCCGCCCCCGATCCGCGGGCCCCCGGTCCGGCCGCCGCACGTGGGCGGCGTGCATCGATCCGGCTCGGTGGCGGTTGCGGGCCGGCTAGACTGGGGTCGCACCGGGGAGCCCGTGGACATGGGCTGAGAGGCCGGCCAGGAACACCGTCGGCGACCCGCATACCCGATCGCGGTCATGCGCGCGTGGGGAGGATGGTCATCATGTCGCAGGCTCCGTCAGGTCGCGCCGTTCCCGCGTCGGAGTGGTCCCGGCCGCCCGGCCCGGCGCTGTCCGGCGCCGTCGAGCCGGTCGAGAGTGATGAGCTCGTGATCGCCGGGCGGTCCTACGGCAGCCGCCTGCTGGTCGGGACGGGCAAGTTCGCGGCTCACGAGGTGATGCGCGACAGCCTGCTCGCCTCCGGCGCCGAGATCGTGACGGTCGCGCTGCGCCGGGTCGATCTCGACCGCGCCGGCGAGGGCGACGTGCTCGACTTCGTCCCGCCGGGGATGACGCTGCTGCCCAACACCTCCGGTGCGGCGGATGCGGCGGAGGCGTTGCGGCTGGCCCGCCTGGGCCGCGCCGCCACCGGCACCGGCCTGGTCAAGCTGGAGGTCACCCCGGACCCGCGGACGCTGGCCCCGGATCCGATCGAGACCCTGCGCGCCGCCGAGCTCATGGTCGCCGACGGCTTCACCGTCCTGCCGTACTGCTCGGCGGACCCGGTCCTGGCCCGCCGCCTGGAGGAGGCCGGCTGCGCCACGGTCATGCCGCTGGGTAGCTGGATCGGCTCGAACCGCGGGCTGCGCACCCGGGACGCGATCGAGGCGATCGTGGCGGGTGCGGGCGTGCCGGTGATCGTCGACGCCGGCCTCGGTGTGCCCTCCGACGCGGCGGAGGCCATGGAGATCGGCGCGGCAGCGGTGCTGGTCAACACGGCCATCGCGGTGGCGGCCGACCCGGTGCGGATGGCCCGGGCCTTCGCGCTGGCGACCGTCGCCGGGCGGCTGGGCCACCTGGCCGGGCAGGCGGGGACCGGGACGGCCACCGCGGCCTCCGCGTCCTCGCCGCTCACCGGCTTCCTCGGCGCTCTCGGCACCCCCGCGAACGGCAACGGCAGGGTGGCCGGGTGAGCGCGCCGCCGGGAGAGTTCGCCCGCGAGCTCGTCGCGCTGGACCTGTCCGGCCTGTCCGACCGGTCGCGGCGCGCGACGACGGCGGAGGTCGACGAGGTGCTGCGCCGGGTCCTGCCCGCCCCGGGCGGCCGGGGCGAGCCGGCGCCGGGGCGGGTCGGCCTCGACGAGCTGGCCGTCCTGCTCTCGCCGGCCGCGACGGGTCGGCTGGAGGAGCTCGCCCTCGCCGCCCGGACGACCACGCTGCGCCGCTTCGGCCGGGCCGTGCGACTGTTCGCCCCGCTGTACGTCTCGAACGCCTGCCTGTCGTCCTGCACCTACTGCGGCTTCGCCAAGGGTCTGCCGGTCGCGCGGCGCACGCTCAGCGTCGACGAGGTGGCGGCAGAGGGTCGGCTGCTGGCCGAGCGGGGCTTCCGCCACGTGCTGCTGGTCGCCGGGGAACACCGCATCGNGGTGTCCGCCGACTACCTCGTCGCCGTGGTGGAGCGGCTGCGGCCGATGTTCCCGTCGCTGTCGATCGAGACGCAGACCTGGTCGGACGACACCTACGCCCGGCTGGTGCGGGCCGGGCTGGAGGGCGTCGTCCACTACCAGGAGACCTACGACCGGGCCCGTTACGCCGAGGTGCACGTCGCGGGCTGGAAACGCGACTACGACCGCCGGCTGTCGTCGTTCGAGCGGGCCGCGGGCGCCGGGGCACGCCGGCTCGGGATCGGCGCGCTGCTCGGCCTCGCCCCGGACTGGCGGGCCGACGTGCTCGCTCTGGCCGCCCACGCCTCGTTCCTGTCGCGGCGGTACTGGCGGACCGAGGTGTCGGTCGCGCTGCCGCGGATCAAGCCCAGTGCCAGCGAGTTTCCGCCGGTTGTCGTCGTCTCCGACGCCGAGTTCGTGCAGGCGTACGCGGCCCTGCGGCTGTTCGAGCCCGACCTCGCGCTGACGCTGTCCACCCGGGAGCCGGCGGCGATGCGCGACGGCCTGGTCCGCATCGCCGTGACGACGATGAGCGCGGGTTCCTCCACCGAGCCCGGCGGCTACGGTTCGCCGGGTACCGCTCAGGAGCAGTTCTCGATCTCGGATGAGCGCCCGCCGGCCGAGGTCGCCGCGATGCTCGTCACGGCCGGCTACGAGCCGGTGTGGAAGGATGCCTTCCCCCTCGTCGACCCGCGGTGATGGCGGAACTCGACGCCGTCGGCGCAGAGCACTCCGCCCAAGGTCGTTCGGAACCCGGCCCGGCGGAGCCGGCCCGGACGATGCCGACACTAACGCGCTGTTCTGCGTGCGGACGGTGTCGACGCAATTCCCCTATGCGCGGTTTGAGGGTAGATGTGGCGCACTGTTCGTAATGTAGAGAGGGCATGCTCCGTCCTTCACGACCCGAATGACCGCGCGCGTCGGTAAGACCACTAGAGTGCCGGGCGTGCCTCGCATTCACCTGGTGTCGAACCTGCCCGGGGTGAACGCGCTCGGCGACCATCTGCGCGCAGCGGGTCTCGGCCCGACCTCGGCACGGTCGGCGGACGCGCTTCTCGTCCTCATCGATCGTCCCCTCGACCACGTCGAGCAGGAGCTGCTCGATCGCGCCCGGCAGTCCGTTCCGGTGCTGCTCGCCGGCCCGACCGTGCGCGCCCTGCCCGCCGACAGCCCGCTGGTGGAGGCCTCCGGCCTCATTCCCGGCCGGGCGACGCCCCCCTACGAGCTGCGGTTGCAGGCCGGGCCGCAGGGCGGCGCGATCATGGCCCGATCGGGTGACTTCCGTCCCCGGGAGAGCTGGGTCATCCCGGAGAAGGTCGCCGATGACGTCGAGCGGCTGGTGCTGATCCGCCACGAGATGGGTGACTATCCCGTCTGCACCTGGCGGCCGGCGACGGGGCTCGGCATGTTCACCCTGGGCACGGGTGCCGCCGTGCTCGGCGACGCGGCCTACCACCGGCTCGTCGGGCGGTGGCTGCGGCACTGCCTCGGCGTGCACGACGCGCCGCCGGTCGGCGTCGGCCTGCTCGGCACCCCCGACACCACCGCAGCCCACCACGCGGGCCTCGACGCGACCGAGGGGCTGGAGCTGACCGCCCTGTGCGACGGCGGCCCGGGTCGCGCTCCCGCGCACGCCGCAGGTCGCCTGCCCCGTCGGGTCGAGGACCCCGACGACCTGGTGAACGACCCCGAGCTCGGCGTGGTCGTCGTCGCCACCCCGACGCACACCCACCTCGAATGGGCCGGACGGGCGCTGGAGGCCGGCAAGCACGTGGTCGTGCAGGCGCCGCTGTGCCTGGCGACGTCCGATGCCGACCAGCTCGCCGAGCTCGCGGCCGAGCGTTCCCTGCTGCTCGCCGTCTACCCGGAGGGTCGGGCCGACCCCGGCTATCGCGCGCTGCGCGCGGCCGTCGGTCGTGGCGCGATCGGCGAGCCGCTGCGGCTGGAAGTGCACCGCGGCGGGCTGCGTCGACCCGTCGGGACCTGGCGCGATGACGAGCGGATCAGCGGCGGCCAGCTCTACGATCGCGGCGCCGCCGGCGTCGACCAGGTGCTCGCGCTCGTCGACGAGCCGGTCGAGTGGGTCAGCGCCGCGGAGCTCAAGCGGGTCTGGTACCATGTCAGCAACGCCGACCACAGCCGGCTGCTGCTGCGCTTCGCGAGCGGCGCGGAGGCACAGATCACCGTCTCCGACCTGACGGTGGCGGCCCGTCCGAGCCTCGAGGTGCTCGGCAGCGTGGGCACGCTGATCCTCGACGACGCCCCCGCCGCCGCGAACCTCGAGCCGCCTGACGGTGGGCCCGCGGTCACGGGCCGGCACGCCGGCCGCCGGGCCGCGCAGGACGACGACGCGGCCGGGGCGGCCTCGTTGCTGCTGGCCACCTACGACGGCGTCCGGACCCGCTATCCGCTGCCGGCGCCCGGGTCGGCCCGGGTCGGCACGGAGGTGTTCTACCGCGACCTCGCCGACAGCCTGGTCTCCGGTTGGCCTCTTGCGGGCTACGAGGTCGAGGCGGCCCGCCCGGTGGTTGCGGTGCTCGAGGCGGCGGTGCGTTCNGTGGCCACCGGCGGCGCGCAGGTCGTGCCGCTGTGATCAGGTCGCCGTGACCGTGCGCCGGCCCTGAACGTCTCCGGGACTGACGAGGTCACGGGTGGTGCGGACCCCGCCGGCACCCCACGACGCCGGTCCGGACTTAGGTGTTTACTGTTGACCATGGATTGGCTGACCCTGCCTGACGCCGCGACGCAGTTGCAGGTTCCCGTGACCCGAGTCCGGCAGATGGTGCGCGACCGAACGTTGCTGGCCCGGCGGGAGGGCGGCGTCCTACGGGTGCCGGCGGAGTTCATCGGCGACGGCGCGGTGGTCAAGGGCCTGCCCGGCCTGCTCACGCTCCTCGCCGACGCGGGGTTCACCGACGACGAGGCCCTCGACTGGCTTTTTCGGGAGGACCCGAGCCTGCCCGGCACCCCGATGCGGGCGCTCGTCGAGAACCGTGGCAAGGAGGTCAAGCGGCGAGCCCAGGCCCTCGCCTTCTGACCAGGCAGCGTGGTCGTGGGTCCTGCGGGGTCGTGGGTCCTGCGCGGTGCTGGGCTTCCGGGCTGTCGGGGGCTGCCGACTCCCGTAGGGTCGGGTCATGGTCGATCGCCCGCCGCCCGCCTCGGCGCCGGCGCCCACCCCGCCGACGGGACCTGCCCGGGCACAGATCGTCGTCAACGGCGCCGCCCGCGTGGTCGCGGACGGCCAGCCGCTGCCCGACCTGCTCGCCGAGCTCGGCCTGCGGCCCGGTTCGGTGGTCGTCGAACGCAACGGGGTGGCGATCACCCCGTCGGAGTTGTCCGGCATCCGGCTCGCGGATGGTGACACCTTGGAGATCGTGCGTGCCGTCGCCGGAGGATGAGTTGACCACAACGGGACCGACGCCGCCCGCCGACGCGGGGGACAGGCCGGCGGCAGCGGACAGGCCGGCGGCAGCGGACGGGGCGGTGCGGGCGGACCGGCTGCGGCGGCTCGCCGACGCCCGGCTGTATCTCTGCACGCCGCGGCGGGCCGAGTTCGGCCCGTTCCTCGACGCCGTGATCGGCCCCGCCGGCCGTGGTGGCGTCGACCTGGTGCAGCTTCGCGAGAAGAGCCTCGAATGGGCCGACGAGGTGCGCGGCCTGCGCGAGATCCAGGCGGCTGGCGCCGGCCGGGAGACCCTCGTCAGCGCCAACGACCGCGCCGATCTCGCCGCGTTCACCGGAGTCGACATCCTGCACGTCGGCCAGGACGACGTACCGCCTGCCTTCGCTCGCCGNCTGGTCGGTCCGGACGTCCTGATCGGCCAGTCGACGCACAGTCCCGAGCAGTTCCTGGCGGCTCTGGCCGATCCAGACGTCGACTACGTGTGCGTCGGTCCGGTGCACGCGACGCCGACCAAGCAGGGACGGCCACCGGTCGGGCTGGGGCTGCCCCGGCTCGCCGCCCGCCATGCCCCGCCGTTCGAACCGGGCGCGAAGCCCTGGTTCGTCACCGGCGGGGTCGGTCCGGACACCCTCGACGACATCCTCGCCACGGGGGCCCGCCGGGTGGTGGTGGTGCGAGCGTTGACCGCCGCCGAGGATCCCGCCGCCGCAGCCGCCGCGCTCGCCCGGCGGCTGCGTACCGCTTCCAGCGGCAGCGCGTGCGGCACCTGAGCTACCTCGCCGTCCTGGCCGGCTGCCTGCTCGGCACGGCGCCGCTCGAACTGTTCCTGGGTACCAGGGTCTACGCCCGTCCGCGTCGCCTGCTGCTGACGCTGCTGCCCGTCGTCGCGATCTTCGTCGGCTGGGACGTGTACGCCATCGCCGCCGGTCAGTGGAGCTTCGATCCGCGCGGCGTCACCGGCGTGCGGCTCCCCGGCCACCTGCCGCTGGACGAGCTGCTGTTCTTTCTCGTGGTTCCCGTCTGCGCGGTGATGACGCTGGAGGCCGTCCGCTCGGTGCGCGGCTGGCCGGCCGGTGACGAGCCGGACGACGATCCCGCCGGCGAGTCCGCCGACCTCGCCGACGCCGACGCAGACTCCGCCGCCGACGCAGACTCCGCCGCCGACCTCGACGCCGACCTCGATGCCGACGCTGACTCCGCCGCCAGCCTCGACGCCGGCCCCGGCTCCGGCGACCTCGAGGTGGCCAAGGCCCCGGGCGCGGCGGGCGGGCCAGGGGGCCCGGGGGGATGAGTTACACGGCGCTGGCGGTCCTCGGAGTCGCCGTGGCGGTCGCCGCGGACCTGTGGCTCCTGCGCACCCGGCTGCTGACCCGGCGGATCTTCTGGGTCTCGTATGGGATCATCGTCGTCTTCCAGTTGCTCGCCAACGGAATCCTGACCGGGTTCGGCATCGTCGTCTACGAGCCGGGCGCGATCGCGGGGCTGCGGATCGCGTACGCCCCGGTCGAGGATCTGCTGTTCGGCTTCGCACTCGTCACCCACACACTTACCTGGTGGGTCTGGTGGGGTCGTCGGCTGGACCGGTCACCCCGACGCCGCCCCGCCCCCGCNGAGCGCCACAAATAGCCACGTTGCGTTACATTTGCGAAACTGAATGAAATCTCTCCGCACTCCGTGACGGAAACGAGCGAATTGGCTCCCTGGAGGTCATCCATCGGCCTAATCTCGACCGTGATGACNCATGATGTTGCGGGGGGCCCAGGTTCCGCGGGGCGGCACCGTTCTCCCTGGGGTAAGCCGGGCAGGATTCTGCCCATCCGGTGGGGGCGCATCATCGCCGTAGTGGTTGCATTGGCGCTGGTGGTTGTGAGTCTGGTGCTGATCCGTGGTCGATTGGCCGGGGATGGCCGCGCCGCCGGGCCCGTCCACCGCTCCGGCGTCCCGACCGCCCCGTTCGCGCCGAGCGCGCAGAGACCCTCGGACGTGCTGACCGCGACCACGGCGACTCACCGACCGAGCTCGACTGCGGCCGCATCCTCGACCCCCGCGGTCGGCAGCGCCGCCGCGACCACGACCGCGCCGGCTCCGGCGATCGTCTCGCCGTCCGGCGCGCCCACCGGAGTCCGTTCGCGCGCCGCGGGGCGCAGCGGCGCCGCGGTCGTCCCGGTCGCACCGCGGCCCACCGGTTCGGTCCTCGCCGTGAGCGCGACGACCGTCGATCTCGGCCCGGTCGACTCGGTCTGGCGGCTCGACCTGCGCGGCGAGGGCACGGCACCGGTCGACGTCGCGGTCGGGGCGAGCCCCTCCTGGCTCGCCGTCGTCCCCGACCGTCCCCGCGTCAACCCGGGGGCGGACGTCCCCCTTGTGATCACGCTCGACCGGTCTGTGGCCCCGCCGGGGCCGGTCGACGTCACCGTGCCGGTCAACGCCCGCAACGGCGTGGGCGGTGCCGACGTGCGCATCACGGCCAGCGTCGACGGACCGCCGCGCATCCAATCGGTGACGGCCGCACCGGATCGGATCGTGCGGGCGGGCTGCCCGCCGGCGGCGGGCGTGGCGCGGTCGACGGTGACGGTGACGGCGCTCGACGAGACCGGCATCTTCGCCGTGGAACTGGCCGCAGTCCTGCCCGGCGGGCGGACGACGACCGAGTCGCTGAGCCTCGGCCAGGCCACGGGAGACCGCTCGACGTGGACCGGCACGCTGGCGTCGACGCAGGACCCCGGCACGATCAACTACACGGCCACCGTCACGGATCTGGAAGGTCGGCGCTCGCAGTCGTCGGGTTCGCTCGTCGTGCTGCCGTGCCCGTCCTGAGCCGGCGCCGCGGGGTGTCCCGCGCCGGTCAGCGGCCCGAAAGTGCGGCCCGAAAGTATGGTGCCGCCCGGCTCGGGGGGTGNCGGGCGGCGAATCCATCATCGCAGGAACGCCCCGGCTCGCCAAGACCTTGGCCGGTGTCCTCCACTGGCCCCTCGCTAACGTAGGCGAGTAAGGCCAGGTCAGGAGGGGCGTCGATCGGGNCGTTCCCCGGCCAGGTGGTGGCCATGGCCGCCGCCGGTGGTCGGACCCGTGGGTGTGTCGTCGAGCCCGGGTGTGTCGTCGGGGCCGGCTGCGGGTGTGGGCGGCCGGGGGCGCGCGAACAGCCGGGTCGCGGTGATGACGCCTGTGACGGCCGCCCCTGCGGAGACCGGGTCGGGCGGGGTCAGCCCGGGTCGTAGATGCTCCTCCACTCGCAGGTACTTGCGGCCGGCCCGCAGGTCCGCATCGTTGCGCAGCCGGACGATCAGCGGAAAGGCCGACAGGGCAGCGGTGTCGAACAGCCCCGTCGTGTAGACGAGCTGGACGCCCAGCCGGTCGGCGACGGCGAGCTGGAGGTCGAGGAGGTAGCCGGCGCTCGCCCGGCCGATCGGATTGTCGAGGAANAGCACGCCGGCATGCGGGGCCCGGAGCTGGCCGCGGTCGTTGGCCCGCAGGGCCGCCATCGTGCAGTACAGGATGATGGCGGCGGTGAGCTGCTGACCGCCGGAGAAGACATCACCCAGCTCGCTGACTCGCACCCGCTCGGTACGCAGGACTGCGTCCGGTTTGAGGATCTCGACCCGCACGCCACGGGGAAGCGCGGCGCGGACCCCGCGCAGCAGCAGCCCCATCCCGTCGCGGAGCACGGCGGCCGCGGCACGGGTGCCGCGTGCGTCGCCGGTCCCGACGCCGACGGCCACGCCCGGTCGGGGTCGGGTGGCCACCGCGGCGGCGGCCGTCTCGTCGACCACCCGGCCGAGGGCCTCCGTCAGCGCCCGGTCATCCGGCTCGGCGAACGTGATGCGCAGGAAGTCCTGACCCGACCAGTCGCCGAGCTGGTCGGGGAGGCGGGACAGGCGGCCGGCGGCACGCAGCGTGCCGAGCGCGGCGCGGACCATCCCCTCCAGGCGGGCGACGATCGCCTCGCGGTTGCGGCCGATGTGCGCGAGGTCGTCGTCGAGGCTGCGCAGCCGCGGCGCGAGGGCCTGCGCCCAGGCCGCCGCCCCGTCGGCCACGGCCTCGCGTCCTGCCCGCCGCATCTGACGGCGGGCGGGGCTGCGCACGGCGTCGAACCGGTCCTGCGCCGCCCAGGCGGTGACCACGTCGGCCGCCGTCCGCACGGCGCCGGCGGCCTGGCCGTAGCCGGCGGCCGCCTCCCGCCACGCGAGGCGCAGCCGATGGGAGCTCTCCCGAGCCTGGCGCGCGTCGCCCGTGAACGGGACGGCTACCGCGACCCCGTCGGCCGGCGCGGGATCGTCCATCGCCGGCCCGGCGAGCGCGGACGCGCCCCGTTCGCGCTCGCCGGCGCCGCCTGTTCCGGCGCTCGCCGGGCCCATGGTCGGCTGGGTCGCAGCGGGCAGGTCCGCGAGGCTCTCGGCGATGGCGGTGAAGGCGTCCAGTTCCTCGGTGTGCCGGGTGGAGCGCTCGACGAGGTCGTCGCGGACAGCGCGGGCCCGGGCGTGACCNTCCTCGGCGTGCTCGACCGCCGCGGTCGCGGCGCGCAGCAACTCCCCGGCGTGACCGAGATCCGTCGGGACCTGTTCCCCGGTGAGCGGCGCCACCCCGCGTCGCTGTACCTCCGCCGTGGCGGTGCGCAGTTCCTCGCGCAACGCGCCAAGCCGCTCGCGGGCGCCGTCGAGTTCGGCCCCGACCGCCGCGGCCGACCGGCGAGCCCGCGCCTCACCGGCCGCCCGGGTCGCGCTGTCTCCGCCGCTGACGCCCGCGAGAAGCTCGCGGGCCCGTACGCGCACGGCCGGCTCGAAGGCCTCGAGTGCCGCTCGGGCGGCGGCCTCCTCCCGGCGGGCCCGATCGACCTCGCCGCGCAGGTCCGCGCCGACCTCCACCTGCGCGTAGGTGCGGCTTGCGGCCTCGTAGGCCGCGCGCAGCACCGCCACGGGCGGTCTCGGCTCGTCGCCCGCGCTCGCCGTCGCCGCGGCATCGCCCGCACCGACGACGCTGCCGCTCTCCGCGCGGGCGGCCGCGGCGTTGCGGCGCGCCTCGTCCGCGCGCCGGACGGCCTCGGCGGCCGCCCGCCGCTGCGTCGCGGCGTGTTCCCGAGCTGCCCGGGCCTCGGCCAGCCGGTCCTCGGCGACCGCGGCGACCTGCTCGATCTCCCGCTCGGTCGCGGCCAGGTCGCCGACGGACCGAGCGAGCTGGTCCAGCGCGGTCGCCCGCGCGGCAGCCTCGGCGGCGGCCAGCCGCAGCGGTTCGACGTCGGCGAGCGCGCGCCGTGCCGCCTGCTCGGCTGCGGCCGCCTCCCGGCCGGCAGCGGCGAGCTCCGCCTCGGCGGCCGTCAGCGTCTCCCGGGCGGCCGTGAGCTGTGTCCCAAGCCGGTCGAGGTGTCCGGGGGGGTGGGTCCGCCGCCAGCCGGCGAGGGCTGCGGCGAGGTCACGGTCCGTCGCGATCCGGTCGGACAGCGCCGCGNCGAGCGTGGCGCGCTCGTCCTGGCGTGCACGGATGGTCTCCCGCTCGGTGGCGGCGGCCGCGGTGTCGTAGAGCGCCGGGTTCGGCCGGACCATCGTGATCCGTTCGCCGTCGATGACCGGGTCGGCGTCGTCGAGCAGGTCATCGACCCCACCCACGGCAACCACACTGTCGGGGAGCAGGGCGGCGGCGTCGAGTACCTCGCGGATCCGCGCGTGACCCGCCCGATCTGTGATGATCACCCCGTCGGCGAGGTGGGGCCGCGCCCGCAGGACCCGTTCGCGCCGTGCGGCCGGCACCGCATGCGCGAGATGGGACCAGCCGGCGACCGCGGCGATCCCGGCGGCCTGCAGGACGTCGACCGCCGCGGCGACCTCCTCGCGGGGTGGGCGCAGGCCGCCCCCGCCCAGCGCGCCGAGCAGGCGCCGGTCGGCGTCGGCGGCCACCGACAGAGCGAGCCGGCGCGCCTCCGCCGCGGCGACCGCCTCCGCCAGCCGTTCCCCGGCGGCCTCGGCGACCGCGTCGAGGATCCGGTGCGAGCCCGCGGCGGCCTCGTCGTCGCTGACGGTGGGGCTCGGGTCGGTGCCCCGGGACTCCCCGTCGGCGGCGCTGGCCTCCTGGTCGGCGGCGGCCGGCTCGTCCTCGTCCTCGCCCGCGACCTCGTCCGGTCCGCCCAGTCCGCTGGCCGGGCCCGCGTCGCCGAGCAGCTCCGCGAGTCGGCCGTCGGCGAGCAGCGCCGCCGCGCCGGCCCGTGCCTGGTCGAGCTGGCCGGTGAGCCGATCCAGGGCCGCGCCGGCCGAGACGACGCGGTGCTGGGCGGCGCGGGTCGCGGCGTCCGCCGGGCCGCGGTCCTGGGCGTGGGTGGCGTGGCGCAGCGCGTCACGCACGGCGGCGGCGGCCTGCTGAGCCTCGGCGCCGGCCCGCTGCGCCTGACGGGCGAGATCGGTGCCGCCGGGGGCGATCAGCCCGGCCCCGGCGGCGGCGGCCAGAGCGTCGAGCGCCGCCGCCCGTCGCTGGTGCAGGGCCTGTTCCCGGGCGCGCGCCTGCGCGGCCTCGTCGCTGGCGCGGCGGTCCGCGCGGTCCGCCGCGCCAGCGCGCCGGTCGTGCTCGCCGGCCTCGGCCTCCGCCTGCCGGGCCGCCTCGCCGGACGCCTCGGCCAGCCGGTTCAGGCCGAGCAGCAGGGCCCGCGCGGCGCCATCACGGTCGGCCAGCGCGGGCGCGGCGACGTCCTCCGCATCGGCGACGAGGCGGGTCAGCCGTTCCGCCTCGGCCGACGCCGCCGCAAGCCGTAACACGTCCTCGGTCGCCCGCCAGGCGTCGATCTCGGCGGCTGCGGCGCGGGCGTCGGTGACGAGCCGGTCCCGCTCCCGCTCGGCGTCGGCGAGGCGCAGCTCGGCGATCCGTCGGCGCAACGCGAGAACGGCGCCGTGCCGGCGCGACCGGGCCTCGTCGGCGTCGCGTTCCGCGTCGCGGGCGGCCTGCACCTGGGCGGCGAGCCCGGCCAGGGCGGCGGCGTCGCGGCGCACCCTGGCCCGCACGCCGTCGTGCAGGTCCGCGATGCGGGCCTGGGTGGCCGCGTAGCCCGCACCGGCGCTGGCACGCCGTTCGACCGCGTCGGCCAGCGGGGCGAGTCGCGCCAGCGCTCCCGCGACGAAGTCGCGCTCGGCGCCGAGCGCGGCCCGTTCGGCGAGCTTGGTCGCGTAACCGTCGACGACGTCGGCGATGCCCGCGGGGTCCTCGGGCGGGGTGACGGCGCGCAGCAGAAAGTCGACGAACTGCTCGTCGGAGCCGAACGAGAACGCCTCGGCCGCCTCGCCCTCGCCGGCGTTCATCGCCCGCTGGTAACGGAACAGCTCGGGATCGAGGCCGAGGGTATCCAGGTGTTCCCGCCAGGCGCCCTGGTGCGTCTCCCAGGTCAGGTCGAGCGCCGGGTCGGCCCCGTGGGCGTCGTGGAGCCGGCCCCGCAACCCGGCGAGGGTGACCTGGCGGCCTTCGGCGGTCAGCGGCAGAGAGGTGATCTCCAGGCTGCCGCCGGGGCGGAAGGAGTACCAGGCCTCGGTGAGTCGAGCGGCGTCGGCCGCGCCGCGGCCGCGCCACTCGCTCACCTTGCCGGTCACCACCCGGTGCCCGGTCACCGCGTGCTGCCACTCGCAGATGACGTGAGCGCAGTCGCCGGGCAGGACGAAGTTGTCCAGCACCCGCCCGTTGGAGGTGCCGACGACCTGCCGCCGACCGGGNAGCACCACCGAGAAGATCAGCTTGATCAGGACGCTCTTGCCGCCGCCGTTCTCCAGGAACAGCACCGAGGCGGGGGAGGGGCGCCGTGGCCGACCCGGCGCGACCGCCGTCCCCGCAGCCGCCGTCCCCGCGACCGCGGTCTCCGCAGCCGCCGTCCCTGGGTCGATCGCCGTGCCTGGGCCGACCGGGGCCACCGGCGACGGCGCGCTGGAAAGCGCGGGAACTGCGGGGAGGGCGGCGTCGCGGCGCTGGCGGGGCGTGACGGGGAACAGCCCGTCCTGGCGCGGCCCGGCGACCGGCGCGCCCACTCCCGAGAAGTCCAGCAGCACGTCACCGAAGCGGGCGCCCGGCGGCCCGATCGAGTGCAGCCGCACCCGCGACAACTCATACATCCGCGGCCTCTCCGGCCGGCGTCGTCTCCAGCAGGGCCGGCTCGTCGACGAGGACCCGCACGCTGCCGGCGCCGTCGGTGACCGTGACCACGCCGAGGGCCAGCAACTCCTCGAAGGCCGCATCCGCGGCCAGCTCGCGGACCTGGACCTGATAGCGGGGCGTGGTCCGGTACGTGCCGCCGGCCTCGTCGCCGACCGGAACCAGGCAGCCCGACTCGACGAGGAAGTTCATCGCCCGGGCGATAATTCCCGTCGTCGACCCGGCGAGGCGGCGCGCGTCGCGGGTGGTGCCGGTCGAGGTGCGCCGGGAGTAGAGGCGCCAGGCGGCCTCCAGCCGTGGCGCGTCGACCGGCGGATCGGTGTTCAGGTCGTCGGCGGTGCGTTCGGCCAGCAGCCGGCAGGTCTCCCGGACGAACGCGTCGACGCCGTGCACGCTGACCCGCCCGACGTAGGAGGCGTCGGCGAGGTCGGCCGGCCGCGGATAGGCGAGCGCGGCGACGGCGAGCTGGGCGAGGGCGTGCAGCAGCCGGTCGGCCGCGCGGTGCTCGCCGCCGGCGCGGCGGGCGTAGTCGCCGATCCGAACGGCGAAGGCCGAGTCGTCGGCGCCGGCCGGGACCAGACCTGCCCGCTCGGAGACGTCGAGCACGACCAGCCCGAGGCCGGCGGCGATCGCCTGGGTCAACGCGGCGAACTCCGCCTCCCGCAGGTAACGCCGGACCAGGTCGCGGTAGTCGGGGTCACGAGCCGGCACCAGCCGGGGCCGCAGGCCGAACGACACCAGCCGGGACGCCTCGTGGGCGTCGGCGCGCCGCCGCTCGGCCCCCCGCACCCCGTCGACCGGCCCGCCGTCGACCGGCCCGCCGTCGACCGGCCCGCCGTCGACCGGGTCGGCGTCGATCGACCCGCCGTCGATCGGGTCGGCGTCGATCGGGTCGCCCTGTGGGTCCGGGACGCCCGTGTCAGGTTCCCGGCTCATCGTGACCTCCTTCCCGCCGGCGCGGCCGCGCCGCCCGCAGCCTGCAGTTCTGTCAGGACTGAAGTGATACCAGCCGGGTCCGACGATTCCGCTTCGCCCTGCGGCCCCCGGGCGACCGCACCATCCGCGACGGCCGCGGCAGTGCCGGCCGTCCCCGCGATCGCCGCCGCGCTGGCCGTCTCCGCGCTGGCCGTCCCCGTGCTGGCCGTCCCCGTGCTGGCCGTCCCCGTGCTGGCCGTCTCCGTGCTGGGAGCCGCGACGATCCGGGCCCGGCCGACGAGCAGGTCGGCCCCGCCGAACTCCGGATCGTGCAGCGGCGTGCCGTCGTCGACGGCGACCGTGAGGGTCGTCTCGCCCGCCTGCCGGGACGCGTCGACGCGGGGGTTGACCGCGTGCAGGGCCAGCAGCGCGACGAGGTCGACGATGTCCCGGTCGCCCCCGCGGCGGGCGTCGGCGAGCAGGGCGGACAGCCGGCGCGGCGCCGCTGGGTCGAGCTCGAGCAGCCCGAGCGCGTGGGCCCAGGTCTCGTCGTCGAACCGCGCCGGCTCGGCCAACGGCACCAGCTCGGCCTCGACCACCTCCGCGCCGAGCGTGTCGCGTTCCACCGGCGGGCGAAGCAGCAGATCGACCAGATCGAGGACCCGAGGGGCCCGGGGCGTGCGCACGCCCACCGCACCGGGGAAGAACGCCGCCGCCGGGCGCTGTGCGTCTCCGGCGGCCAATGCCAGCGTCGGCACCAGCAACTGGGCGTGCAGGTCGACGCCACCGCGCGCCGGGGTGACGGCGAACTGCTGGCGGTCCTGCTCGGCGCGGAACACGGCGCCCGCCTCCAACAGCCGGGCCTGGAGCTGGGTGTGCCGACGGATGCAGTCTCCGACGATGGCGACCAGGTCGGCAGCCTGGCGTTTGTGGTCGGCGTCGTCGGCGGAGTCGCGGTAGCGGCGGATGTGGGTGAGGATCGCGTTCTCGTACCGGTAACGCTGCTCGACGTGCTGCAGGGCCTCGTCGACGAGGGCGGGCATCGCGTGCAGCCAGTCGACGGCCAGGACGTTGCGCCGCGTCGCGTCGAGGTGTCGGCGGAGCTGCTCGGCGTACTGCACGGTGCGGTACCGGGCGGCCTCCGCCGCGCTGCGGGCGTCGGCGAGCCGGCCGCGGCGGATGAGCGTGTCCAGGGCGACCTCGGCGGCGACCTGCGCCGAGGTGATGTCGGTGTCCAATGCCCCGACCAGCACGGTCACCGCCTCGTCGGTGGCCCGCAGGTAGATCTCCCCGTGTGGATCGGCGAACTCGACGAGCAGCTTGAAGTCGAAGCGGCGCCGTTCGTAACGGCCGTCGGCGTGCAGGGTGCCGTAACCCGCCTCGAAGCCCCGGTTGACGTTGCCGACGTTGATGAGGTTGTGCAGCACCCAGGACGCCACCCGGTCGTGNTCGGCGGCCGGGCGGGCGGGCGCCTGGGCGGCGGCGAGCGGGACCAGGCGGCGGCGCACCTGGTCGTGGTCCGCGCCGCGGTCGAAGTCCATCGCCACGGTGACCTGGTCGATCGCGTGCAGGCCGAGCTCGGCCATCGCGTAGACGGAGAAGTCCGCGCCGTCCAGGTGCGCCTTGCGCACGTCGAGGTCGTGCAACGGCTGCGTCAGCGCCAGCGCCTTGAGCCGGCGGATCATCCCGACGTCGCCGACGAGCCCGACCGCGGTGGGCAGCCGGTCTGGACCGGTTGTCGACGCGGGCTCGATCATCCGTCCGAGCCTAGTGGTTGGCGGGGACCGGGCCGCCCACGACCCGGCTGCGGTGCCCGGGCGGTGCACGACGGTAGGAGCGGGGTGGAGCGTTGCGGCGGGCGACCGCCGACGGGATTCCGGCGCGGTGCAAATTCAGTGCACTCTGTTGGCCGTTGGGGTGTCGGGGGCGCATGGTCGGCCGGGTACGGAAGATCCAGGGTGATCTCGCTCACGAAGCGCACCCCCGGCGGAGTGTGGGCCCGGCCGGCCGGCGTCAGGGGGAAGCGACGTGCCGGTAGTGCAGGCCTTTCATGGGTTGTCAGTGCCCTGGCGGGCGGGGGTCGAGGGCCCGCTGACCCTGGTCGCAGCGGCGTGACCCACGCGACCCAGGAGGGCTGTCGAGCGACCGTCAACAGGCCGGTGGGGTATTCTCAACTCGGTTCCATCGCGTGGCTGAGGCGTCACCACGATGAACGTTCGGCGCGGACGGGATCGACCGGGGGTGCGTACACCCGACGAGGGGTGGCGCTGGCTCGCCGGGCACCAGGCGGTGCCCGTTCTCCCTTTCTCCCACCCGCGGCGCGGCGGGTGGGGCGGGCGGGGCATCGGCGGCGGTGCCGTACGGCCGTCCCGGGGCGTGGGGTGACCGACGAGACGACGCGCCGCCAGGCGCCGAGGAAACGGGTGGACGACGCCGTGGACGCTGCTCTGGACGAGCTTGGGTTGCCGCGCCAGGCCGCTGCGCAGGCGCGGCCCGCCTGGGAGGAGCCGTCGACGGTCGCGGATGGCATGGCGACCCAGCGAGAGATGGCGGCCCAGCGAGATGCGGCCGCCCAGCTCGGCGCGGCCCTGCGCGCGTTGACCGACGCCTCCGTGCGCACGCTGGCGCCGACCGCGACCCTGCTCGACGTCGCCGCCCGGATCACTCAGTGTCTGCCCGCGTTGACCGCCGAGCAGCGCGACGTCGGTGAACCCGCGCCACTGGACGACCCGGTCGCGAAGCTGTGGCTGTACAACCCGGTCATCGGGCAGGCCAACCCGATCGCGCCCTGGCTCGAGACCACGCTGGTGGACGGGGTCCTCACCGGCCGTGCCACCCTCGGCCTGCCCTACCAGGGGCCGCGCGGTTACCTGCACGGCGGGGTGAGCGCCATGATGCTCGACCAGGTCCTGGGCGACGTCGTCAGCGCGAGTGGCCGATCCGGCCTGACCGTCTCCCTGTCGGCCCGCTACCGCCGGCCGGTTCCGCTGCTGGCGCCGCTGCTCGTCGTCGGGCGGGTCGTCGAGGTCGCCGACCGGAAGATCACCGCGGCCGGCACCATCGCGCTGGAGTCCGAGCCCGACCAGCCCCTGGTCGAGGGCGTCGGCATCTTCGTCGTTCCCCGCCCGGACCAGGCCGCCCGACTGTTCGGCGCGTTCGGCGCCCCGGCTCCCGACACCCCAGGTACGCCCGGCACAGTCCCCTCAGCCGCCGTCCCCCCCAACCAGCCGTCGACCGCCTGACCCTGTGGAGGAACGACGACCATGACCACGCCCGACGCATGACCACGCCCNACGTCGGACGGCTTCCCTCCGCGCCCGCGCAGCGCGACGCCGGCACGCGGCCCGTGCGTTGGCGCCGTCCCCTGCCGCNGGTGGAACAGGTNCGGCCGGGACTGTGGAGCATCCCGCTCCCGCTGCCCTGGGCGAAGCCGGCCCACGTGACCGTCTACGTCTTCGAGACCGCGGACGGCCCCTACCTGATCGACGCCGGCTGGGACTCCGACGAGGCCTTCGCGGCCCTGGAGGCAGGGTTGGACACGGTCGGGACCTCGGCCGCCGAGGTTCAGGGCGTCGTCGTCACCCATGCCCATCTCGATCACTTCGGGATGGCGGGCCGGATCCGTGAGGCGTCCGGCGCCTGGGTGTCGCTGCACCCGTTGGACAACGCGATCCTGAGCCAGTTCGAGAACGGTTTCGCCACGCGGATCCCGGGGCTGATGGCCCGCGCCGGCGCCCCGGCCGAGGTGACCGAACACCTGGTCAAGGGCACCCAGGCGGCCGTGCGCCGGATTCCGCGCCCGGACGTCCTGATCGAGGACGGCGGGCGACCGGACATCCCCGGGTGGGAGCTGCGCGCGCTGTGGACCCCCGGCCATTCGCCGGGACACCTGTGCTTCTGGGAGCCGGCCAACCGGCTGCTGCTGTCCGGTGACCACGTGCTGCCGTCGACCGTGGTCGGCACCCCCGAACCCGACGAGTCCCATCCCGACCCGCTCGGTGACCACCTGCGCGCGCTCGCCCGGCTGCGTGGGCTGGACGCCGCAGAGGTACTGCCGGCGCACGAGCACCGGTTCACCGGCCTGGAACACCGCCTCGCCGAGATCGACGCGATGCACCGAGGCCGGCTTGCCGAGGTGCTCGCGGGCCTGCGCGCCGGTGCGAGCACCGTCTGGGAAATCGCCGACCACGTGACCTGGCACCGCCCGTTCCGCAACCTGCGCGGCGTGGCGCTCCAGAACGCTGTCACCGACACCTTCGGGTGCCTGGCCGCCCTGGTGGCGACCGGCGCCGCCCGCGTCGACGACGGCGCCCCCGCGCGCTGGCGGCTCGCCGACGCGTAGCCGGGCGCGGGTGTCCGCGGACGTGGCAGGGCACCGCCTTCCGGACTTTGGCGTAGGCGGGGATTTCGGGCCGCATCGGTTCGGGCCGCACCCATCGGTACTAGGGTGTGGGACATGACGTCCGTGTCGCTGTCCAAGGGCGGGAATGTCTCGCTCAGCAAGGTCGCCCCCAACCTCACGGCAGTGACCATCGGGCTGGGCTGGAAGGTGCGGCAGACCAGCGGCGCGGACTACGACCTTGACGCCAGCGCGATCGTCGTCAACGAGGCCGGCCGGGTGCTCTCCGACAGCTACTTCGTCTTCTTCAACAACCTGGTCAGCCCCGACGGCGGNGTCACGCACCTCGGCGACAACCTGGTCGGCGGCGGTGGCGGCGACGACGAGCAGATCAACGTCGACCTGCGAACGTTGACCCCGCAGGCGGCGAAGGTCGTCTTCGCGGTGTCGATCTACGACGCGGACACCCGCCGGCAGACCTTCGGCCAGATCCGCGACGCCTTCATCCGGGTCACCGACGCCACGACCGGTGCGGAGGTGGCCCGGTACGACCTCACCGAGGATGCCTCCACCGAGACCGCGATGATCTTCGGTGAGCTCTACCGTTACGGCGGCGAGTGGAAGTTCCGCGCCGTCGGCCAGGGCTACGCCTCCGGGCTGCGCGGGATCGCCCTGGACTTCGGCGTCAACGTCTCCTGACTCTCCCTGCCGGGAGGCACTCACGGCCAACGCGGCCCCGATCACTCCTGGCCGCCTCTTCGCAGGACCAGGGGGCCGAGAAGGGCGATCAGTTCCTCGGGGTCGAAATGATGCCGATACCGATGGCAGGCACCGTCGTTCGCGTCCTTGGCCAGGTCGTCCCACCGCAGCGTCCAGCCGGCGCCGGCCGCGAGTTGGCGTAAGAACGCCCGCTGGGTGCGGCCGTTGCCCTCCCGGAAGGGATGGATCGCGTTCATGTCGCCGTAGAACTCGGCGAGCCGGGAGACGAAGGTCTCCCGGTCGAGGTGGAGCAGATACTGATTCCTGGCGAGGCCGGTGAACAGTGCATCGAGCTGGCTGTCGATGTTGGGTGCCAGGCAGAAGGGGTGGCCGTCCTTCGCGATGTTCACGCTTCTGGTGGTGCCGGCCCAGTCGTACACGTCAGCGAAAAGCTGCCGGTGGAACCTCCGAAGGTGCGCGGCATCGTAGGCGCCCGGCAGGAGTGAGATGCCAAGCTGCGTGTAGCGGGCCGCCGAGAGCTGTTGCTCCACTTCGGCGAGCTCGTCCCGGTCGATGATCATAAGCCGGTTCCTCAGGCATTCGGAACCTGGCCAGCAGTACGGGTCACCAGCGGCAGCGATCGCGCCTCCAACGCCCCCGGGCCGACCATGCCGAGGCACAGCGGGTCTTGATGCCAGAGGTATTTCAAGGACGGTAGCGGCTATCGCCCTCCGCTATCGCCCTCAGTGATGATACCGGGCGAGAATTTCCCTGACGATGTCGTCTGCCGAACTCTCGCCGGTGGCAATCCTGCCGAGCTGCTTCGCCGTCGAGGCCGACAGTTCGTAGCCCTCGAGCCGCGCGTTACCGACCGCTGCGGACACCGCCTCAGCCGGGGACATCCTCAGGCGGGAGAAATACTCCTTCATGACCGTGGGATCGATCGGCTCGTTCGAGCGCTCGCTGTCGTCGAGCCCCGCTCGCGCATGTCGCCAGGGAGCTTCCGCGTGCGTCATCCGAGAGAGCTCCTCGCCCGTGAGCTGCCCATAGGTCTCGAGGACCCAGTTGACGAGGTGGCGGGAGCGATCGTCGAGGCGACGCGGGTCGCCACGGACCCAGGTCCTCACGCCGTAGGCCCCCCGGTGGGCGCTGTAAAGCTGGGGCACGACGGGACCGAAGGTCCAGGCCTCGATCTCGTCGGGGAAGAGGACCGTCCCGTAGGTCGCCAGGTGCCAGGCCTGCGAGTAGTAGGCCAGCTTCTGCAGGCGCATGGTGTCGACGTCTCCGAGGGTCGTGACGATCAGCGACGCGACATCATGGACGTTTTCCGCCATGGCCTGACATCGCCTCCCGGTCCGACCTCGCGGCTGCTTATACTGAAGATTTTATCGGTCCGTCGTCGGGGATGCACGAGCGCCGTCGCGTCGATGGTGTGATCTCGCCGCCCCACCTGGCAGCCGCCGTGCGGGTATCGGTGCGCGGCCGGCTCGGTCGCTCGGGGCGGTCATGGATCCACGATAGATCGTTCACCTCAGGATGTCGAACATATGTTCGTATGCGTGACGTCCGTGCGGAGCGGCGCCGTATGGGGACGCCCCGGGGCCGCCGGAGGTCAGATGCGGCGCCAGCCGGTGGCGGGGCTTGAGGTGCCGATCGTGGGCACGATCCGGGTGCGCGAACCGCGCGGCGCGACGACCATGACCCNCACCGTCCGGGTGTTCGCGTCGATCCGGTAGAGGATCCGCCAGGTCCGGCCGCTGGCCTCGTGCATGCCGACCTGCTCGCCCGGAATCGGGGTGCCGGCCTTGCGCGGATCGTCGCGCAGCTTGCCGTCGAGGAACCGGCGGACCTCGCCGCGGGTGAGCTCGGCGAGCTTGGCCAGGTCCCGCTCGGCCGAGGCGGAGAGGGTGACCTCGTGCTTGTCGCTCACCGCGGGCCACCCATTCCGCCGCCCGAATGTGGCCGGGGCCGTCCCGTGCGGGAGAGGACGACTTCCGTGTTGTTCACATGGTGATCCTATGCGGCCGCCCGTCCCGCGGCCCCCGCTTCGCGCTCGTCGGGCGGGAAGTGCGGGTTCGGCACGGATGCCCGCGGGCCATCCCTCGTCCCCACGCGACCGGATGACACGGACCGTCGCCGCTGTTGACACCTGGCATGCGCTACGGAGACGACGACACGATCCGTCATCTGCTCGCCGACACCGAGGTGTGGGCGGTCGTCGGGCTGTCCAACGACACCCGCCGCACCGCGTTCGGCATCGCGGAGTACCTGCGTCGCAACGGTAAGCGGGTGGTGCCGGTCCACCCGTCGGCGCCGGTGGTCGCGGGGGAGCAGGGGTACGCGACGCTGAGCGAGATCCCGTTCGCCGTCGACGTCGTCGACCTGTTCGTCCGCTCGGAGCTTGCCGGGCCGGTGGTCGACGAGGCGGTGAAGATCGGCGCGAGGGGCGTCTGGCTCCAGCTCGGCGTCCGCGACGACGCGGCCGCGGTCCGTGCCGGTGAGGCCGGCCTGGACGTCGTGATGGACACCTGCCCGGCGATGGAGGCCCCCCGCCTCGGCCTCGGCTGGACCCGCTGACCGGACCCGCTGACCGGTCAGCGCCGGTGGCGACGCCGCACCGTGGTGCCCGCCGCCGCCGCGTCGCCGGTGTCGGCGGGACGGGTTGCCGGTCCGGCCGGGTCGAGGTGGTCCTGGCCGGCACGGCGTGTCGCCGACTTCTCAGTCAGCGACGGCCCGATCGGTGACGGCCCGATCGGCGACGGTCCTCCTGTCGACGCTGGCCCCGGCAGTGTGGGTTCGGGCACCGCGGGGGCCCACAGCGAGGTGCGGGTGATCTCGTCGGGGGCCCGGCGGGAGCGGCGGACCAGGGCGAGCCGGCGGGTCGCCAGCGCCGCGGCGGGCGGGATCAGGACGAGCACGGGCAGCAGGTAGCGATAGTCGAAGCAGACCGTGGCCGCCGGCACCACGAGGATCATGACGCCGGCGGCCGCGAGCAGGGCCGTGTCGGCGCGTAGCCGCCGGTGTTCGACCGTCTGGTCGTGCCAGCGTCGGCGGGCCCGGGCGCCGCGTACGCCCAGTCGCGGGGCGCGGCGCCGGGCCGGCACCGCGATCGCGACGACGGCGAGCAGCAGCATTCCGGCCAGCACCGGCCCGGGGGTGAAGCCGTACCGCTGGTACCCGCGCAGGAAGCCGGCGGCCGACTCGTGGACCTCGCGCTTCGGCGCGTCGCCGTGCAGGCCCAGCAGCGGCTCGCCGTTGTGCAGGAAGCGAGGCTCGTCCCCGGTGGGGAAGCGCCAGGTCGCGTCGGGCCAGTCCCGGTGCCCGATCGGTCGGCCGGGGCGGAAGTAGTGGGCGAGCTCCCCGCCGACCATCCGGACGTAGTCGCCGAACTGGTAGCGGATGACCTGGTGGGTGAAGTCGCGCAGCAGCGCGTCCCGCTCGTCGGCGGGCACGTGCAGCCGCCGGGACGGGCTGTTGACGCTCCACACGTAGTAGCTGGGGTCTGGCCGCTCGGCGACGGGGTGGGGGGAGCACAGCACGAGCTGCGGCCGGCTCAGGTGCAGTCGGTCGCAGTCGGCGATCGGTGCCACCCGGCCGTACATCCACACCGCGTCGCCGCCGGTGAGCGCGTACTTCCCGTGGCTTGCATGGAACCAGGTCGCGTAGCCGGCGAGCGGCACGGCCAGGGCGACGACGAAGGTCGCGAAGCGAAGCCAGCCGACCCGGCGCAGCACCAGGTAACCGACGACCAGCACGGCGAGGGCCACGCCGATCGTGCGAACCAGGCCCGCGCCAGCGAGCAGCAGCCCGGCCAGCCCGCACGCCCACACCGACGGGCGGGGCGACCAGGTCAGGGCGACGATCGCGGCGACCAGCAGCACCGCGAACAGCGTCTCGGCCATCACGTAGTGCTCGATGACCAGCTCGTAGGCGTCGAGCAGGATCGGCGCCGCGGCGAGCGCCGCGATCGGCGCCGCGACCCGGCGGTGCACCANCAGGACGTAGAGGGTCACGCCCAGAGCCAGCCCCGCCGCGTGCTGGACGACGGTGACCCACCAGAGGCTGTCGGTGAACGACAGCAGCCGCAGGAACGCCGGGTAGCCCGCCGGCCGCATCGGGTCGGGGGCCTTCAGCGTCGACAGGCGTAGATAGGCGTAGGAGTCGCCGTAGAACTCGAACGCCGGCCGGTAGGCGTAGGCGGTGACCGCTCGCAGTGCCACGCCCGCGGCGAGCAGGATCGCGAACGGCAGATGGCGCAGCGGCCGGCGGTCGCGGCGCGGCGGCGGCCCGTCCCCACCGCCCGTGTCGGCGCCCAGGACGACCGGGGCGTCGGGTGAAGCCGGGGCCCTCGCGGCGCGCTTCGCGTCGCCGACATCATGCGGAGCGTCACCGCCGTCGCCGCGATACTCGGGTTCGTCCCCGCGCTCTGGTTCGCCGGAACGGTCCGGCTCGTCGGGGTAGACGGGGTAGGCCGGCCCCGCGGTGGCCGCCGAGGGCGTCGCCGCCGTCGTCCTGACCGGGGGCTGGGGCGGGGAGCCGCTGCCCTGATCAGGATGCGCGTGAACACGGGGCGGCGGGAACACGTGCCTGCCCAGGACGACCATCGTCGATGTCCGCCGTTCTCAGAACCCGACGGCCTCGGCCGGGTGCTCCTGCGTCTCGTAGTGCATGCCGACCAGCGGCGCTCCGCCGGGCGGATCGCCGGGCGCCCGCATCGCCGGGCGGGCGGCGGCGCGCTGATGGCCGCCGCTGGGCCCCGCGGTCAGCAGGCGCAGGAAGAACGAGCCGAACGCGGTCTGGGCGCCGAGCACCATCAGGGTCATCGCGAGCAGCGCCGGGCGCATCTCGTTCAGAGGACCGAGGTCGTTCGCGAGCCAGCGTACGAGCACCACGACGTCGACGACGAACCCGACCGTGAACAGGCCGGCCCCGAACGCCAGGCCGCGTTCGAGGGTGAACACCCGGTGGATCAGCGGCAGCGNCCAGCGGCGGCGCTCCTGCCAGCCGACCGCGTGGTTGTGGACGTCCGCGCAGACGCCGAGCAGCACGAGCTGCCAGCCGAGCAGTGCCAGCAGCGCGAACAGGATCGAGAAGTGCAGATCCAGCCGGTGGAAGCCGAGGTCCAGGGAGCCGGGGAGCAGGACCGCCTGGCCGACGAGCCCGAGCGCCAGCAGCACCAGACCCGGCAGGACGAACAGGTATCGCGGCGCGAGCAGCAGCATGAACCGCAGGTGGCGCCAGCCGTCGCGCAGCGAGTGCAGCTTGGAGTCACCCACCCGCGGGTGGTAGGTGATCGGCACCTCCTCGATGCGCAGCCCGGCCCGCCCGGCGGCGATGACCAGCTCGCTGGCCAGTTCCATTCCCTCGCAGCGCAGCCGCATCCGCAGGTACGCCTCGCGGCTGAACGCGCGCATCCCCGAGTGGGCGTCGGACGAGCGCACGTCGAACAGGCGGTTGAGGATGCCGGTGAGCACCGGGTTGCCGACGTAGCGGTGCAGCCAGGGCATGGCGCCGGGCAGGATCTTCCCGGCGAAGCGGGAGCCGAGAACGTAGTCCGCCCGACCGGCGCGCAGCGGGGCGAGCAGCGCGGAGAGGTCGGAGAAGTCGTAGGAGTCGTCGGCGTCGCCCATCACGATCAGCCGCCCCCTGGCGGCGGCGAAGCCGGCCAGGTAGGCGTTGCCGTAGCCGCGTCGCGTCTCGTGCACGACCCGGGCGCCCGCCTCCTGGGCGAGCTCGGCCGACCGGTCCGTCGAGCCGTTGTCGACGACGACGACCTCGCCGACGGCGCCCGCGGCGGCGAGCCCGGCGAGGGCCTTGCGTACGCACACGCCGACCGAGTCCTCCTCGTTGAGGCACGGCATCACGACCGAGACCTCGAACGCCTGACCGCGCGAACGGGTCGCCCCGCCGGCGGCGGGAGTCTCCCCGACGGTGTCGGCGCCGGTGCCCGTGGCACCCTCCATCGTCCGTACCCCCTCCATGGCCGGGCGTGCCCGCGACCGCCCACCGGTGGCCGTCCGTGACGGGAGTCCCTGACCGGTCGCCGGTGGGCCGGCGCCAGTCGTTCAGGCGGACGCATCAGCAGACCGACGCGAGTCATTCTCGCGGCCGGTGCCACGGATCGCTCGCCCGCAGCCCCGTAACCTACCGATCTGCTCGCATGGTCCGATTACCGGTGTCCATCTGCGGACACCTCGTGGCCTGCCCGAGCGGCTAGCACCTGGGCGCCATGCGGCTGCTGTCCTGGTCAGGACCCGATCAGTGCGCATCTCGCGATCGGCCCGCACTGTGGCGCGGCAGACACGCCGGGCCCTCCGCACGCGCCTCGGTGTGACGCTTCTTACGGGGAGGCGTAACGTCTGGTGCCCGTGCAAGCTGTTCGCGTTTCAGACGAGGTGCCGGCGCTTCCTGCGTCGACCGAGGACCCAGACGCTTCCTCCGCTTCCGCAGCCTCCCGGGCGCTTCCCCNACCCCGGCGTGGCTGCCCCCATTCCCCACCCTGCCCCACCGCCGAAGGCGCCGACCGGGACGCCGCGCGGGTGACCAACCAGCACTGGGACCAGGGCTGGAGTCTGCTGTGCAACGGGGTGATCCTGTTCGACGACACCGGGGAGATCCTGCCGACCGGTCGCACGGTCGAGCCGCGGCGTGCCCTGCCGCGGGCGGCCTGCGCCCCGCGGCCCCCGGCGCCCCGGCGGGCGAGCCAGGCTCCCGTCCGGGTCTGACCGGCCGGGCGCCGTCGGCGCCGTCGTGTCCCGCGGCTGTGTCGTGTCCCGTGGCTGTGCCGTGTCCCGCGGCTGTGAGGTTTCGTCCAGATTGATCCGACGGCCTCGCGGGCGGGTACGGTGCCGGGCGTGACGGCGAGATCGGCGGGCGGGTCTGTGCGGGGGATTGTCGGAGCGGCGCGGGGGACCGGCCTGGCCGACCGGTGGCGGGCGGAGGTGTCCCGCGGGTCCCGGGTCGGCCTGCCGCCGGCCACGAGTCCGGTCGGGCGCCGGGCTCGCCTGCTCATGCGCCGCGACATCGCCCTCGGCCGTAGTTTCGTGCAGGCGTTCACCCGGGCGGACCGCTCGCTGTTCACCGCGCTCGCCGGTGGGCGCCCGCTGCTCGACCCGGTCCTGCCGCGGCTGTCGCACGCCGCCGACCACGGCCTGCTGTGGTGGGGCGTGGCGGGGGCGCTGGGGGCCACCAAGGGGCGCCGCCGCCCGGCGGCCGCCCGCGGCCTGATCGGGCTCGGCGTCGCCAGCGTCCTGGCCAACGGGCCGGCCAAGCTGGTCTTCCGCCGCGACCGCCCGCCGACGCACGGCATCCCGCCGCTGCGCCGGCTCTCCCGCGACCTGACGACCTTCTCGTTCCCCTCCGGGCACGCCGCGTCCGCCGCCGCCTTCGCGACCGGGGTCGCCCTCGACGCGCCCGGGGCGGCGGTGCCGGTGGCCGCCCTGGCCGCCGCCGTGGCGTTCTCCCGGGTGTACGTCGGGGTGCACTACCCCGGGGACGTGGCCGCGGGGATCCTGCTGGGCGTCGGCGCGGGCCTGCTCACGACGAAGGTGATGCCGCGGCGGCCCTGGGTGCCGGCGCGGGCGAGCCCGGCGTCGGCCTGGGCGCCGGCACTGCCCGAGGGGGACGGCCTCACCGTCGTCGTCAACGGGCGCTCCGGCCAGGGCAACCACGCCGATCTGCTCGCCGTGCTGCGCGCCGACCTGCCGCTGGCGGAGGTCATCGAGGTCGGGCCGGCTGACGACATGGCCGCCGCCCTGGCCGGCGCCGCATCGAAGTCGAGGGTGCTGGGCATCGCCGGCGGCGACGGAAGCATCAACGCGGCCGCGCAGGTGGCGCTGGCCCGCGGCATGCCGCTGGCGGTCTTCCCGGCGGGCACGCTCAACCACTTCGCCGCCGACCTGGGCCTGGTCGGTGCCGGCGACTCGGTGCAGGCGATCCGCGAGGGTGCGGCGGTCGCCGTCGACCTCGGTCGGGCCGACGGCATCTCCGCGGTGTTCGACCGGTTCTCCCGGATCTTCGTGAACACCGCGAGCCTCGGGGGCTATCCCGACATGGTGGCCGTGCGCGAACGGTTCGAGCGGCGCATCGGCAAGTGGCCCGCGATGATCATCGCCCTGTGCTGGGTGCTGCGCCACGAGCCGCCGTTCGAGGTGGAGATCGACTCCGAGCGCCGCCGGGTCTGGCTGATCTTCGTGGGCAACGGGGTGTACCGCCCCGACGGCTTCGCGCCGACCTACCGCAACCGGCTCGACGAGAGCCTGCTCGACCTGCGGATCGTCGACGCGTCGGCGCCGCTGGCCCGGCTGCGGCTGGTGGGGGCGGTCCTCACCGGCCGGCTCGGCCGCAGCCGGGTGTACGAGCAGCGCACGGTCGAACGGGTGCTGATCTCCTCCCACCAGCCCGGGCCGCTGCCCTTCGCCTGTGACGGCGAGGTCACCGAGGGGGTGGAGCGGATTGTGATCACCCCGAGCGGTGCCCGGCTGGTCGTCTACCGCCCGCGCCGCCCCGGCGACGGCTGAGTCGCGACGCCCGACGCCCGACGGCCGGCGCCCGACGGCCGGCGCCCGACGGCTGACGGCTGACGGGCGGAAGCTCGGGGCGGCCGCTGCCCGAGCCTGCCCGAGCGCTCAGCCGCCGCGGTGCTGGAGCGGGATGAGCGTGTGCAGCGGGCGGGTGAGCTGCGTGAACTGGGAGGAGTCGAGGAGGTCCTCGACGAGCAGCGCGCAGGCCAGGTCGGCGCACAGCTCCATGACCCGGTGATCCTCGCTGGAGTCGGTGGCGGCGCGCTTGCCGCGGCAGTCCGGGCACAGCCGCCAGAACCCCTCGGCGGCGCTGCGGCGCACCAGCGTCCACACCCGGCGGCGGCCGGTCACCACGGCGCTCGCGAACGCGGCGTCCATGGCCTGCTGGTGGGCGGAGTCGTCCCGGGTCAGGGCGCTGACCAGCAGCCCGTCGAAGACCTCCAGGCTGTCTGGGTCGTGGCGCGGCCGGCGAGGACCGGCAGCGCGGCGAGGACCCGCTTGACGTCCGCGGCGGCCGGGCCCAGGTCGGGCTCGTGTGAGCGCGCCCGTGGGTAGACCGCGCGCCAGGGCCGCATGAGCGCGGCGTACTCGGCGCGGCCGAGGATGGGCCGCGCGTAGGAGGCGGCGACGGCGTCGCGCATCGCGCGCAGCGCGGTCGCCGCGACCGACGGCTCGACGGTGACGTAGTCGGCGCCGGCGAGGTCGTCGGCGTAGATGGCGCTCAGCGCGTCGAACGCGGCCAGCACCTCGACGATCAGCGGCGAGTCGGGGGCCAGCGCCTTGTCCCGAGCGGCGGCCAGGTAACCGGAGTTGCGCCAGGCGGCGGCGAGCGAGCCGAGCTCGGCGTCGGTGGTGTGCACGAGCTGGGCAAGGATGCCGAGGATGCCCCGCAGGTTGGGGTGCTCCTCCAGCCGTTCGATGCGGCGGGCTCGAAGGATCATGCCATCCGCCCGCCGCTGGTGGGGGCCCCGGCGCACACGGATCGCCGCGGGGTCACCGCGAGCCTGCCCGGCCACGGCGCGGATGGTGCCACCGCGAGTATGGGGGTCGTCGTGACACCGTTCACCTCGTCCTCCTCGACCGTCGCGGCCTGCGCCGGGCAGCCGTCGTCCGAATCCGTGCGGGTGAACCGGCCGGACATCCCGTCACCGGCCGGATCATGGGCGGCGCGGCGGATGCGGCGACCGTACCTGATCACTTCATGGTCCCGCGTACCAGGCAGGCCACATCTCGTCGCTCTCCGAGACCGTAGCTGCGCGGGGCGGCGTGCGCGGGGAGTGCCGCCTGCGTGGGGTCCGCGGCGTGGTACGCCGCGTCGCCGATCTCCCGATGTCACCTCCGTGAGACTAGTGTTCGCGGCCCCGATGTGGAACTCGTTGTGCCTTTAGGCGGGGCATGACGGTGGTGGCACGGCGGTGCCATTTCGGGCGCAGGACGGATCGGCATGGCTGCCGGAGGCGGTGTGGCACGTCGGTGTCGGCCATCCTGGTCACGCAGGGCGACGACGGCGCCGGTGTGCACCGGCGCGCCGCCGCAGAACCCCGCCGGGGTGAGGCTCGTGACACCACGGCCGGGCCGGCGGCGGCCGGCCGACGGACTCGGCCGGGGCCCGCTTGGGCGGCGATTTCCCTGGGAGTGCCGGCACCGGCGGGTGATGGTGGCGGCGCCGGCCGGGGGGGTGCCTCCGTGCGGGGGTGGGACCGGGGGTGTCGCGACGCGTCGCGGCCCACCGATGGTGGCGCCCCCGCCGGGGTGGACCGGGGGTGCCGGGACGGCCGGCGCCGCCACCGCCGCATCCCCCCGACGGGTGGGACCGGGCGGCGCTCCGGCTGTGGACGGCGAGCGGGCCCGGGGTGGACAACCTGGTCAGGTCGTCCACCCCGGGCCCGTCATGGGTCAGTCGGCCTCGCCGGTCGGCCTGCCTCGCTGGTCAGCCGGCGTCGGTGCCGCCGACGGCGTCGTCGTCGTCGCGCAGGCCGAAGCGGCGGATCGCGTCCTCGACCAGGCTGGCCTTGACCTCGCCGGCCCGGACCAGGGACTCCAGGGCGGCGACGACGACCGACTCGGCGTCGACCTTGAAGTGCCGGCGCAGCGCCAGGCGGGTGTCGGAGCGCCCGTAGCCGTCGGTGCCGAGCGAGGTGAACGCCTGCGGCACCCAGCGGGAGATCTGGTCGGGCACCGCACGCATCCAGTCGGAGACCGCCACGACGGGGCCGGGGGCGCCGTCGAGGATGCGGGTCACGTACGGCACGGCGTCGTCGGCCTCGGGGTTGAGCAGGTTCGCCCGCTCGCAGTCGAGGGCCTCCCGCCGCAGCTCGTTCCACGAGGTCACCGACCACACGTCGGCGGCGACGCCGAAGTCGGCGGCGAGGATCTCCTGCGCGGCGAGCGCCCAGTGGATGGACGTGCCGCTGGCCAGCAACTGCGCCCGCGGTCCCGAGTCGCCCTCGGCGCCGCCGTTCGGCAGGCCGCCGACGAGCTCCTCGGCCGGCCGGAACCGGTACATGCCGGCGATGATCTGCGCCGGGTCGAGGCCGGCCGGCTCGGCCGGCTGGGGTACGGGCTCGTTGTAGACGGTGAGGTAGTAGAAGACGTTCTCGTCGCGCTCGCCGTACATCCGGTCCAGGGCGTCGCGGACGATGTGCGAGACCTCGAACGCAAACGCCGGGTCGTAGGCGACGCAGGCCGGGTTGGTCGAGGCGAGCAGCAGCGAGTGGCCGTCCTGGTGCTGCAGGCCCTCGCCGTTGAGCGTGGTCCGCCCGGCGGTGGCGCCGAGCAGGAAGCCACGGCCGAGCTGGTCGCCGAGCGCCCACATCTGGTCACCGGTGCGCTGGAACCCGAACATCGAGTAGAAGACGTAGACCGGGATCATGTACTGCGCGTGGGTGGAGTACGACGTGGCGGCGGCGATCACCGAGCCCATCGAGCCGGCCTCGCTGATGCCCTCGTGCAGCATCTGGCCGGACTCGGACTCCTGGTAGGACAGCAGCAGCTCGCGGTCGACGGCCTCGTAGCGCTGCCCGTGNGGCGAGTAGATCTTCGCCGTCGGGAACATCGCGTCCATGCCGAAGGTGCGTGCCTCGTCGGGGATGACCGGCACGAACCGCGCGCCCATCTCCTTGGTCTTCATGAGGTCCTTCAGCAGCCGGACGAACGCCATCGTCGTGGCGACGGGCTGCTTGCCCGAGCCCTTGCGCAGCTCGTCGAAGATCTTCGCGGGCGGCTGGGTGAGCGGCTTGGCCCGCACGACGCGGCGCGGCATCGAGCCGCCGAGGGAGGCCCGGCGCTCCCGCATGTACTGGATCTCCTCGGAGTCCGGCCCCGGGTGGTAGTAGGGGGGCAGGTCCCCGGCCAGCGCCGAGTCCGGGATCTCCAGGTAGAGCCGGTCGCGGAACTCCTTGAGCTCCGCCTTGGTCAGCTTCTTCATCTGGTGGGTGGCGTTGCGGGCCTCGAAGTCCTTGCCCAGCGTCCAGCCCTTGATGGTGTGGGCGAGGATGACCGTGGGCTGACCGGTGTGCTCGGTGGCCGCCTTGTACGCCGCGTAGAGCTTGCGGTAGTCGTGGCCGCCGCGGGAGAGCTTGCGCAGGTCGTCGTCGGCGAGGTCGGCGACCATGCGGCGCAGGCGGGCGTCCGCGCCGAAGAAGTGCTCGCGGATGTACTCGCCCGACGACGTCGTGTAGGTCTGGAACTGCCCGTCCGGGGTGGTGTTCATCCGGTGGACGAGGACGCCGTCGGTGTCCTTGGCCAGCAGCGGGTCCCAGTCGCGACCCCAGACGACCTTGATCACGTTCCANCCGGCGCCGCGGAACAGCGACTCCAGCTCCTGCATGATCTTGCCGTTGCCGCGGACCGGGCCGTCGAGGCGCTGCAGGTTGCAGTTCACCACGAAGATCAGGTTGTCGAGCTCCTCGCGGGCGGCGACGCCGAGCGCCCCGATCGACTCCGGCTCGTCCATCTCGCCGTCGCCGAGGAACGCCCACACCCGGCTGTTCGAGGTGTCCTTGATCTGGCGGTTGAGCAGGTAACGGTTGAACCGCGCCTGGTAGATGGCGTCGATCGGGCCGAGGCCCATCGACACGGTGGGGAATTCCCAGAAGTCGGGCATGAGCCGCGGGTGCGGGTAGGACGACAGCCCGCCCGACTCGCTCTCCCGGCGGAAGGCGTCGAGCTGCTTCTCCGTCAGCCGGCCCTCCAGGAACGCACGGGCGTAGATGCCCGGCGAGGCGTGCCCCTGGATGAAGATCTGGTCGCCCGAGTCGCTTCCCGGCGAGGAGCTCAGGTGGTCCTTGCCGCGAAAGAAGTGGTTGAATCCGACCTCGTACAGGCTCGCGCTCGACGCGTACGTGGCGATGTGGCCGCCGACGTTGAACTCGGGCCGGTTCGCTCGGCTGACCATGATGGCCGCGTTCCACCGGATATACGCCCGGATGCGGCGCTCGACATGTTCGTCGCCGGGGAACCAGGGCTCGCGCTCCGGCGGAATCGTGTTGATGTAGTCCGTGCTGGTCAGACCGGGAACCCCGACCGCCTTCTCGCGGGCTCGTTCGAGGAGCTTCAGCATGAGGAAGCGGGCCCGGCCGCGGCCGGACTCCTCGATGACCGCGTCGAGTGACTCCAGCCACTCGTTGGTCTCCGAGGGGTCGATGTCCGGCAGCTGACTCGGCAGCCCGTCGGTGATGACCGAGAACTTCCGGGTTGTGTCCTGCGCCACGCCTTNTCCTGCTCCTCAAGCTTCCGGGGCCGCCGGTGCCNCTCGAGAAGATCCTCCTCGTGCGTCCGTCGGCCCATGTGTCACTTCACGTGCTCGCGGATGCGGGAACCCGCATGATCGATGCATCGCCGCGTCCTGGCCGCTCGTCAACTTCTCCTGTCGGCATGNCGCTGCGGGTGGTCGGCCGACTCCCATCGGCCGAGGGCGGGACCCGGCGAGCGAACACGCCTTGGTCCCATCGTGCTCCGTCTGCGCGACCTCGTCACGCACGCCTTGGTTACTTTCGAGTAGAGAATCGGGCGATACGCGCGGCGTTGTCGACATGTCGTCCGCGGCGCAGCCGGTGAAGGGCCCCCGCCTGGTAGACAATCACCCTGATGGACACCCGGATGAAGACCACGACGCTGTCCGTGCACACCGGCCGCCAGGAGCGTGTGGTCGACCTCACCCCCGACGCGGTGGAGTTCGTCACTGATTCCGGTGATGGCCTGCTGTCGGTGTTCGTGCCGCACGCCACGGCCGGGCTGGCCATCCTCGAGCTGGGCTCCGGCAGCGATCCCGACCTGCTCGCGGCCCTCGCCGAGCTGCTGCCCGCCGACGGCCGGTGGCGCCACGCGCACGGCTCGCCCGGCCACGGCCGTTCCCACGTCATGCCGGCGTTCATCCCGCCGACGCTCACCGTCCCGGTGCTCGACGGTCGGCTCGCGCTCGGCACCTGGCAGTCGATTGCGCTGGTCGATCTCAACGTGGACAACCCCGACCGAACGGTCCGGCTGTCCCTCCTGACGGGATGATCGAGCGTCCGGCGACGGAATGATCGTGCCTCGTTGCGGGTACCGGCGGGTAGTCGCCGCACGTCGGCCACGCCGTCATCGGTCCACAACCGACGGCGTGGCACTTGCGCAGCCACCGGGAGGTCCGGTGGACTAGGTCGAGACGCACCGGGTGATGGACCCCATCGCGCCGGTGCGTTCATGCACGGGACGTCTCCGCGACCCTCGCGGAGCGTCACACACGAACAGGAGGTAGCGCAGGGTGAGTCCGACCGCGGCGAACGCCGAGGGTCAGCGCCGGGCGGAGCGACTGGGAGTCTCCGCCGGGACCCAGGTGCAGTCGCTCAACGAGGACGATGACATCGCCCAGGATCTGCTGGACGCGGTGACCAGCGCCAGCGGGACGGAGCTGGTCCCCGAGGACTCCGACGACGTCGTCGACATCGTCCTGCTGTGGTGGCGGGAGGACGACGGGGATCTGGCCAACGCGCTCATCGACGCGCGCCGCCAACTGTCCGACGAGGGGGTGATCTGGTTGCTCACCCCCAAGGCCGGACGGGACGGTCATGTCGCGCCGAGCGACGTGCTGGACGCGGTGCCCACCGCGGGTCTGGTGCAGACCAGCACGCTGAGCGTCGCGCAGGAGTGGTCGGGTCAGCGGCTGGCCGCACCGAAGTCGCAGCGCGTGCGGCACCGCTGAGGCCGGCGCGAGGGCGTCCGGCGGCCCGTGTGGGCCCGGGCGCTGTCGAGTCATGCCCGCGTCCGGGTCGGGTCGGGACCTGCGCCGGCCCGCGCGCGGCCTCCACCGATACGTGCGGGGACCCGAAGGGCCCGCGTGGCCGGCTGGCTCTCCCGCGCCCGGGCTCAGCGGTACAGCGGCACCTGCTGGCCCTCGACGGCCCCCGGGTAGCGGTCCCAGAGGCGGTTGAGTTCGAGCTGGAGGAACAGCGGCCCGAAGCCGATCAGGAACAGTACGAACGCGAGCACCGGATTCGTCTCCGGCACCCCGGCGGCGTGCTGGGCCGCGCGCGTGCGGGTACCCAGCCGCCAGGCGGCGACGAACGGCGGCACGAGGACCAGCCAACCGACGAGGAACGCCAGCAGGGACAGGGCCGGGTTGACCTGGATACGCCGGTCGTACTCACCCAGCTCCCGGTTCGTCTTGTAAACCCACACGAAGTAGTAGACCCCAAGGGTGATCAGGGGCAGGCCCAGCCAGACGGCGAAGGGGTTGCGGTGCTTGCCGAGTACCCCCGCCCCACCGAAGGAGTCCGGCGCGCCGTGCGGCCCATCCGGGCCGGGCGAGCCGTAGTCGGGGGTCGCGGGGTAGCCTTGTTCGGGCTCGGGGCCGGGCAGTGACTCGCGGAAGGCGTAGATCGGAAAGCCGCCGGTCGAGGTGCCCGGACCGTCGATCGGGTGGGGTTCCTGCGCGGGGTAGCCGTGCGGTTCGGGGTAACCGTGCGGGGTCGCACTCTGATTGGTCAAGGTGGTCCTGCCCTCATCGGTGTCCATACCTGTGGCGCACGCGGAGCACGCACCGTGTTACGCGCATGTCCGGCCGATGGCTCCCGTGTCGATCGGCCAGACTAGGCCAGTCTGACGTAGGAAACCCGAACACTCGCCGCATCAGTGTCCCGGGAGCGCGAAAGATACCTTCTGTTGGGATCGAATGCGGGTGAACCTTCGTCTGGGTGACAGTCGAGTGGCGGCCCGAAGCAGGTGATCGATGTCTGTCGGTGCGGGTGGTCCTGCGCCCTGCGTGGATCGGCCGTCGACCGTCCTCGCAGGTCGTGGTCAACGCCTGGGCGCCCGGTGAGGCGGACGGACGGCTCCCGGGCGTCCGTGTGGGCCATCCGCGGCTGGTCGGCCGGTTTCATCGCGGTCGGAACTGGCATGCTGGCTCTGGGACGGCGGACCGATCTGCGGGGGCGCCCGAACCGGTGGGTGCCGTCGCCGGTCCGCTCCCGTTCCCACCTGCCGTTGCGATCATTCGATCTGTGGTGATCCTCCGGATCGGCCCGTGCATCGTCCTCGGTGCTCGGTCATCGNGATCAGCGTCATTTGTGATTAGCCCCATCGTCGTGGAGAGGAAGCGCCCGTGACCGTCGAGGTTGGCTCCGTCGCCCCGGACTTCTCGCTGAAGGACCAGAACAACGAGACCATCACCCTGTCGGAGTTCCGTGGCAAGCGGAACGTCGTCCTGCTTTTCTACCCGCTGACCTTCACCGGCGTCTGNCAGGGCGAGCTGTGCTCGGTCCGCGACGACCTCGGCTCGTTCCAGAACGACAACGTCCAGGTGCTGGCCGTCTCCGTCGACTCGCCGTTCGCCCACAAGGTCTGGGCCGAGCAGCAGGGCTACGAGTTCCCGCTGCTCGCCGACTTCTGGCCGCACGGCGAGGTCGCCAAGGCGTACGGCATCTTCAACGAGGATCGGGGCATCGCCGTGCGCGGCACCTTCGTGATCGACAAGGAGGGCGTCGTGCGCTGGAAGGTCGTCAACAACATCCCGGACGCGCGGGACCAGGCCGAGTACCTCAAGGCTCTCGCCGCCCTCTAGGATCTACCTACGGGAGCCGGCCTGGCGTACCTGGGTAGTCGTGGGGCCGGCTCCCGCTGTCGACGGCCCGTTGGAGCGTCGGTGCCCGACCGGCCGGTCACCATCCGCCGATCGAGGCGCTCGATCGTTCCACGGGGCGTCGCCGCATGCGTAGTCTTAGTCAGCTTCGTTTTTCTCGTCTCCCGGGCGCGTAGCTCAGCGGGAGAGCGCTCGCCTTACAAGCGAGTGGTNGCAGGTTCGATCCCTGCCGCGCCCACGCGCTGGCTCCGCGTGCTTGTCGATCTTTGATCGCCTGCGCCGCAGCCGCAATGTTAGCCGGGGGGACGACCCCCCGAACCCCCCGGCGGGGCGCCTGCGGCGGCTTCCGGGGNGTGGTTGGCGGGGCCCGGTCTGTTGCCACCCGTCTGGGCCGCCCCCGGGGCGGCTGCTGGGGCGCTCGGGAGGCGTGGATCGCCGGCGGCCGGCACGTCGGTGCACGTGGATCCCTCAGTCATCTCGCCGTGACTACATCGCCTTGACCGTGGTGAAGGTGTAGCCGCGGGCGCGCAGTTCCCGGATGATTCCGCCCAGCGCGTCCGCATCCAGGGTCGAGCGGTCCTGCGGGTTCGCGCCCACGTGCATGAGGACGATCTCGCCGCTGCTCGCGGCGGCCAGCACCCGGTCGGTGACGCTCTGCATGCTCTGCCCACCGGAGGTGCCCTTCCAGCCGAGCGTGTCGACCGTCCAGCGGATCGGCACGTAGCCGAGGGCGTTGACCGCGCCGATCGTGCGCGCGTCACGGTCGCCGTACGGGAAGCGGAACCAGGGGCGCGGGTCGACCCCGGTGACGCTCTGAATGGTCGCCTGGGCACCGAGCAGCTCGGCGCGCAGGTCCGCGTCGGTGAGCCGGGTGAAGTAGGGGTGCGTGGCCGAATGGCTGCCGATGACCTGGCCGCGGGCGGCGATGGCGCGCGCGGCGGCCGGGAAGGTCTGTGCGAACCGGCCGGTGAGGAAGAAGGTGGCCGGCACGCCCTCCCGGCTGAGCGTCGAGAGGATCGAGTCCACGCCGTCCGCGCTGGCGCCGGCGTCGAACGTCAGCGCGACCATTCGGCGGTCGGTCGGGATGCGCTCCCAGTCCCGACCGACCAGGCGCGTGGGCACGCCCGTGGTCGGTGCCGTCGGTGCCGTCGGGGGCACCGGGGTCGACGGCCTAGTCGACGTCGTCGGCCTCGCCGGGGTGGGCCGTATCGTCGCGGTCGCGGTCGCCGTCGCTCCGCCCGGCCCGGTCGTCGTCGCGGTGGGCGGGACTACGCCGGTGCCGGTGCCGGGACTGGCGGGCCGCGCCGTGCTCGTGGCGGTGGCGGACGTCGGGCCGGGCTGCGTCGCGATGCCGCTGGAGCCGCCGCAGGCGGTGAACGCGACGGTGGACGCCACCACCAAGGTGACGAGGGCCTGCTGTGAGCGTCGCATGGCGCCTCCCGATCCGACGCGGACGAGGTCTCACCCGACGTCGTGAGCAGGAGCCTTGCACCGCCCACGGGTGCCGGCAACGGCCCAAGGTCGCAGCCGGGGCAGGTCGGACGGCCCGCCGCGGGAGCTCCGGCGGGGTCCGGATTTGGCTGGCAACCTTCTGGAGATCGCCGTCCTGCTCCTTGACGATGGCACTGAACTGATCATCCGCGCGATGCGGATGNGGATGCGTCTGCGGCTGGACCTGGAGCTGCGTGCGGTCCTGGCTACCGGGTTGCGGGCCAGTGCTCCGGCCTTCAGGTCGGGGGTGAAGGCCCGCGCGGGAAGGCCGTCTCGCGGCCTGAGCGTGCTCTAAACCGGACGGGTCTGTTCCTCGATGTACCGGCGGAGCACGTCC
>NZ_LJJX01000034.1:0-1110 GCF_001421075.1 Frankia sp. CpI1-P | reverse complement strand
GCGGGCGTTCGGCTGCGCGCGCGTGGTGTACAACGACGCGCTCAGCACCCGAGAGACGGCGCGCGCGGCGGGGCTGCCGTTCCCGAAGTCGGGCGACCTGTCGAAGATGCTGATCACCGANGCGAAGTGGACGCCGGAACGGGCGTGGCTCGCNGAGGTGTCGGCCGTCGTTCTGCAACAGTCACTGCGCGACCTCGACACGGCATACCGGAACTTCTTCGACGGGTTGAAAGGCAAGCGCCCGAGGATGGGGCCACCCCGGTACAAGTCGAAACGGGACAGCCGGCAGGCCGTCAGGTTCACCGCGAACGCCCGCTGGTCGTTCACCTCGGGCGGGAAGCTGCGACTACCGAAGATCGGCGACGTGGACGTGAAGTGGTCCCGGCGTCTGCCCTCGACGCCGTCCACGGTGACGGTGGTCCGGGACAGCGCGGGCCGGTACTTCGCGAGCTTCGTCATCGAGACCGGGCCGCAGGAAACCCTTCCGGGTTCNCACGCCGAGATTGGCGTCGACCTTGGGCTGACGCACTTCGCGGTCCTCTCGGACGGCACGAAGATCGACTCTCCTCGGTTTCTTCGCCGGGCCGAGAAGNGGCTGAAGAAGGCTCANCGGGACCTGTCCCGCAAGAAGAAGGGTTCGGCGAACCGGGCCAAGGCCAGGCTGAAAGTCGCCCGTGCGCATGCGCGGGTGGCCGACGCACGGCGCGATTTCCACCACCAGCTCTCCACCAGGCTGATCCGCGAGAACCAAGCGGTCGCCGTGGAGGATCTTGCGGTCAAGGGGCTCGCCCGGACACGGCTTGCCACATCGGTGCACGACGCCGGATGGTCCGCGTTCGTCGGGATGCTGGAGTACAAGGCCACCCGGTACGGCCGGGTGTTCGTCCGGATCGGTCGCTTCGAGCCCACCTCGCAGGTGTGTTCGACCTGCGGTGTGAAGGACGGCCCGAAGCCGCTGGACGTCCGGGAGTGGACGTGCGCGGCCTGCGGGTCGCATCTCGACAGGGACGTGAACGCGGCGGTCAACGTCGCGAAGGCCGCCGGACTGGCGGCGTCTGCCCGTGGAGCGCAGGTAAGACCGGCACCCGTGCCGGCACCGCGCGGCGAAGC
>NZ_LJJX01000033.1:0-81211 GCF_001421075.1 Frankia sp. CpI1-P | reverse complement strand
CAGCTACACCGCGGCGAACACCTTCCTCGACGCCCTCGCCCACCACCGCCACGCCCACGGACTCCCCGCCACCAGCCTCGCCTGGGGACTCTGGAACGACACCAGCACNNTCACCGAGAACCTCACCGCCGCCGACCGGGCCCGCATCACGCAGAGCGGTCTGCGGTCGTTGGCGCCCGCCGACGGTCTCGCCCTGTTCGACGCCGCCGGCACCCTCCACCAGCCGCTGCTCGTCCCCGCCGCCCTCGATGTCGCCACGATCAGCCGGCGGGCGGCCACCGACGGGGTGCCCCCGCTGCTGCGCGGCCTCGTGCGCCCGGGCCGCCGGGGTGCCGCACAGGGTGCCGCGGCGTCGCGTGCGGACGCCGCTGCGCTGCGCGGCCGGCTGGCGGCGGCCCCCGACGAGCAGCGGGAGTCGATCCTGCTCGAGCACGTCCGTCAGGAGGTCGCGGCGGTGCTGGGCCACCGCGACGTCGGCACCGTCGAGGCCGAGCGGGACTTCGGCGAGCTGGGCCTGGACTCACTGACCGCCGTCGAGCTGCGCAACCGGCTGAACACCGCCACCGGCCTGCGCCTGCCCGCCACCCTCACCTTCGACCACCCGAGCGCGGCCGCGCTCGCCGCGTACCTCGCCGAGCAGCTCGCGAAAATCCTGGCCGCCGCGCCCGCCGGGGGCGGCGCGAGCACGGCGGCCGGCGGGCCGGCGGCGGGCCGGCCGACCGCCATCGGCCCCCAGGAGGGACCGCTGTCCGAGCTGTACCAGGCGCTGTGCGCCCGGGACAACTTCGCGGCCGCGGCCCAGCTCCTGGTCGTCGCCTCGGCCCTACGACCCGTCTTCGGCGCGGCCGACAGCGCGCGGCACGCCGTGCCGACGCTCCAGCTCGCCGAGGGGCCGAAGCTCACCGAGGGGCCGGAGCTCACCGAGGGGCNGGCGCGCCATCGGCTGATCTGCTTCCCGGCGATGAGCGCGATCTCCGGGCCGCACGAGTACGCCCGGCTCGGCACCCTGCTGCGCGGCGAACGGGACGTGTTCGTGCTGCCCTCGCCGGGCTACGACGAGAGCGACCACGTCCCGATCGACGAGCCCACCTACATCGAGATGCACGTGCGGGAGGTGACCAGGCTGGTCGGGGACGAGCCGTTCGTCCTCGTCGGCCGCTCGATGGGCGGGGTCGTCGCGCACGCGGTGGCGGCGGAGCTGGAGAACGCCGGAATCACCCCGTCCGGGCTGGTGCTCGTCGACAGCTACCCGCCCGAGAGCGCCACCCGCGAGGGGATGGCGGACTGGTGGCTGACCGCGATGATCACCGGGATGCTCGACCGGGTCGATCGGTACCAGATGGTCTGGAGCGACGCGAGCCTGACCACCATGGGCGCCTACGTACGGGTCTTCAACGGCTGGCAGGCGAAGCCGGTCGCCGCCCCGACGCTGCTCATCCGGGCGGCGGACCCGCTACGACGGACGATCATCGATCCGGCGGACCCGGACGGCTGGCAGGCGTACTGGACCACGCCGCACACGACGGTGGACGTGCCCGGCGAGCACTTCTCGATCCTCGAGGAGCACTCGCCGACGACGGTGGCGGCGATCCGCCAGTTCATCGACTCCCTCGCCTGACGGCGGACGGCCGGCGCGGCTACGTACTTCTACCTAGCCGCGCCGGACCATTCCCGGTTGGCTGTCCGTCGCCGTCCGGGCCAACCGTCCGGACCACGCAGTTCTTTGTTGTGCGGGACCGGAGAACAAGCAACCAGAAAGCAGCCCACCGCGTTTCCAAGCCCGGTAGGGTTGGGAAACATCAGCGACACACCGGCCGGCGCGAGCGTCGGCGGGAATAACACAGCCGATCAATCCGGGCCGGATGCTGCCCGATTACTACACGCATGTTGCGGGGCCGTTCGACGAACGACCGCGGGTGCGGGAGAGAAGAGTCGACATGGCCAGGGGAGCAGTCGTCGTCACCGGCGCCGCGGCCGGGATCGGCGAGGCAACCGTCGAGCTGTTCGCCGAACGCGGGTTCGGTGTCGTCGCCGTCGACGTGTCCGAGGAGGGCCTGGCCAAGCTCGGCACCCGCGAGGACGTGGTGACCCTCGTCGGTGACGTGGCGGACCCGGCGACGAACGACGCCATGGTCGCCCTGGCGGTCGAGCGCTTCGGCCGGCTCGACGCGGCGGTGCTCAACGCCGGTCTCGGGGGCGCGCCGCCGATCGAGGCGGCGGGCGCGGCCGAGAGCCTCGACACGATCTACGCCGTGAACGTCCGCGGGCTGGTGCTGGGGATCCGCGCGGCCGCGCCGGCGCTGNGGGCCACCGGGGGAGGGTCGATCGTCGTGACGTCGTCCGGCGCCGGGCTGCGGGGAGACCCCTACACCTGGGCCTACAACACCACGAAGGCCGCAGCGAACAACCTGGTGCGCTCCGCCGCGCTGGACTACGCCTTCGAGGGCATCCGGATCNACGCCGTCGCCCCCGGCCTCACCGAGACCCCCCNCACGGCCGGTCAGCGCGCCAACCCGGCCTTCGCCGCGGCGGTGACCCGGCGCGTCCCGCTGGGACGCTGGGCGCAGCCGGCGGAGCAGGCCGAGGTCATCTATTTCCTCGCGTCCCCGGCGGCGTCCTACATCACCGGCGCCGTCATACCGGTCGACGGCGGCCTGTCCGCCTCCAACGGAATTCTGCTGCCACCCACCTACCAGGGCGAGCCGCCGCAGTAATCCGTCTACGGACGAACAGATTTCAGATCATCTTGAAAGTCGAACTTGGAAAGGGATCGGCATGAGCATCGAGGCCAACAAGGAGATCGCGCGGCGGCTTTACGAGGAGGTGGTGAACTACGNCAAGGCGGAGCTGCTGGAGACGTTCGTCGCCGACGACGGGGACGACGCCACCCGCCAGCACGCCGGCTGGTCCATCGGCCGCGCCGGTTTCCGGGAGCATCTCGAGTGGCTGCGGTCAGCGGTCCCGGACGTGCGCACCACGGTGACCGATCTCGTCGCGGAGGACGACCGGGTGGTCGTGTACTGGCGGATCGAGGGCACCCATCAGGGCGAACTGTTCGGCGCGCCCNCGACCGGCAAGCCCATCGACGCCACCAGCATCAGCCTCATCACCTTCCGGGACGGCCAGATCGTCAACTACACCGTGCTGCCGGACCGGCTCACCATCCTGCGTCAGGTCGGCGCCATCGCCGCCGCCTGAGCGCGCCGNCCGCGACGGAGGGGACAACCGCGATGAGCGCGAAGCTGTCGGCCGCCGATCTCGCCGAGATCGGACAGACCCTNGCCCTGTTCTCGCACGTGTTCGACAACCGGCAGGCCGACGACCTCGGGCTGGTGTTCGCCGCGGACGTCGCGGTCGAGTTCCAGCGCAGCGGCAGGTCCCTGCGCGGGCTCGCCGAGGTGGCGGAGTTCCAGCGCGGGCTGCCACCCGACGCCGCCGACCATCAGACCGTGAGCACCGTGGTCCTGGCCGACCCGGACGGCACGGTGCGGGCGGTGAGCCGCTACCTCGCCGTGCTCGCCGACGGTTCGGTGACCAACGGCGAGTACCGGGACGTCCTGGTGCGGACCGACGGCGGGTGGCGAATCGCTGCCCGGCAGATCGTGCCCCGCTACCCCCTGGCCGCCAGCTCGCCGGACGCCCCACGGCCGGTCGTCCAGCAGCCGCTTCCCGAGCAGTGGCGGGCATCGGCCGACCGGCTGCCGAACCTCACGCCTTGACCGGGCCCGGCCCGGCCGGCCACCGGCCGGGCCGTCGGGCCGGGCAGGCCGTCGGGCCGGGCAGGCCGGTCAGGCCGGTCAGGCCGGTCAGGCGGTCGGGGCGCCGCTCGGGGTGAGGTTGAGCAACTCGCACAGGTCGCGCAGCTCGTCACCGTACAGCCGGGCCGGGTCGTTCACCTGCGGCCGCAGGTGGCCGTACACCTCCAGCGCGACGAGGCCGTGCAGGCGGCCCCAGATCCGCAGGGACAGCGCGGCGGCGTCGGGCGGGAAGTCGGGGAACGAGGTGCGCGCCATCGCGGCGAAGTCGGGCCGAAAATCCGACCATGTGTACGAGCCGGCGGCGGCCGGGGCGGGCCGGGCCGGCCCGCCGGTGGTCACCTCGGCGGTGGCCTCGGCCGCGGCCCGGGTGGCCCCGATCCCGGGCCAGGCGGCGGCGACGATCCTGATCAGGACGCCGCAGGCCCGGTGCTCGGCCGCGAGTTCGGCGCCGTCGTCGCGCACCTTGTAGCCGGGGATCGGGTCGCCATAGACGAGCTGGAACTCCGGGGAGCGACCAATCGCCCACTCCCGGTAGGTCACCCCGACGGCCTCGAGCTGGCCGGCCGGGTCGTCGGGCCGGGAGCGGCGCGCGGCCTCCAGTGCCTGGGCGAGGGAGTCGTACACGTCGACGATCAGGGCGGTGATCAGATCGTCGCGGGTGTCGTAATAGCTGTACAGCGCGNCGGCGGTCATCCCCATCTCCCGCGCGATCGCCCGCAGCGACAGGCCCGCGGCGCCCTGCTCGNCCATGTGACGAAGCGCGATCTCCTTGATGTCCCGCACGGTCTCGACCCGCAGGCGCTCCCGCCGACTCAGTTTCACTCCGTCCACTCTTGACACCTTACAATGCCCAACTACTATACGGCGCTCAGAGATCGCGTCCCGTTCAGCAATCACTCGTGGAGCAGAAACAGAACGGTGTGTAGAATTTTTGACNCCCCGCCCCGATCGCGCCCACCGCCGAGGGCCGGGCGCGACCACCCCGGGGCCTGACCCGACACCCGGGGCCTGACCCGGCGCCCGGGGGCAGAACCCGACGCCCGGGGGCAGAACCCGACGCCCGGGGGCAGAACCCGACGTCCAGCGACAGAAAGAGCCACTCCAGTGGATGCATCCGTGCCCCGACCACGGCCAGGGCTCGGGCTGACGCTCGCACTCCTGGCGTTCGCCCAATTCATGATCGCTATTGACTACAACATCGTCTATGTCGCGCTGCCGGACATCGGCCGGGAGCTCGATTTCAGTTCCCAGTCCCTGCAGTGGGTCGTCAGNGCCTACGCGGTGACGTTCGGAGGGCTGCTGCTGCTGGGCGGCCGGGCGGCCGACCGGCTCGGGGCGCGGCGGGTGTTCCTCACCGCGGTGCTGCTCTACGGCCTGTCCTCGCTCGCCGGCGGCCTCGCGAGCGACCCGGGGCTGCTGATCGCCGCGCGGGCCGTGCAGGGGGTCGGCGGGGCGCTGCTGTTCCCGGCGATCCTCACGTTGATCAACACCACCTTCCAGCCGGGCGCCGAGCGCACCCGCGCGCTGGCCGCGTGGGGTGCCGCGGGTGGCGGTGGACTCGCCGCCGGCGCGCTGCTCGGCGGCGTCCTGACCAACTACCTCGGCTGGGAGTGGGTCTTCTTCGTCAACGTCCCGGTCGCGGCACTCATCGCCGCGGCGGCGCCGAGACTGCTGGCGGCGGACGGCACCCGGNCCGCGCGCACCGGGTTCGACCTTCCCGGTGGTCTGCTGGCCACCGCCGGGGTCGCCCTGGTGGTGTTCGGGTTGGTCAGCGGGCCGGACGCGGGCTGGTGGTCGGTGCGCGCGGCCGGCGCGATCGCGCTCGGCGTGGTGATCCTCGCCGGCTTCGCCGTCCTCGAGGGGCGGCTGCGCAACCCGCTGCTGCCGCCTCGGCTGCTGGGATACCGCAACCTGACCACGGCCGTGCTCGCCGTGTTCGTCTTCGCCGGCACGCTGGCCGGCGAGTACTTCCTGTTCACCACCTACCTGCAGAACGTCCTCGGCTACAGCCCGCTGAAGGCGGGGCTGGCCTTCCTCCCGCTGACGCTGATCTCCATGGCCGGCGCCGGCCCGCTGGCCACCACCAGCGTCGCCAAGCTGGGGTACGGCGCGACGATGGCCGTCGCGCTGCTGCTGTGCGGGATCGGCATCGGGCTGCTCGTCCCCGGCATGTCGGTGGGCGGCTCCTACCCGGCGCTGCTGCCCGGCATCGCGGTGTGGGGCATCGGTGGCGGCATCGCCTTCACGGTGTGCTTCTCCGCGGCCGGGCACGGGATCGCCGTCGAGGAGCAGGGCGTCGCCAACGCGGTGGCCTCCACCTCGCAACAGGTCGGCAGCGCGGTGGGGCTGGCGGCGATCGTGGCGGTGGCCAACTCCGGGCTCGACCTCGGCGCCGGCGGCGTCCCCACGCCGGACAGCGTGGTGGACGGGCTGCGGGTCGGCGGTCTGGTCTCCGCCGTCACCGCGGTAGTGATCAGCGTGGTCGTCGCCCTGCTCCTGCGCGACCGTCCGTCGGCGGCGGCCACCCAGGCGGCGCCGGAGGCATCCGGGGCGGGCGTGCCGGCGGTCGCCGGCGACGAGGACGTCCGGGCCTATTCCTGAACGGTTCGAGGACGGTTCGAGGAAGGCGGATTCGCCGGCACCGACCGGCGGTCGGGCTGGGCGGACAGTCATCCGTAACTATTCGGACCGGCGGCGGAACACCGACGGTCCTCGAACCCGGTCCTTGCGCCCGGGATCGAACCCACATAGCACGGACTGTGCGTCGGGTTGGACGTAACCACGACCGCAACCGAATCGCAGCCGATAACATCGGAAGTGGCATGAATCACAGTTTCCACCACAAAAGTGCCAGGTTTCTCTAAGATGAATTCCGTGGACGACCGGCAGCACCTTCCGACCTCGCGGACGCGCCGCCGGACATTGACTTCCATTCCGCGGGTGCCGTTCGGCCACACCTTCGTCCGACCGCCCCGTCAGATCGCCGGAACAGCAGCGCGCACCGTCCTCACCGCGCGCCGGCACATCGATCTGCTGCGGGTTTCGAGCGCTTCCTGTCCCGGCGGCGACCGGCATTCCCGCTAGGGCAGGACAGCCGAAAGACCACCATCGCCCGTCCTCACCTTGAGGTGTGATCGGCCGCCCGACCGGGCCCGGAGGATTCCGGGGCCAGTTCACGGGCCTGGCGATCCGCACGGCCCCGATGGCGGGACGCCGCAAGGGGAATCGACAATCTTGATCATGTACCGCCGCGCCCGGGCCCCCGGCGCGGCGGCTTGCCCTAACATTCTCCGATAACGCCGTCTCTGCTGCGCCGAGACGCCGTCGATCGGCCATTTCTGGTCTCTTCCCAGCCCTTTTCGTGCACACTTCGACTGCCGCCATCGGGCCAGGCCCGGAAATTCCGCACCACGCCATCCTCCATACTCCCGGAGCACACGCATGCGTCTCGCCAAACCCGTCCACCTTCTTTTCGCCGCAGCGACAGCGGCGACCCTGGTTCTCACCTCCTGCGGCTCGGACTCGGGTTCCGGCTCCGACGCGGGAGGGTCCGGGGCTGGATCGGGCAAGCCCAAGGCCGGCGGGTCGCTGACCTACGCCCTCGACGTCGAACCGACCTGCTTCGATCTCCAGGTCAATCAGCAGGGAATCACCGGTGACATCGAACGCGGGGTGGTCGACTCCCTGGTGACCGTCGACGCCAAGGGCGTATTCCATCCGTGGCTGGCGACGTCGTGGGAGGTCGCCTCGGACCTGAAGACCTACACTTTCAAGCTGCGTGAGGGGGTGACGTTCACCGACGGCACGCCGTTCGACGCGGCCGCGGTGAAGGCGAACTTCGACCGCATCGTCGACAAGAAGACGAAGTCGCAGTACGCGGCCACCCTGCTCGGCCCCTACACCGGCACCGACGTCGTCGACGCGCACACAGTGAAGGTCAACTTCTCCAAGCCCTTCGCCCCGTTCCTGCAGGGAGCGAGCACCCCCAACCTGGGCTTCTACTCCACCCGTTCGCTCAGCCGCGGCCCCGATGCGCTGTGCGCCGGCGGCAGCGCGATCGTCGGCACCGGACCGTTCGTCTTCAGTAGCTACACCAAGGGCCAGAGCGTCGTCCTGACGAAGAACCCGAAGTACAACTGGGCGCCGCAGCAGGCCGCGCACACCGGCGCGGCCTACCTGGACAAGGTGACCTTCCGCTTCCTGACCGAGGACACGGTCCGGGTCGGCGCCGTGACCAGCGGCCAGGTCGACGTGGCCACGAGCATTCCGCCGTCGGACACCAAGACGGTCGAGGCGGACAAGGGTCTGCAGATCCGCAAGGTGGAGGACGCCGGCGGCGCCTACAACGTGTACCTCAACACCGCGCACGGACCCCTGGACGACGTGCGGGTCCGCCGGGCGATCCAGCTCGGCGCCGACGTCGACCAGGCCGTGAAGACGGTGTACTTCGGCCAGTACGCCCGGGCGTGGAGCCCGCTGACCCCGGCCACCCCGTCCTACGACAAGACGCTGACCAACGCCATCGCGTTCGATCCGACGGCCGCCGGGAAGCTGCTCGACGAGGCCGGTTGGACGGGCCGCGACGGCCAGGGCTACCGGACGAAGGACGGCAAGCGGCTGACCGTGAACTGGCCGTGGAACCCGCCGCACACCCGCGAGCAGCGGGAGGTCGTCGCCCAGGCGATCCAGGCGGACCTGAAGAAGATCGGCGTGGAGGTCACCCGACCCGCCCTCGACATCGGCGCCTACGTCTCCCTGGCCCTGAACGGCAACTACGACCTGTACGACTTCTCGTGGACGCGGTTCGAGCCGGACATCCTGCGCGGGTTCTTCAACTCGGCCAGCCTGCCGGCCACCGGCGGTCAGAACGCGGCGAACCTGAAGGACCCGCAGGTGGACACCTGGACCGAGGCCGGCGCGGCCACCCTCGACCGGGCCAAGCGGGACGACCTGTACGGCAAGGTGCAGCACCGGGTGGTCGTCGACGATGCGGTCGTGCTGCCGATCTACATCCCGACGAAGCTCGTCGCCATTGCGACCGACGTGTCGGGGCTGACCGTCGACCCCAACGGCAAGCCGCTGCTCTTCGACACCTGGCGTAGCTGACAATGACGGCCACCCCGGTGAGCAGCACNCCCCGGCCGGACGGGTCCGCGGGGCCCGCCCGGGCCCGGGTCCTGCGGGGGGTGGCCGCCGCCGTCGGCCGCCGGGTGGCCGCCGCGGCGGCGGTCATGCTGGGCGCGGCGACTACGGCGTTCATCGCCCTGCACCTGCTGCCCGGCGATCCGGTGGCCATCATCCTCGGGCCGTCGACCATGGCCTCGCCCGAGGTGCGGGCCCAGATCCGGCTCGATCTGGGCCTCGACCAGCCGTTGATCATGCAGTACCTGCGTTACCTGGGCCGGCTCCTGCAAGGCGATCTCGGCGACTCCTACCAGCTCCAGCAGCCGGTGTCGGCGCTGATCGGGGACCAGTTGCGCCCGACGGTGGAGCTCGCCCTGGCCGCGATCGTCGTGGCGGTGGTCCTCGCGGTGGCCTCGGCGGTGGCCACGGCGGGCCGCCGCCCCGGCCTGCGCGCGCTGGCCAACCTCTGGGAGCTCGTCGCGGTGTCCACGCCGTCGTTCTGGCTGGGCATCCTGCTGCTCACCGCGTTCTCGTTCCGCGTCGAGCTGTTCCCGGTCGCCGGGGCCGACGGGTTCTCCGCGCTGGTTCTTCCCGCGCTGACCCTCGGCCTGCCGGTGGCCGGGATCCTCGGCCAGGTGCTGCGGGAGGGGTTGGAGACCGCGCTCGAACAGCCCTTCGCCACCACCGCGCGGGCCCGGGGCCTGAGCCAGACCGCGGTCCGGCTGCGGCACGCGCTGCGGCACGCGGCGGTGCCGCTGGTCACGCTCTCGGGCTGGCTGACCGGCACCCTGCTGGGCGGTGCGGTGCTCGTCGAGAAGGTCTTCGCCCGACCCGGCATCGGCGCGCTGACCCTGCAGGCCGTCAGCAGCCGGGACATGCCCGTCGTGATGGGCGTGGTGCTGCTGTCCGCGCTGGTGTTCGTCGTGATCTCCACCGCCGTCGACCTGCTCTACCTCGCCATCGACCCGCGGCTGCGAGCCGAGGGCGGGGGTCGGGGAGCACAACCCGACCAGAACCACGAGGAGCCGGCGCCGGAGATGAACAAGGCGGGCATGAAGGGCGCGCAGGCATGACGGCGATCGACGTCGCCGCCGGGCTCGGCCGGCGCGGCCTGACCCGCGGGCGCCGGCCACCCCGGGTCGGGCTGGTGCTCGCGGCCGGCATCCTGCTGCTGATCATCCTCATCGCGGTGGCACCGGGGCTGTTCACCGACAGGTCCCCGACGGACACCGCGTCGGTCGACGCGCTGCACGGCCCGAGCGGGGCGCACTGGTTCGGCACCGACCAGCTCGGCCGGGACGTGTTCACCCGGGTGGTCGACGGGGCCGGCCGGTCGCTGCGGCTCGGCGTGGGCGCGACCCTGCTCGGCGTGCTGGCCGGCGCGGTGCTGGGCCTGGCCGCCGCGCTCGGCGGCCGGGCCGCGGACACGGTGCTGATGCGGCTGGCCGACGTCCTGCTCGCGTTGCCGCCGCTGCTGCTGGCCCTGCTGGCGATGACGGTGCTGGGCAGCGGCGCGTGGAACCTGACCCTCGCGGTGGCGATCTCCACCGTGCCCGGCTACGCCCGGATGGTACGGGCGGAGGCGCTGGTGGTGCGCCGCTCCGGCTACGTCGAGGCGGCCGTCGGGCTGGGCCTGCGCCGCTGGCTGCTGGTCGCGCGGCACATCCTGCCGAACACCCTGGGCCCGCTGCTGGTGCTGGCGACCGTCGGCTTCGGCACCACGCTCATCGCCGCCTCCAGCCTGAGCTTCCTCGGGTTCGGCGTCGGNCCGCCGACCCCGGAGTGGGGGCTGATGCTCTCGGAGGGCCGCAACTACCTGTCCACCGCCTGGTGGATCGGGGTGTTCCCGGGCGCCGCGATCGCCGTCACGGTGATCGCCGTGAACGTCGTGGGACGCCACGCCCAGGCGCGCTACACGAGGAGGACAAGCCGATGAGCGACCCCTCCGGGGCGCCCGCTCCGGCGGCCCTCGCCCCGGTGCCGCCGGCGTCCGTCCCGCCGGTCCACTCGTCGCAGGCGCCTGGCGCGGTCATCGCGACGGACGTGCCAAGCGCGGCATCCCCGCCGACGGACGTGCCGGGGGCGGCGTCCCTGCCGACGGACGTGCCAAGCGCGGCGTCCCTGCCGACGGACGGACCGAGCACGGCGGCCCGGCCCGACGTGCCGACCGATGACCCCCTGCTGGTCGTAGAGGGGCTCAGCGTGACCTTCGACGCCCGGTCCGCGCGTCCCGTCCAGGCTGTGCGGGACGTGTCGTTCACCCTGCGCCGGGGCGAGTGCCTCGCCATCGTCGGGGAGTCCGGTTCCGNCAAGAGCGTCACCGCCCGGACGCTCGTCGGGCTGACGGGTGCCCGCGCGACGGTCAGCGCGCGGCGGCTGGGCTTCGCCGGCCGCGACCTCATCAGGTTGCGCGAGGCGTCGTGGCGGCGCGTCCGCGGCCGGCACATCGGCCTGGTGCTCCAGGACGCCCTGGTCTCCCTCGACCCGCTGCGCACCGCCGGCGCGGAGATCGCCGAGGCGCTGCGCACCCACCGGGTCGTCGACCGGGCCGGGGTCCACTCCCGCGTGCTGAGCCTGCTCACCGACGTGGGCGTGCCCGAACCGGCCCAGCGGGCGGCGCAGTACCCGCACCAGCTCTCCGGCGGCCTGCGCCAGCGCGCGCTGATCGCCTCGGCGCTCGCCGCCGGCCCGGAACTGCTGGTGGCCGACGAGCCCACCACGGCCCTCGACGTCACCGTGCAGGCGCAGGTGCTCGACCTGCTGCGCGGCCTGACCGCGGCGGGCAGGTCGGTCCTGCTGATCAGCCACGATCTCGCCGTCGTCGCCGGGCTCGCCGACCAGGTAGCGGTCATGTACGGCGGGCTGGTCGTCGAGCAGGGGCCGACCGCCGCGGTGCTGGCCGACCCGCGTCACCCGTACACGCAGGCGCTGCTCGCGGCCGTGCCCGCGATGCACGCCAAGGGCACCCGACTGTCGATCACGCCGGTCGACCGCCCGCCGGCCACCGCCGGCTGCCCGTACGCGGCCCGCTGCCCGCGCAGCGACGAGCGCTGCCGCGCCGAGCTGCCGCCGGCGGCGGGGGACGAGCCCGCCCACCGGACGCTGTGCTGGCATCCCGGTCCGCCCGCGGCCGTCACGGCCCCCGTCACGGCCCCCGTCGCCGCGGCGGTCGTACCGGTGGCCGGGACGGGGCGGCCGGGGCGGGGCGCCGACGCCGGTCCGCTCGTCGAGGTGACCGCGATCAACCAGCGGTTCCGCTCCCCCGACGGATCCTGGCGGCACGCCGTGCGGGACGTGTCGTTCGAGCTGTTCGCCGGCGAGACCCTCGGAGTGGTCGGCGAGTCCGGGTCCGGCAAGACGACCGTGGCCCGGATCGTGCTGGGGATGCAGGCCCCGGACTCCGGAACGGTGCGTTTCGCCGGCGCGCCCTGGAGCGGGCTGCGGGAACGCGAACGGCGCGCCCTGCGGCCGCGCATCCAGGCCGTCTACCAGGACCCGCTCGGATCGTTCGATCCGCGGTTCACCACCGAGAAGATCATCGGTGAGGCATTGGGCGCGGCCGGGGTACGGCGCGGGCAGCAACGCCGTGACCGGGTCGTCGACCTGCTCGAACGGGTGGGACTGGCACCCGGCCTGCGGCGGCGGCGGCCGCCGGAGCTCTCCGGTGGTCAGCGGCAGCGGGTGGCCATCGCGCGGGCCCTGGCCACGGAGCCCGAGCTGCTCGTCTGCGACGAGCCGGTCTCCGCGCTCGACGTCTCGGTCCAGGCCCAGATCCTCGACCTGCTCGCCGGGCTCCAGCACGATCTCGGAGTCGCCATGCTGTTCATCTCCCATGACCTCGGCGTCATCCACCACATCAGCGACCGACTGGTGGTGATGAAGGACGGCCTGGTCGTCGAGACCGGACCGGTCGGGCAGGTCTTCGCCCAGCCGGCGCAGGAGTACACCCGGACCCTGCTCGCCGCCGTGCCCCGGCCCGACCTCACTTGACCGGCTCACGTTCCGGCGCCGGCCGGCGGCCGCGCGCGGTCCGGCCCAAGGAACGTCGCCGCCTGCTGGCGGCACTCGAGGCGTTGGCAGCCGGTCAGGGGCGCATCGTCGAGATCCGCGGGGACCCCGGCATCGGCAAGACCCGGCTGCTCGGCGAGCTGACCCGGCAGGCGGCCCGGCGCGGCCTGCCGGTCGTCAGCGGCCGCTGCGCCGAGACCGACCAGGCGGTCCGCTTCGGGGTGTTCAGCCGGCTGCTGTCCATCCAACCGCCGCCCTCGGCGGAGGCCGACCGGTCCTCACCCGGACCGCTGCTGGCCGCCATGTTGTCGACGCCGGACGCCGAGCCGTCGACGCCGGGCACCGGGTCGTCCCGGCCGGACGCCGAGGGCGCGCTGTTCGACGCCGCCCGGCTGTTGCTGGGTCGGGCGGCCGGCGACGGGCTCGTCCTGATCGTCGACGACGTCCACTGGGCGGACGAGGCGTCCAACGCACTCATCGACCACCTCGTCCGTTGGCCGGTCGACGCCCACCTGCTGCTCGTCCTGGCCCACCGGCCGCGCCAGAGCCCGCCCCGGCTGCTCAGCTCCCTCGCCCAGGGCGAGGAACTCGGCACCGTCGACCGCATCGACATCCCACCGCTCACCCTGGACCAGGCGGCGCAGCTCACCGGCCTGGCCGCGGACGACGCCCGGCTGCGGGAGCTCCACCAGGCGAGCGAGGGCAATCCGCACTACCTGCTCGGTCTGACCGCCCTCGCTCACGGCCTCTCCCCCGGCTGGGCCGAGCTGACGTCCGACGCCGGCAGGGGGCACGACGTCAGCGATCTCGACCGGCCGCCGGGCGACCTGGTCAGCCCGGTGCTGGCCGAGCTCGCCGGACTCGACCCGGCGTGCCTGCATGTGGTCTGGGCGGCGGTGGTTCTCGACGAGGCGTTCGACGTCGACACCGCCGCCGCCGTCGCCGAGCTGGCGATCGACCCGGCCTGCACCGCCGTCGCCACGCTCGTCGCCCGGGACCTGCTGGTGGCGACCGGCGACGGGGAGGCCTACCGGCTGCGCCATCCGCTGCTGGCCCGCCTGCTCTATCCGACCGTCGACCCGGGCTGGCGGCGCGCGGCGCACCGCCGGGCGGCGCGGATCCTCGGCCTGTCCGGCGCGCCGCCGGCCGTCCTCGCGGCCCACCTCGAGCACTGTCCGCAGGACTCGGGTCTCGACGAGGTGGAGGTACTCGCCTGGGCGGCCGAGGAGAGGCTGGCCAGCGCGCCACCCGATGCCGTGCGCTGGCTGTGGCTGGCACTGCGCATCCTCGCGGGCGTCGACGGCGAGGATCCGGAGCGGGTCCAGGGCCTGCGCGGCGAGCTGTCCCTCGGCCTGGCCCGGGCGTTGGGCGCGGCCGGACAGCTCGCGGAGAGCCTGGCGCAGATCCGCCAGACCCTGCGGCTGGCCGCCACCCTCCCGGCGACGGCCCGCGCCGACCTCGCCTCCCTGTGCGCCATGCTGGCCTACTCCCTCGGGCAGCACGCGGACTCGCAGGCCATCCTCACCGACGAGATCGACGCGGCCATCGGCGAGCCGCCGGGGCAGCGCGCCCACCACCCGCCGACCGCCGCCGGCCGGCCGGTGCGCCCGCAGGCACGGCCGGCCGTCATCACCCTGCTGCTGACCCGGGGGGCGGTGGGGCTGCTCGACGGGACGCCGCCCAGCCCCGACGACCTGGGCCTGCTGCTGCGGCTCGCCCGCGAACAGCAGGATCACACCGCTGAGGTCGGCGCGCTGGCCCTACGCGGGGTCGTCGAGGCGTTCGGCGGGNACATCCCGGCGGCCGCGGCGACCGTGACCCGCTGCATCGCCATCGCCGACCGGTTGCCCGACGCCGATCTCGCCGACCATCCCGAACACCTGGCCCTGCTCGGTTGGGCGGACTCGGTGCTGGGCCGCCAGCTCGACGCCGAACGGCACTTCAGCCGCGGCGCCGCCCTCGCCCGCCGCACCGGCCGCGACGACACCCTGCCGCTGCTGCTCGGCGGGCTCGGCGCGGTCTACCACCGGGTCGGCCGGCTCGCCGACGCCCGCCAGACCGCTACCGAGGTGCAGCACCTCATCCGCAACACCCGGCGCGGCCACCACACGAACCTCGCCGACGCCATCGAGGCGCTGGCCGGGGTGTGGATCGACGGCCACGGCAGCCGGCGGGCGGCCACGCTCGCCGAGGAGGCCGCCATCGAGCGGTTCACCGCCCGGCCGACACCTCGGCGGTCCTGGTGGGGCGATGTGGCGGCCATCTGGACCGCGTACGCGGCCGAGACCGACAGCGGCGACCCGCACCGGACGATGGCGCTGATCCTCGACACCGGCGGCGGCGAGACGCTGGCGGAGCTGTCGCCCGTCCTGCGCCCGATGGCGTTCGAGGCGCTCACCGCCGCCTCCGAACGTCTCGGGGACGTCTCCGCCGCCCTGCGCTGGGCGGACGGCGCCGAACAGGCCGCCGAGGGCCTGAATCTGGGCTACCAGCGCGGGCATGCCCTCGCGGCCCGGGCGCACGCGGTGCGCCACGCCGAGCCGGCCGCGGCCGGCGCGCTCTACCAGCAGGCGGCGGACCTGTTCGCCGCTGCCGGCATGCTCTCGCTGCGCACCTACCTGCTGGTGCAGGGCGGGTTGTGCCTGGCGGCGGCGGGACGCACCAACCCGGCCGCCCGCCAGCTCGCCGTCGCCGTCGAGCTGGCCGGCCGGTGCGGGGCGCACCGGCTGGGCGCGCAGGCCCGCGCCGCCCTGCGCTCGCTGGACGAGCGGCGTTCGGCCGGCGTCGACGCGCTGGCCGACCTCACTCCCCGGGAACGCGAGATCGCCCTGGTCGCGGTCGGCGGCAAGACGAGCCGACAGATCGCCTACGACCTGCGGCTGAGCCCCCGGACGGTGGACGCGCACCTGACCCGCATCTACCGCAAGCTCGGCGTGTCCTCCCGGGTGACGCTGGTCCGCCTCGTCGACGGCAATGGCCCCCGCTGACCCGGCCCGCTGGTCCGGCCCGCTGGTCCGGTCAGCCCGTGGAGGGCAGCTCGAACCGGTCGTCGTCGCGCAGGATGGCACGCTGGATCTCCCGCAGGTGGCGGCCCGGCTCGACGCCGAGCTCCTCGGCGAGCAGCCCCCGTGCGCGCTGGTACACCCGTAGCGCGTCGGCCTGTCGCTCCGAGCGGTAGAGCGCGATCATGAGCTGGCGGTAGAAGGCCTCCCGCATCGGGTGTTCCAGGGTCAGCTCGAACAACTGGCCGACGAGTTCGCGGTGGCGACCGGCACTGAGCCCGGATTCCATCATCATCTCCAGGCACTCCAGCCGGGCCTCCTCCAGCCGGGTGGCGAAGGCGTCCACGATCGGCCCGTCGCGCAGATCGCTGAGTGCGGGACTGCGCCACAGCGCCAGCGCGGCCGTGAACTGCTCGACCGCCTGCGGGTGCCGGCCGGAGCGGGCATGGCGCCGGCCGGCCGCCACCCGCTGCTCGAACTGGTGCAGGTCGACCGCCTCCGGCTCGACGGCCAGCAGGTATCCCGGTGACCGGGTGATGATCGGGCACTGCGGGCGCCGCGGGCAGGTGAGCAGCTTACGTAGCTGGGAGACGTAGACGTGCAGCGCGGCGGTCGCCCGCCGCGGCGGATCCTCCGGCCAGATCTCGGCGACCAGCAGGTCGGCGGCGACCACCTGCCGGGCGCGGGCGAGCAGCACCGCCAGCAGCACCGTCAGTTTCGGGGCGCTCACGTGCACCTGCCGGTCGCCGTCGAGCACGCGCAGAGGTCCCAGAATCTCGTATCGCACGGCCTGCCCCACGGAAGAGTTGAGGTCGGTGACGCGCGCCGAACCCGACGGGCTGGGCGACCTGCGCTTCGGCCGCATCCGACGACCGAACGCCGCCGCGCCGCGCCCGGACTTCCAGGGCGGGCGGCGGGCACGTCACCCACCGTTTCACGCCTGCCGGGGCCTGCCTATTGGAGGAATCTCGTAGTACTCCGACTTCCTGCTCCCCCGAGACACACTCAGGTAACGGCAGCGGGAGCGGCACCGCGGCCACCGGTCACCAGCCCCGGCCACCAGCCAGCGGCCCACCGGCCACCAGCCCACCGGAAAGAGCGGGTCACCGGTACCGGACGCGGTAGGCGACCCAGGCAGGGGCGCCGGCGGCCAGCGGCAGCCAGAACGACACCAGCCGGTAGGCCAGCGTCGACACCGCGGCAGCCGCCGCCGGCACCCCGGCGAGCGCGAGGGTTCCGGTCAGGCCCGCCTCGACGAAGCCGAGACCACCGGGCGTGATGGGAATCATAGCGAGAACATTGGCGGCGACGTAAGCGAGTAGCACGAGGGAAACCCGCGGATGTTGGCCGGCCCCGGCCAGCGCCGCGAGCAGNGCGAGGTAGTCCAGCCCCCACTTACCGGCCGCGGTCAGCACGGCCCCGGGCCAGCGGCTCCCCAGCGAGCGGATCACGTCCGTGCGCCGGGCGACGAGCACGTCGGGAAGGTCCGCGGGCGCCGACCGCCGGGCCAGTCGGGCCAGCCGGGTGACCGCCCGAGCGAGCAGACGGACTGTCGCGTCCGACCGCGCGAGGATCACACCGACGATCACGAGCAGGGCGAACGCCAGCCCGCCGGTGGTGGCGATCGTGGTGAGCCCGGGCGGCGCCGGCTGGCCGAAGGCGATCACCGGCAGCACGACCAGGGGCAGCCCGAACACGATGCCCGTGGTCACCATGGAGGTCGCGGTCAGCGCGAATCCGGCGGCGGCGGGATCGCAGCCGCCCCGGTTCAGCATGCGGAACTGCACGGCGCCGCCGACCGCGATCCCGCCCGGCACGATCCGNCTGATGCTGTTCGAGACGAGCTGCGAGGTAACCGAGAGGAACCAGCTCAACCCGCTGATCGCGATCCGCTGGAGCTGCCAGACACAGGCGAAGCTGGCCGCCTCCAGCAGCACCATCGCCGGATACCACAGGGGCTGGAACGTCCGCAGCCGGGGAAACGCGGAGAACACCGCGAGGAGCTGCGGCATGAGCAGGTACAGCGCCGCGCCGGTCGCGGCGAGCGGGACGACCCTGCCGGCCACCCGGGCCCAGCCGAAGCCGCCCGGCACGACGTCGCCGGCGGAGAGCTCGGTCCCGGCCTCCGGCGGCTCCACCGGCGCGGTGGGACGTTCCGCCGAGGCATCGGGATGGTCACCTGCGGCCTCGTCCGGAACCGACGGGTGCGGTTCGTCCGGAACCGACGGGTGCGGTTCGTCCGGAACCGACGGGTGCGGTTCGTCCGCCTCGGGTCTGCCCGCCGACACGGCGGCCACCTCCCCTCGAACGCCACGCCGGCCCGTCCCCCGGAACCCGCCNAGCCCAGCCCAGCCGGTGACCATCACGCCACCAACGGCGTGACCATCTCGCAATGCCCCGTCACCTTACGCAGCCCGCCACCGGCGGCCGGCGTGGTGTTCCGCGCTACCGCGGGACACCATCCGATCCCACCCGGCCCACGGATCTAGGCTGTCCCCATGCATGCTGCCGCGACGGGGGGTAGCCGCGGCGGGCCGCGGCGCGGCGCGCTGCACGAGGCCGAGATCGTGGGCGAGGCCCTGGAGATCATCGGTGCGGACGGGGTGGAGGGCCTCACCATGCGCCGCCTCTCCGACCGCCTTGGCGTGGCGGTCGGCGCGACGTACAAGCACGTGCCGACGAAGGAACACCTCCTGCGCCTGGTCACGCTCGAGCTCTACGCCCGGGTCGGTCCGTGCGAGCCGACCGGCGCGGACTGGAGTGCCGGCATCCGGTCGTTCCTGCTGCGCTTCCGCGAGGTCGTCGGCGCCTACCCGGGGATGGCGGGCCACATCTCCGCGCACGTCGCCGACCCGATGCCACATGGGCTCTACGCGTCCCTGAACGGGACGCTGCGGGAGGTCGGTTTCACCCCGATCGGCGCGGACCGGGTGGTGCGGGTCCTGTTCTTCTACACCTCCGGGGCCATGCTAGCGCCCCTGACGCCGGACGAGCACGCGGACGCGGACGCGGAGTTCGTCGCCGGGCTCGACCTGGTGCTCGACGGCGTCCATCGGTCCCTCGAACGCGACCGCGCCGCCACCGCCTGATCCGGACCCGCCCGAGCCGGACCCGCCCGAGTCGGACCCGCCCGAGCCGAAACCAGCCGAGCCGTTATCAGCCGAGCCGCCGACGTCAGCTCACAGCCGGGTGTTCGTCGCGGGGGAACGCCTGCTGGAAGGCCTCGGCGACGCGGAGAACCAGGTCCTCGCGGCCGTGCCAGGCCGCGATCTGCAGCCCGACGGGCAGGCCGTCGACGAAGCCGCACGGCACCGTCACCGCGGGGAACCCCAGCCAGTTGAAGATCATCGTGTGGCTGCAGTACACCGGGGCGAAGCTGCCGCCCGGGAAGGTCGGGCCGTCCACGGTCCAGGCGCGCTCCCACTCCTCGACGGGCGCGGCGATCCGCTGCGCGGTGACCGACAGGATGACGTCGTAGCGCCGGAACAGGCGCTGGAAGCGTTCCCAGTTGCGCGCCCGGGACTCCGCCTGCTCGCGGTAGAGCAGCGGGTCCAGCGCCGGCAGCGGGGCCGAGTTGGTGCCGACCATGACCTCGTAGACGGACGGCTCCACCGTCCAGCGCACGGTGCCCCGCTCGGCGCGGTCCTCCCAGACCTCCGCGGTCGGGTCGANGGTGGCGCCGAGGGTGACGAGGCTGTGCGCGGCCGCCCGGGCGACATCGATGATCCGCGCGCTGTCGGCGGTGGCGTAGGTCGCGGCGAAGCCGAAGTCCTCGGTCCACGCCATCGACATCCCCTCGACACCCCGGTCGAGGGCGTCGACCGGATCGGGGGTGTCGTCCTGCAGGCACACGTAGTCCCGCCCGTCGCCGCCGCTCATCGCGCGGGTGAACAGCGCCGCGTCGCGGACGTACCGGGCCAGCGGCCCGTAGCTGGCGGTGAGCAGCATCGTCGGCTTGTCGTAGTTGACGTGCGGGATGAGCCCGCGGGAGGTGTGCAGGCCCACCACCCCGGAGTAGGCGGCCGGCAGCCGGGTCGAGCCCCCGCCGTCCGAGCCGATGGTCACCGGCAGCAGCCGGGCCGCCGCCGTCGCGGCGCCACCGGAGCTGGACCAGCCGGGAACCCGGGTGGTGTCCCACGGGCTGAGCGCCTCGGCGTCCCAGTTGAACGGGCTGAACACGCCGGGGCGGTCCCGGGCGAGCGTCAGGTCGGCGCCGGCGCCCATCATGGTGTTCGTACCGATGATGATCGCTCCGGCCCGGCGCAGGCGCTCGACGCAGATGTCGTCGAAACTCGACACCACGTCCGTGCCCGGCTGGACGTAGCGCAGCCCCTCGACGCGGATGTGCGACTTCACCGACGTCGGAATCCCGTGCAGCGGCCCGAGGGCCTCGCCGGCGGCCACCGCCCGGTCGGCGCGCCGGGCCTGCTCGCGGGCACCGGCGCGGTCGACCTGTTCGAAGGCGCGCAGGGTGGGGTTGAACTCCTCGATGCGGCCCAGGAAGTGCTCGGTGACCTCCACACAGGACACCTCGCGCTTGCCGATCAGTTCCCGGATGCGCCACGCGGGCAGCCAGGTGAGTTCCTCGCTCATGCCGATTGTCTCCTCATCGCCACGTCGGGGGTCATGTCCGTCGGCACGCCGTCGGGCACGCCGTCGGGCACGCCGGTGGGCACGCCGGTGGGCACGCCGTCGGCCCGGAATCGGGCGGTGCCCAGGTAGGCGTCGACGACGGCCGGCGTACCGCTGATCTCGGCCGGCGTGCCCGCGCCGATCAGCGCCCCGAAGTCGAGCGCGTAGACGCGGTCGCAGGTGCGCAACACCATGTCGACGTTGTGCTCGACGAGGAAGACGGCCATCCCGCGCTCGTCCGCGAGCCGGCGCAGGACCGTGCCGAGCTCGCGGGTCTGGGCATCACCGAGGCCGGCCGCCGGCTCGTCGAGCAGCAGGACGCTGTGGCCGCCAGCCACGGCACGGGCCACCGCGAGCATCCGCCGGTGGGCGTAGCCGAGATCCTGGACCGGCGTGTCGAGGAACGGCGCGAGCCCGAAGTCGGCGACCGCGGCCCAGCCGGCGGGGGTGAGCCGGCCGCGGTCCGGGACGACCAGGTTGGTGACGTAGGCGAGGCTGTCCCGGCGGTCGCAGGCACTCTGCAGGTTCTCCAGGACGGTGAGGTCCTCGAACAGTTCCAGTGACTGGAACGACCGGCCGAGCCCCGCGCGCGCCCGCCGTTCGCGGCTCCAGCCGTCGATGCGCGTCTCGCCGAGACGCACCTCGCCGCCGGCCAGGGTGGTGAAACCGGTGATCGCGTCGATCGTCGTGCTCTTGCCGGCGCCGTTCGGCCCGATCAGGCCCACGACCTCGCCGGGGCGCACGCGCAGGCTCAGCTCGCGCAGCGCGGCGACGCCGCCGAAGCGCACCGACACCCCGCGCAGCTCCAGCGCCAACGGCGGGACGCGATGCTGCTCGCGGCCCACCGCGCGCCCCGCCCCCCCGACCTCGGACGTCGGGGATGCGGACGTCGGGGATGCGGACGTCGGAGATGCGGACGTCGGAGATGCGGACGTCGGAGATGCGGACGTCGGNGATGCGGACGTCGGAGATGCGGACGTCGGAGATGCGGACGTCGGAGATGCGGACGTCGGCGAATCGGGTGCAGGGGTGGTCGCCCGCCGCGCGCGTGNCCGGAGCCCGGGCAGCTGCCGGGGAAGGCGGTCGGCCAGCAGCGCGCGCAACCGGTCGTCGGCGCGGTGGCGCAGGAACACCAGGCCGTCGGGCGCGGAGGTCAGCATGAACAGCAGCCCGACCCCGCTCGCCAGCGCCAGGTAGAGCGCCACCTTCGCGCCGAGGAACCCGAAGATCTGCTGGCCGAGGGTCCCCGGGGCGAACGAGCTACCCACCAGCGGCCCCGTGGTGGCCCCGACGCCGCCGAGGACCGCGTTCTGCAGGGCCGTCACCGACTGCAGGCCCGCGAAGGCGCCGAAGCTCGGCACGGGATCGTGGAACGCCAGCAGGATGCCGCCGAGGGCGGCGATCATCCCGCCCAGGACGAAGGCGTAGAGCTTCGCGCCGACCACGGAGATGCCGAGCGCCGCGGCGGCGCGCTCGTTGGTCCGCACCGCGATCAGCCGCCGCCCGGCGCGGGACCGGCGCAGGTTGACGATCGCCAGGGCGACGACGACGAGGACGACGAGCACGAGGCTCGCGTATCGCTTCGGGAAGGACAGCGCGTCGACCGCCAGCCCNAAAACGCGGATCCCGCCGACCTGGTAACCTTCCGTCCCGCCGGTGTAGCGGGGGTTGCCGAACACGACGGCCTCCAGCGAGATCGCCAGTCCCAGGGTGAGGATCGCGAGGTGGACCCCGCGGGTGCGCAGCCCGCCGAGGCCCACCACGATCCCGACCGGCACCACGGCGAGGACGCCGGCGAGGGCGGCGAGCCAGAACGGCCAGCCGTGGTCGGCCACCAGCCAGGCCGTCATCAGCGCCCCGACCCCGGCGAAGCCGATCTGGACGAGGGAGACCTGACCGGCGTAGCCCGTGACCACCACGAAGGACATCAGGATGATCGCGACGATCATCTGGAGACCGAACGCGTTGACCCACGCAGCGGGCAGCAGCCACCAGATGCACACGACCGACGCGAGCACCGCGACTCCCGTCGCGAGCCGGTGGGGACGGCCGGCGCCCAGCCGCGGCATCCGGCCGAAACTGTCACCCTTCCCGGCGGTCGTCCGCCCGCGGGCGAGCAGCACCACCGCGACGAGGACGAACGGGATGGCGGTCGCCAGACCGGGCGCGGTGACATACCGCGTCACCTCGGACTGCCCTATCCCGATCACCAGGCCCGCGGCGAGGGTGATCGGGAACGACGCGAACCGTCCCACCACCGCCGCGGCCAGCACCGGGATGACGAGGTAGGTGAGGTTCGCGGGCCCGAGTCCGGTGATCGGCGCGAGCAGGATCGCCGCGAGCGCGCCGAGGGCCGCGCCGACCGCCCAGTTCGCCNCCCCGATGAGATCCGGCGAGACACCCAGGGCCGCGGCCGACCGGGAGTTCTCCGCCACCGCGCTCGTCGCCACGCCGAACCTGGTGAACCGGTAGACGGCCCACAGCGCGGCGGTGAGCACCACGACGATGGCGAGGATGTAGAGGCGGTCCCGGCCGATCTGCGCCCCGAACACACTGACCGGTCTGATCGGCAGCATGGACGGGATCACCTTCGGCAGGTCCCCGTAGCGCAGCACCGCCACCGACTGCAGGACCACCAGCAGGGCGAGGGTCGCCACGATCCGGGCGAGGCCGGACGCCCCCCGCATGCGGCGCAGGATCAGCAGGTGGAACGCCGCGCCGAGCACGGCGGCGGCGAGCAGCCCGAGCACCACCGAGACGGCGTCGGGCAGGTCGGCCCCGCGGCCCTCGAAGTACACGTAGGCGCCGACCATGCCCATCGCGCCCTGGGCGAAGTTGACCACACCCGACCCGCGGTGCACCAGGACGAGTCCGACGGCGGCCAGCGCGTACAGCGCGCCGGCACCCACGCCGAGCGCGGCGAATCTGAATACCTCGGTCATCTCGATCCCCCGTGGATCACTTGGTTCGCAGGATGGGGGCGATGTCGTAGAAGTCGCCCTTGCGAACCGCCTTGCCCCCGGAGATCTCGTAGTTGATCCCGTAGTGGTTGAACACCCGGCGGAAGGACGGGTTGTCCAGCGGCTGCGAGGTCCAGGGCGGAACGACGCCCGCGAGGTCCACGCCGCGCAGGCCGTTGAGCGCGGCGGTGAGGGAGGCGGGCGTGACCTCGCCGGTGGTGCTGCGCAGCGCGGATCCGACGAGCCGCGCGGCGATCCAGGCGACGACGGCCTGCTCGGTGAGCTTGGTCTTCGAGTCGACGGCCCGCGCGTCCGCCTGCACCTGCCCGATCCCGCCGGCGGCGGTGTCATGGGAGTTGAGCTGGCTGTCGACGACGATGAGGCCGTCGGCGAGGCTGCCCAGCGAACTGAGGAGATCCTCGTTGAAGATCGCCGAGATTCCACCGATCGTGAGGGTGCGGCCACTCTGCCTCAGGGCGGTGAGCGCCTGCGCCGCTCCGCTCGGGACCAGGCTGACCGCCACGCACGTGGCGCCGGCGCCGGTCAGCTTGGCGACCGCGGGCGACAGGTCCGCGGCGTTGGCCGCGACCGGGGCTCGCGCGACCTCCTTGCCGCCCCGGGACTCGAACCCCCGCTTGATGTAGTCGATGAGGAAGTCCGAGCCGTCGAGGTAGACGATGCCGAGCTTGGTGCAGCCCGTCTTGGCCAGGCCCACCCCCAGGGAGACGTAGAGCGCGAACGAGGAGCTGACCGGGAAGGAGTTGGGGCTCGTGTCGTCACTGACCCCGACCACCGGAATGCCGGCCTTGGTCAGCGCCGTCTGGTCCTGGGCGGTGACGAAGCCCTGGATCACCCCGGCGACCTTCTCGTTGATCGCCTGCCGGGCGCAGATCTGATAGCCGCCGGACGTTCCCTTCGCGTCACAGGTCTCGATCCGCACGTTGGGAAAACCGCGGAGCACCCCGCGCGCCACCGGCACGACCTCCGGCACCTTGAAAGGAATGGTGCTGGTCAGGTCGCCGATCACCATGATCTTGGCGCTGACGTTCGACGTAATAGCCGCCGGCGCGCTCGGCGAGCCACCCCTGCCGTCACTCGACGACGATCCTCCGCATGCCGCCAGTACTAGCGCGAGACATAATCCGACGACAATCGTCGCCGTGCGTAAATTCCTGCTCCCGACCATGTGCTCCCCACGGGTCCCGAACCTTACCAGAAGAGGTGTGAGCTGTTTCATACCGGGGCTACCGATTGCTTTCTACCAGCTCGCATCCCGGTCCGCAAGTATTGGCGAAGCGTCTCGTAATCATTCCTGAATGCAGGCAGCAGAAGGCGTAACAGGGTCGGCGTCCCGATCCGCNCCGGATATTCCACGGATCGATTTCTCGGCGGCATTCGGCGCCGTCGGGTGAAGGCCGGCACGGGGGCGCGGGGGCACGGATGGCGGCCGGCGGTGAAGGCGGGGCAGGGCGGGGGCAGGCAGGGCGGGGGCAGGCAGGGCGGGGGCAGGCAGGGTGGGGGCAGGCAGGGTGGGGGCAGGCGGGGCAGGGGCTGGGGCGACTGAAAGCGGCTGAAGCGGCTGGAGACGGCTGGGGGCGGTCGGGGCGGCTGAAGCGGCTGGGGGTGGTCAGTCGCCGTGAGCGAGGGCGACGAGGTCGTCGTCCCAGGCGTGGTCCACGGCGGCCAGGTCGACGTCCTCGGCCGGGCGGGCGTACCCGGAGCGCTTGTGGAAGTGCGCGAGCAGACGCGGGTCGACCTCGTGCTCGCCGAGCACCTCCTCGGGCCGCGGGCCGATGCGGGCGGCCGCGCGGGCCAGCGCCGCCCGGTCGAGACCGAAGACGTCGACGGCGTTCTCGCCGAGGATCGCCCGGGCCTCCCCCTCGGGCACGCCGGCGAAGGCGGCGCGGATCCAGTCGCGGGTGTTGGGCCAGGTCCCCTCCGGATGCGGGAAGTCCACGCCGAACAGCAGCCGCCCCACGCCGATCTCGTGCCGCATCTCGATCTCGGCGCGGTGGGGCGAGGAGGGAATCGCCACGCAGTGCAGCCGGAAGTACTCGCTCGGCGTCCGCTTCAGGGCGCCGCCCAGGCGGGCGGCGCGTTCGTCGAGGCGCCGCAGGGTCGCCGGCAGCCAGTCGGCCCGCACCTCGGTCAGGGCCAGGCGCAGGTCCGGGAAGCGGTCGAACACCCCACCCAGCATGAGCTGCCACATGGCCCGCCGCGGCCCCAGGTCGAGCTGCAGGGGCGAGTCGGCGCGGGCGTCCATCTGCTCCCGCAGCCGCTGCTGCAGGTTCAGGTCGATCTCGCCGGTCCCGCCCATCGCCTCGTGCACCTGCCGCAGGAACGCCTGGAACTGGCCCTGGACCCCGCCCCAGCCGGCGTGCACGGTCACCACCAGCCCGAGGCGGGCGCAGGCCGCCCAGAACGGGTCGTAGTACGGGTCGTGCAGCGGCGGCAGCGCGGGGTCGGCGACCATGCCGGGCAACAGGACACCGACGAATCCGTGCTCGGCCACCCAGGCCAGCTCGGCGACGGTCGCCGCCAGGTCCAGGCACGGCCCCGCCTCCGCGATGCCGTAGAACCGGCCGGGCGCGGTGGTCATCGCGTCCGCCAGCCAGCGGTGGTAGGCCCGGGTGCCGGCCGCGCGCAGCCGCGGCGGGTAGGGGTTGTTCACGACGCCGAAGAACGGCAGCGTGCACATCTGGTGGCCCGACAGCAGCAGCTCGCCGGCGATGCCCTCGGCGTCGAGCTCACGTACCCGCCGGTCCAGGTCGAACGCGCCGAGCTCGCCGCCGGTGCGGATCGCCTGCCGGCCGTCGATCACCTCGAGGGTCTCGTCGGACGAGCCGCCGGCGGTGATCACGACGGCCAGCCACTCGTCGTTCTCCGCCGTCAGGCGGTCGAGATCGCCGAGGAACTCCGGCTCGATGTAGTCGCGGTAGGCCTGCGGGGGAGCTCCGGTGTGACCGTCGGCGGAGACGAGGACCAATCGCTGTCCCATGTGACTCACCTCATAGATCGAGTCCGCTCACCCTGCCCTCACCCCGCCGCGCTGTCAACAGTGTTCACCTCACCAAAGTGCCAGGCCCGCCGCCGGACGAGGGCTCAGTCGGTCGCCAGCTCGGCGCTCGACAGGTAGGTCCGCTCGATCTCGCCGATGCGGCCGCGCAGCTCACGGGCCTCGCCCTCCAGCACCACCCGCCCATGGCTGAGCACGTACGCGCGGTCCGCGACCTCGAGGGCGTCCCGGACATGCTGCTCGACCAGGAGCACCGCGCCGCCCCGGTCCGCCGCCGCGCGCACGGCCAGCAGCAGGCGCTCGAGGACCAGCGGCGCGAGCCCGAGCGAAAGCTCGTCGGCGAGCAGCACCCGGGGGTCGGCCGCGAGCGCGCGCGCCAGGGTGAGCATCTGCTGCTCGCCGCCGGAGAGCAGGGCCGCCCGGCGGGGCAGCAGCGGCGCCAGCTCCGGGAACAGCTCCAGGCACCGATCGCGCTCGCCCCCGCCCAGGCGCAGGTTGTCGGCCGCGGACAGCTCCATGAACACCGACCGTTCCTCGGTGATGTAGCGCAACCCGCCGCGGGCGCGCCGGTGCAGCGGCGCGGTCGTGCGGCGCCCGTCGAGCAGCACCTCCCCGCGCAGCGGCCGCAGCTCCCCCGCCAGCGCCCGGACCGTGGTCGTCTTGCCCGCGCCGTTGACCCCGAGCAGCGCCACGACCTCCCCGGGCCGCAGGACCAGATTCAGGTCGTGCACCACCGGGGTGGACCCGTAGCCGACCGACAGGTCGCGGGTTTCCAACCGCGGCGGCGAGGGGCGTTCGGACGATAAGCCGACGTTGCCGTTGGGCTGGGGAGCCGGGATACCCGAAGTGGTCGTCATGCGAGGACGGTACCGCCCGGATGGCTGATGTCCATGGCCCTTCCGGAGGTCGCACCGCGCTTTCCTGAGGCACTCGTCGGTGCCCGTCCGACCCGCCTACCCGAGCAGGTGAACGTCGTTGACTTGGCGGTCGCCGCGGACGTACGCTGCGCCCGCACCGGTCGCCCGGCGACGGCTGCGGCCGGCATTCCCAGTGCCCCACCAAACGCGTGGAGGATGACTGCTGTCATGGACGTGGACGGAAAGATCGAGGTAGCCTCCTACATTCCCGCAGACTCATTCTTCGGCTCGCCCTACATCGACTCGGACGTCTGGCGCGAGAGCCCCTTACCCCATCGCCACGTGCACGGTGGTTTTCAGGACACCGACACCCGCTTCACCTTCTACTTCCCCACCGAGGACTCCTACGACGGNCGCCTGTTCCACCCGCTCGAGGGGGCCCACGCGGGCCACGAGGACGCCTTCGGCGGCCCGATGGGCGACGTGATCGGCGGGCTGGTCCTCATCTCCCGGCTCGGCGGCTACATGGTCGAGTCGAACTCCGGCCACATCGGCGACGACATCGACCCCCGCGGCGGCGACGACCCCACCCTCTACGGCCACCGCGCCAGCGTCGAGACCGCCCGGTTCTCCAAGCACGTCGCCGCCCAGATCTACGGCGCCCCGCCCCACCACGCCTACGTCTGGGGCGGCAGCGGCGGCGGGCGGCGCTCGCCGCTGTGCCTGGAGTACGGCACCGGCGTCTACGACGGCGCGCTGCCGTTCATGGGCGGCGGCGAGATCGCCGCGCACGGCGTCACCACGCTCATGAAGGGCGCGCAGGTGATGGCCTTCGCGTCCATGTTCAACGTGCAGCGCCTGCTGCGCCGCCAGGCCGCCGGGGTCGTCGACGCGATGCGGCCGGGCGGCAGCGGCGACCCCTACGCCGGGCTGACCACGCACCAGCGCGAGGAGCTCGCCAACCTCTACCAGCTCGGCTACCCCCGCGGCGACGAGTTCATGATCTTCTCGCCGATGGGGCAGATCTGGCTGTGGTCGTCCATCGCCGACCGGCTCGCCAGCGAGGACGCCGACTACTTCACGTCCTTCTGGACGAAGCCCGGCTACGTCGGCCACGACGCGCCGGACGCCGTCGCCGACGACCTCCTCGACGTGACCACGACGGTGAGCCGGGTCGTCACCGGAGGCGAGCTGCTGACCGACCCCGCCTACGCCGGACCGGAATACGGCGGTCTGCGGGTGATGGCGTCGCTGATGAGCGCGGGGCCCGATCTGCCCATGGCGATCGAGGTCGAGGGTCTCGGCGACGGCTACCGCCTCGGCGCGGGCCTGCAACTGCTCAGCGGAAAGGCCAAGGGGCGCCAGCTCTACTGCATGGGCCACGCCGGCGACCTGCTCAGCGCCGACGGCGTCGCCGAGGCCAACCTGCTACGCTTCCGCGACGTCGAGGTCGGCGACGAGATCCACGTGGACAACCGCCGGTTCCTGGCGTTCTGCTACTACTACCGCCACCACCTGATGGACGAGCCGGCGTTCGACTTCCTGCGCCCCGACGGCCGCCCGATCTACCCGCAGAACCGGGTGCCCACGATGTCGCCGCTGATGGGCGTGGCCTACTCGGGCCAGTACGAGGGGAAGCTGCTGTGGGTGCACCACACCCACGACGCCTCGCTGTGGCCGCCGCAGGGGCTGGTCTACGAGGCGGCGGTGCGCGCCGTGCGGGGCCCCGAGGCGGCCGGCGAGCGGTTCCGCCTGCGCTGGACCGAGAACGCCGAGCACATCCCGCCGGCGTACCTGCCCTCGGCGCCCGACCGGGCCACCTCGACCTGGCTCATCGACTACCTGCCCGTCATCGAGCAGAGCCTGCTCGACCTGGTCGCCTGGGTGGAGCAGGGGGTCGAGCCGGCCGGATCGCACTACGAGTTCCGCGACGGGCGGGTCGTGCTGCCGGCGAGGGCGGCCGAGCGCGGCGGCATCCAGCCGGTGGTCTCGGCGACGGTGGACGGCGGCGAGCGGGCCGAGGTGCCGGCCGGCACGGCGGTGACCCTGCGGGTGGACGCCGAGGTGCCGCCGGGGGCCGGCACGATCGTCGCGGTCGAGTGGGACCTCGACGGCTCGGGTTCGTTCGCCGACCCGGCCGACGTCGTCGNCACCCCCACGGCCGTGAGTCTGACCAGGACGCACACCTACCCGACGCCGGGCACCCGGTTCGCGACCGCCCGGGTGTGGTCGCACCGCGACGGCGACCGCGACGCCGTGCACCGCCGCATTCCGAACGTCGCCTCCGTGCGGATCGTCGTGACCTGACCCGCATCACCCCAGCCCGCCGCGGGGCCGGCTGCGCACCGGCGCGCAGCCGGCCCCGTGACGCGCCCGTGAGGGCTGCCTCAGCGGCCGCCGAAGTCCGCCCGGACGGCGGTGGTGATCTCGGAGTAGCGCCCCAGGCTCACCGCGTCGGCGCCGCCGTCGACCGGCAGGATCACCCCGTTGACGAACCGGGACAGGTCGCTGGCCAGGAACACCACGGCTGCGGCGATGTCCTCGGGCTGCCCGACCCGGCCGGCCGGCTNCTCGTCGCGCAGCGCCTCGGCGAGGTGTTCCATGAAGGCTGGCCGGCGGTCCCGGGCGATGCCCATGCCCATCACGGGCGTCATCGTGATGCCGGGGCAGATCGCGTTGGAGCGGATGCCGTGCCGGCCGAGCTCGGCTGCGGCATGGCGCACCACGCCGATGACGGCATGCTTGCCGATCGTGTAGCTCGGCTGGCCCAGGCCCCCACGCAGCCCCGAACCGCTGCTCGTGGTGATGATCGAGCCGCCACGGCCCTGCTCGATGAACACGCGGGCGGCGTGGCGGTGCCCGGAGACGGCCGAGCCGACGATGAGGCGCAGCGACCGGTCGAGCCCGTCCGGCTCGAGGTCGACGAACCCGGCCTGATCGCCGGCGCCGCTGGCGTTGTTGAACATGATGTCCAGGCCGCCGAAGTGCCGCACCGCGGTGTCGACCAGGTTGGCGACCTGATCGTCGTCGGAGACGTCCGCGTGGACGTAGAGCGCGGCGTCGCCGAGCCGCTCGGCGGCGGCCCGGCCGCGCTCGTCCTGGATGTCGCCGATGACCACGTGCGCGCCCTCGGCGACGAACGCCTCGACGCTGGCCAGGCCGATGCCACTGCTACCGCCGGTCACGATCGCCGTCTTGCCCACCAGGTTGTCCGGCATCGCCGTCTCCTTCCGGTCCGTACTGGCCAGGGGCGTCGCAATCCTTCTCGCGCGCCGCGACCGGCCGTTACCGCGGAATGTTCGTGGTCGGTTCAGCGCAGCAGGACCTGGCNACCGTCGAGCATGAGCGTCGCCCCGGTCAGGTACTGCATGTCGTCGCTGACCAGGCCGACGATCGCTCGGCCGATGTCGGCGTAGGGGTCGCCGAGCCGACGCAGCGGAGTCTGGCGGCGCTGCAGCTCCCAGCGCTCGGGGCTCTGCTTCATGTACTCCTCAGCCGCCGGCGACCAGGCGGCCGGGCAGACCTGGTTCACCCGGATCCCGTAGCGGCCCCACTCGATGGCGGTGACCTTCGTCAGGCCGCCGATGGCCTCCTTCGCCATCGNGTATCCGAGCAGGCCGGGCGCGCCGCGCACCCCGATCCCGGACCCGAAGTTGACGACGGCGCCGTGGCCGGAGTCCCGCAACGCCGCGAAGCAGGCCTGCATCATGTGCACGCTGCCCAGCGGGCCGGTCTCGAAGGATTCGAGGAGCTGGGCATCGGTGGCGTCGACCGTGGGGATGCGGACGGTGTTGTTCCCGCCCTGGGCGTTGTTGATGAGGATGTCGACCCCGCCGAACGCGGCCAGCGTCGCCGCGACCGCGGCCTGCGCGTCGGCCCGGTCGGCCACGTCGCAGCGCACCGCCAGCACCCGGGCACCCTTGCCCGACAGCTCCTCGGCCGCCGCGACCACCTTCGACTCGGTGCGGCCGAGCAGGGCCACCGCGGCGCCCTCGTCGGCCAGCGCCTCGGCGATCCCCCGGCCCAAGCCCTGGCCCGCACCGGTGACGACGGCGACCCGCCCGGCAAGCCGGCCGGCCTGGCCCAGACCAGGGGCCGCCGTGGACCACTCGGATGCCGTGGATGGAACGGATGCCGTGGATGGAACGGATGCAGCGATGGGCTCGGCCATCCCCGTCAGGCCCCCGCCGCCGCGCAGCGGGCTAACGGTGCGGAATCGACGTTCCCGGACAGCTCGCTCGCGCCCATCAGACAGCTCCGTCCTCTGTTGCCCTCGGGCCAGCCCAGCCCAGCCCCGCGCCGACGCCCACGGCCCCGCCCGGTACCCGCGGCCCGCGTGCGGGTACCGGGCAGCGTTTCAGAGTGGCCTCGACCACGTCAACCGGTCGCTACCGGACTCGGTGAACAGTGTTGACACGCCTTCGGTCGGCGCCTAATTTCCGGTGCATCGAGCTACCTCACTCGCGCCCGGGAACGGGCCCACGCGAGAAAGGACCGATCATGCCGGATATCGTCATCGAAACGTCGAGCGGCCGGATTCGCGGCACGACGACACCAGCGGGCGTGCACGTTTTCAAGGGAATTCCGTACGGCGGATCCGTCGCCGGCGCGAACCGGTTCCAACCGGCCCGCCCGCCCGAGCCGTGGACGGGCGTTCGCGACGCTTTATCCTACGGTCCGACCGCGCCGCAGGCACGCCCGGCCGAGGCGGGCGGCGGCGGCGCGGCCGATCCCGCCGCGACCGCACGGATGGCGCCGTTCCTGACGTTCCTGCACGGCCTGGCCGGGGACGAACCGGCCCAGGACGAGGACTGCCTGGTGCTCAACGTCTGGACCGGCGGCGTCGACCAGCAGCGCGCCCGCGCCGTGCTCGTGTGGCTGCACGGCGGCGCCTTCAGCACGGGCTCGGGCTCCTGGCCGCTCTACNACGGCACCGCCCTGGCCGCCCGGGGCGACGCCGTGGTCGTCACGATCAACCACCGGCTGGGGCCGCTCGGCTTCCTGCACCTCGGCGAGCTGGCCGGGGACCGCTACCGCGACGCGGGCAACNCCGGCATGCTCGACATCGTGCTCGCCCTGCGGTGGGTGCGCGAGAACATCGCCGGCTTCGGTGGCGACCCGAACCGGGTACTGGTGTTCGGCGACTCGGGCGGCGCGTCGAAGACCTCCATCCTGCTGGGCATGCCGGCGGCGAAGGGTCTGTTCCACCGGGCGGCGGTGATGAGCGGCCCGCTGATCCGCTCCTGCCCGGCGGACGTGGCGACCGCGAACGCCGAGGAGCTGCTCGGCCGGCTCGGGATCGCCCCCGCCGACGTGGCGAAGCTGCACGACGTGCCGGCCGAGCTGCTGATCAAGGAGGCGGAGTCGATCGGGGTACCGATCGACTCCGGGCTCGCCGGGGCCGCCGGCAGCGAGCAGTTCATGCCCTTCCAGGCGGTTGTCGACGGCCACGTCCTGCCCGCCCACCCGATGGATCCGCAGGCCTCGCCGCTGGGCGCCGACGTCCCCGTCCTCGTCGGGTCGACCCGGGACGACATGAAGATGATCATGTTGGGGATGCCGTGGTTCGGCTCCCTCGACGACGCCGGCCTGGCCACGCTGGCCGGCGGCATGTTCGGCGCCGCGGGGCCGGAGTTCGTGCGCGCCTACCGGGCGGAGCGGCCGGACGCGACGCCGAGCGAGCTGGCGTGTGCCTTCGTGACCGACCGGGTGATGTGGTGGGGCGGGATCGACTGGGCCCAACGGAAGATCGCCGCGGCCGGCGCCCCCGTTTACGTCTACCGTTTCGATTTCGCCACACCCGCCCTCGGCGGGATTCTCGGGGCCACCCACGGCGGTGAAATCCCGTTCGTGTTCGACAACTACCCGCTCACCCCGATGGCCGGTGAGCGGCCCGAGAACGCGAATGTGGCCCGCGCGATCAGCGAGGCGTTCGTGCGTTTCGCCCAGGAGGGCGTTCCGGACCACCCCGGGCTGCCCACCTGGTCGCCATACACGCTCGACGGGCGCGCCACCATGATCTTCGACGCCGTGTCCCGGGTGGACGACGATCCCCGCCGGGCGATCCGCGAGCTCCACGCCCGGGTGTCCGCGGGCTAGCTCGCCCGAGCGNCGGCGCATCCGCCCGGATACGGTCCGGAAATGGACGACGCGGTCGAGGTGGATGACACGGTGGGGTCGGACCAGACGGGCAGGGCGGACTACGCGGCGGGGGCGCACGGCGCGGCGGGGGCGGGCGACCCTGGGCCGATCGTCGCGACCTCGGCGGGACGCCTGCGCGGCCGGCGTGTCGACGCGGGTGTGCTGGCCTTTCTCGGCATCCCGTACGGCGCGCCGACCGGCGGCGAGCGCCGGTTCCGGCCGCCGGCGCCCATGCGGCCGTGGACCGGCGTCCGCGACGCGCTGGCCGTCGGCCCCTCCAGCCCCCAGCCCACGGTGCCCGCGGCGGCGGCCGGGGCGTTGGCGGTCTTCGGCGGCATCCCCGAGCCCTCGATGTCCGAGGACTGCCTGGTGCTGAACGTGTGGACCCCGGCGGCCGACGGCGCCCGCCGGCCGGTGATCGTCTACTTCCACGGCGGGGGGCACGCGACCGGTTCGGCGTCCTGGCCCGTCTATGACGGCGCGGCCCTCGCCCGCCGGGACGCCGTCGTGGTCACGGTCAACCACCGGCTCGGCATCCTGGGCTACCTGTACCTGGCCGACCTGCTGGGCGAACAGTTCGCGGCATCGGGTGCCGCCGGAGCACTCGACCTGGTGCAGGCGCTGGAGTGGGTCCGGAACAACATCGCGGCTTTCGGTGGGGATCCCGGCAACGTCACGATCTCCGGCGAGTCCGGGGGCGGCTCCAAGGTCGCGACCCTGCTGGCGATGCCGTCCGCCCACGGCCTGTTCCACCGTGCCGTGATCATGAGTGGGTGGTTCGGCCTGCGGGGCACCGACCCCGCCCACGCCCGGTCCGTCACCGCGCGGGCGCTCGACCTGCTGGGCCTGCGTCCCGACCAGGCCGCGCAGGTGCTGACGCTGCCGGCGCAGCGGCTGGTGGACGCCGCCGCCNCGATGGGCGGCATCGACAACGGCCTCTACCCCGTCCCCGACGGGAAGATCATCACTGCTCAGCCGCTCGCGGCGGTCCGTGCGGGCCTGGCCCCCGACGTCCCGCTGCTCATCGGGACGACCCGCGACGAGTACAGCATGTTCCTGCCGTTGGCCACGATGGGCCGCCCCGGTCCCCGGGCGGAGGCGGAGCTCGCCCACCTGGTCAACGCCTTCGGATCCGACATCGTCAGGGTGGTCGAGGCCTACCAGTCCGCCCGGCCGGAGCTGAGCGCGGACCGAGTGCGGGTGGCGGTGGCGACGGACGGTCACGTGCGGCTGCCCGCCATCCGGCTGGCGCAGGCCCGTCTGGCCGCGGGTCGGGCGGCGGTGTACATGTACCGGTTCGACTGGGAGACCCCGCTCGACCCGTCGCTGCGGGCGTCGCACGGTCTCGACGTCCCGTTCTTCTTCGACACGGTGGACACCGCCACGGCCGCCGCCCTCGGCGCGGACGCCGAGGACTCCGACGGCCGCCGCGCGCTCGCGGCGCGGATGGGCGACGCCTGGGTCGCCTTCGCCCGCGACGGCCGGCCCGCCGCCGGGCCGGACCTCCCCTGGCCGCCGTACTCCCTGCCCGAACGCGCCACCATGTTGTTCGACGTCCCCACGCGCATCGAGGACGACCCCGCCGGCGCCGAACGCGCCGCGTGGGACCGCCTCGGCTGAGAGCGAGACCCCATCCTCGGATGGCCGAACCGCCCATCCCCACTGGCGCTGGGGGATGGGCGGTTCGGCGGTCGGCGGTGCTCAGGTGCGGCGGGCGCCCATCAACGCGACGGGTTCACCGGGAACACCTCGCACTGGGGAGCGCAGGCACAACGGGATCGCCTCGCGTGCTCCTTCGGTGCGGCGGGCATGGCACCTCGGGACGATCAGGATGGCAGAGAAACCTTCATGATCGCCTGGGGGTCGTACCCGTCTTGTTTCGGGGTCCAATCCGCAACCCACCACGACCCAGTCTCACCAGAAACCCCCGGCACGGCCCATGAGCCGCTACCCAGCAAGCTTGCCGGGACCCTGAACAAACCCTGGACGGGGTCATCCGCGCCGACGGCTCAGGGCCTACGGGATGGATCCAGACGAGCCAGGCTGCGTCCGCGTTCCAGCCCTCACAATTTCTCATCAATTCGTTGCCTTCGTTGGCATACAGGCTGTTATGCTCAGCGACTCCGGACGGTACTCATCCGACTACACCCCTCCATGGTCGGGCAACCCCCGTAGGGTCGCCCGAACTTTACCGGCGGTTCATCCGGACATGTCCATGTGCGGTCTGCCTGACAGTAGATGTTGTTCGTGTCCTGCTGCCTGTCCGATGGGTCGGAGGGTCATGCTCGCTGAAAAGGATTTCGCAGCCTTCGTCGCCCGCCATGCGGGAGTCGACGCCGAACAGGCTGATTCCGGCGCNCGCCTCGGCGCGGACCTGGGACTCGACTCGTTCGCGCTGCTCGAGCTGCACGCCGCGATATCCGGGCTGGGCGTCGACCTGTCGGAACGGGCCTGGTTGCGCATCGGTACGGTCGGCGAGCTCTATGACCAGTGCCTAGCCGGATCGCACCGGCCCGAGCCGGTGACACCCGAGACGCAACCCCCGTTCCCCGATATGTTGGCGCCGTCGACCGCATCGCGGATACGCTTCCCGAACGGGCCGTTCACCGTGCAGTCACCGGACACGGGTTCCGGAGCCCCAAATGGTGGAGAGGTCACGGACCCGGCCGGTTTGCGCATTGATCAGCGCGTTCCGCCGCCGACCGCCGCGATGCAGGGCGGCCGGGGCCTCGCGGACCCGACGCCGCCTCGGCCGCCGCAGCGTAGCGGACGGTACTTCAGGCTCGCGCCGCTTCTCCCAGCGTCAACCCCGTTCCTCTACGAACTCGCGATCTCGCCGGAGACCGGGTTCCGGTGGCGGTATCGAGGTTCGGTCCCCAGCTACGCACAGTTCGAGCAGGAACTTTGGCAAGGAATGCTCTCCCAGTTCCTGGTGGAGTCAGTTGAGACTGGCGAACCTGTCGGCAATGTAATTTGCTACAACCCGGACTTTGCACTTGGACACGCCTACGTGGGCGCCGCGGTCAGCGGCCGCTACACAGGATCAGGAATAGCGATCGAGCCGGTCCGTTTGTTCATCCGATACGTCTTCGATGTCTGGCCTTTTCGTAAACTTTACTTTGAGCTCCCGGAATTTAACCTGCCACAGTTCGCAAGCGCTCTGGGAAACGGGCTGCGGACGGAGGGCAGATTGGTCGATCATGAGTACTACCAAGGCCGTTACTGGGATCGGCTGATCCTCGCCGTGTACCGGGACCGGGCCGGCTCACGGTAGGCCGGCCGGCAAAGAACCCTCGCAAACGACCCCCGGCCGGATCTCCGGCTGGCCCGGCGGATCGGGACGATAGTTGACATATCTAATCGAGGCGATCGAACGAGCCGCCAACCAGTCCGGCTCGGTGACGTTTCTCGACGGCACGGATGTGCAGCGGGTCGAATGGTCGAAGTTGTACGACGACGCCCTACGACTGTCCGCAGCGCTGCAGGAGATCGGCGCCGGCTCAGGCCATCCCCTGGGCATTCTGGCGCCGACGTCGCGGCCCGCGGTCGTGGCTGCCCTCGCAGGCTGGCTTGCCGGCACCAGTGTCACCTTTCTGCCGTCGCCGGCCCGTGCCACGACCCCGGCCGGCTACCTTGCGGCTACCCGCGCCCGGCTGGACTACCTCGGCGAGCCAGTTGTCCTCGTCGGCGACCCGTGGACCGGCGCAATCGATGGGCTGACCCGCCCCGGACGCGTTGTTACCGACCTGCCCGGGGTGCTGTCCACAGCGCTGGCCGGACCCGAACCCATCACCATGGTCCCCGCCGGCTCCGACGACGACCCGGCTATCCTCCAACTGACGAGCGGGACGACCGGCGCCGCGAAGATTGTGCAGATCAGCTATGCAAATCTTGCCGCCAACATCGACGCGATCAAGCGGGCCACCGGGCACGAGTCCATCCATGGCCGAATGCTGTCCTGGCTGCCGCTATCCCACGACATGGGGCTGGTTGGGAGCCTTCTGATGCCTCTGACCTGCGGACGATGTGACGTCATTCTGTCCAGCCCGNCCGACTTCCTGGCCAGACCCGCCGAGTGGATGCGACGGGTGGACCGCCATCGGGCCACCGCGACCGTCGGTCCAAACGCCGCATACGCTCTCGCAGCCCGCTTGCTCGCCACCGGCCCCACACTCGACCTGTCGTCACTGCGCTGCGCGCTGTCCGGTGGGGAACTCATAGACCCCGACGTTGTGGACGCCTTCACCGCGGCAGGGAGCAGACACGGACTCGACCCCGCGACGTTCGTACCCGCCTATGGGATGGCCGAGGCGACGGTCGCCGTGGCAATCTCTCCTGTTGGCCACGGACTGCGCTGCGACGTGGTGGGCGCGGAGGATCTCGAACGGCACGGAATAGCGGTACCGATGCCTGATGGCGCCGCACCGGGAGCCCCCGCCAGGCCGGGGATCAGCGTCAGCAACGAGGGCAGGACGCCGCCGCCGGCCGGCCGCGTCCGACGCATACCTCTGCTCGGCAGTCCGGTCCAAGGGCTCGAAGCAAGGATTGTCGATCAAACGACCGGTCGCCCGATACCCGAACGCCAGGTCGGCGAAATTCAAGTCCGTGGGACTTCGGTGACGGCCGGCTACCGTGGTGACGCCGAGACGACCTCGGCGCGATTCCTCCCCGAGGGTTGGCTCCGCACCGGAGATCTGGGTTACCAGGCCGGCGGCGAACTCGCGGTCACGGGCCGCATGAAGGACGTTGTCATCCTCGCTGGACGCAACATCTACCCGGACGAAGTCGAGCGAGCGGCAGCCCGGGTGCCGGGAGTGCGGCCGGGCAACGCGGTCGCCTTCGGCTTCGCGCGCCGGGGGCCGTTGGGAGACGGCGAAGGTCTCGCCATTGCAGTCGAAAGCCGAACGGACGATCCCGAACGCGTTCGCACCTTGGTTCTCGATGAGGTCCAGGCCGCGCTGGGAATTATGCCACACGCGGTGGTCGTCCTCTCGCCAGGATCCATCCCGAAAACCCCGTCTGGCAAACTGCAACGGGCCGAGGCCGCGCGGAGGTTCACGCCTCGATGATCCCTCCCGTACCCGCCCACGATGGGGACCGTCCAGGCGACCTCCCCGACCTGACCAGGACTCCCCGGTCCGGGGTCGATCTCGTCGGCACCCTACTTTCGGCCTGGACTGAAACAAATCCGCTACGCCGGGAAGCGGCGCTGACGGCCAGCTGCACCCCGGACGTACGCTATACCAACCCGATCGGACAGGCGCAGGGCAGACCTGCGGTCGCCGAGCTCCTCGGCCGGATCGCCCGCAGTTACCCGACCCTGCGGCCAGTTCGGATCAGTGCGATCGATCTCCATCACGGTTACGGACGTTTCGAGTGGGCCATGTGTCTTCCCAACGGCCATCGCGTGCTTGAGGGACTCGACGTGATCACCCTCTCGGCAGATGAAAGCCGCATTGCCGAGGTCGTGGCGTTCTTCGGCCCGACCGACCGCACCACCACCTATACCTACGGNGCGTCAGCTCACGGCGAACCATGACGCGCCGACGCGCATCACATTGCGCTTCCTTTCACTTCACACTTCACGTATTCACAAACATTCCGAAGGAGAAAGATGCGTAGCTTCCCGAGCCCCTCGCGCCGCGCGGTGGGGACAGTCGGCGCGCTCGGTGTGAGGATCGGCACCGCGCTGGGCGCCGCGCCCGTCCAGGCCGCCCAGCCCGCCCCTCCTCCCGTCGGCTTCGATCTGCGGGCTGCCGGTACCCACTCCTACCGGGCGGGAGGTCCGGTCGCGGGCACAACCGCATCGGGCACAACCGCATCGGGCACAACCGCATCAGGCGCAACCGCATCAGGCGCATCCACCCAGGCGATCGAATGGACCTGCACCATCTACCCCAGCGATCCGACCTATGCCGGTGGNACGATCTACGGATACGGCGAACAGAAGTGCTCCGGCCCGATCGCGGCCCAGGGCATCACCGTCTATGTCAAGCACTGGAACGATTCCAGCAATGTCTGGGAACGAGTGGGCCTGGTCGGCACCGCACGTGGCGGTGTCGGAGTGATCAGCGCCGAGGCGAGCCGGCTGTGCATCGGGTCAAGCAGCCCCCAGCAGTGGCGCACCGAGGTCGCAGGCTTCGGTTCCGGTGATTCTGGAAGCTCCTCGGCCACGGACTACTCGAACACCGTCAGCATCTACTGCCGTTGACCGACAAAGCGCAAACAGGCGCCGGCCGGGCTCCGGCGTTCCCCGACCCCCAGGTCATTCCCGGTGGCATCCACGTCTATGAGCGGCTGATCNAGACGCTGGATCTTGTGGTCGTGCTGCATGGGGTGCAGGCGCAGGCAGCCGGGTTCATGGCCGGGTTCTTCGCGGTGGGTCCGGCAATCACCCGGTTCCTGAGCGCCGACGAGGAGCCCGCAGCGCGAGCGGGGCGGGAAGACGCCACGCCGGGTGCTCCGGTCTGGTCCACCCGCGGACCGGCGGCCGTTCTGGTGCAATGCGCGCTTCGGCCAACAGAGCCGGATCTCACTCTCGATCTGTCGCCCTTCAGTGGCATCTACACCACAGACCGGCGAAGATCGCACGGTTGGGTCTGGGCCGCGCCAATTCCGCGCTCCGGCGATGTACTCTGCACCGTTCGCGCCGCCGGGCAGACCGGCCGGACCGTCCTCGACGGTTCGGCGCTGCGCACTGCGGCTCGGGCGGCACGCCGGATTCGGGGAACCGGCGAAGCCGATGGAGAGGGTCGGCGATGAGCGAGTCACCGGGCAAGCTGCCAGCGGTGCCGGTCCCGATCGGCGTCGACTGCTACGCGGTTCTTCTGGAGACCGCACGGCTCGCGGTCGTGGTCGACGGGGTACTCGCCGACCACGACGGCGTCGAAATTCACCTGACCGCGGTGGGAGCGGACCTGCTGTTCGCCACGACCTCGGAGCACACGCGGCCAGAGGGCGACGCGTTGCTGAAGCTGTCCCGATGGATGCGGCAGGAGACAAGCAGCGGGCCCCCCGAGCCGGAGGTGACCCTCGACATCACCAGCCCGGCCATGCCCGGACCACCCTCGGCGACAGTCACCCGGTCCGGGTCCTGGCTCGGGCGCGCATATGCGGTACTGCGGGTGGAACCGATACCCGCCCGTGGGGACCTCCACTGCGCCGCGCCGCGGATGCGGCGCAGTCCTTCACCCGGCGTGGCCGGGACCCCGCCGGCGGCAGCTGACTGCCACCCGGCTTCCGTCCGGCGGGATCACAGGTCGCCCGCGCCGACCGCCCATCCCCACGCGCCGGGGATGGGCGGTCGGCGGTCTGCGGCGGTCAGGTGCAGTCGGCAACCGTCACGCGGGAACGACCGTCACTCGGGCACGGTGGATGACGCCGCCGCCGCCACGAGCGGCTTCGCGTCGGCCGGCAGGATGAAGCCGGCGTTCACGGCGCTGGTCGTAGCCTTCGTCCAGGCGGCGACGAAGGCGCCGTGCGACGGGTACAGGGCGTGCAGCTGCGCCGGGGTGAACGGGACGGTGGTGCCGAACAGGGCGCAGAACGGGGAGGAACCGGTGTCCTGACCGAGCCCGGAGAGCTTCGCCACCGGAGCGTCGACCGCGGGGGTGCGGATGCCGCCCTTCACGTTACCGTTGGCGTCGANAACGTAGGCGTTGTTCGCGATCTGCAGCCGCGGTGCCTTCGACGGCGCCTGCCCGGTGGTGACCCAGCGGTTGAGCTGCGAGAACGCGGCCTGCAGGACGTACTGCTGCTCGCCGGCGTTGATCGGCTTGGCGCAGGAGAAGCCGGCGGCCCCGGTCGGCGGGTTGCGCAGCGCGTTGAACGCGGCGACGCTGCCCTGTCCGTCGCCGACGTCCGTGGCCCCGATGCCGATGGTGTACGCGTCGGCGTGGGCGGTCCCCGCGACCTCCNACAGGCGGAACCGGTTGGTGTCGTCCTGGCGGGCGTCGACGTAGCCGAGCAGGCCGGTCGGCAGGTCCGTCTCGGTCTGGAAGGTCAGGACCGGGACGGCGAGGTCAGGTCGGATCCGGACGACCGCCGGCGCGGCGATGTCGGGGCGCTCCGGGGCCTGGGACAGCGCACTCGCGGTGCCGGCGCGGCTGTGCAGCAGATACCCGTCATAAACGTTTACGAGCGGGTGGATGGCGTTGACGTAGGTCGTCAGCCGGAAGGCCGACTGCGACTCGCCGTCGCCGAGCACCTTCTTCGGCGCCAGCCCGCCGAGGACCGTGCCGGCCGACTTCCGCACCGCCTGGCCGACCTGGGAGAAGATGTCGTACGAATAGCTGTCACCGGGGTGGGACAGCGCCTGGTAGCGGTCCGGGTCGGCGTTCTTCGTCGCGTTGAGCCCGACCGCCTGCGCGGACACCCCGACCCAGGCGTAGCCGTCCCGGATGAGCTGGTTGTGGGCGGCGGTCCAGTCCGGGGCTCCGTCGTAGCCGGCGGAGACGTTGAGCCATTCGACGACGACGGTGCCGTTGAACTTCTTCGCGTCGACCGGGCGGTTGACCACGATCCGGGTCGTGTAGGGCGCCGTGGCGGCCGGGGTCACGGTCCACTTGCCGTCCGATCCCAGCGTGCCCGACGCCTGGTAGGCCGTCGCGGAGCCGGCGAGGAAGTACTCGGACTGCCGGTACCCGACCTTCCCTAAGTCGAAGGCGGTGGCGCCCAGCACGGGAACGCCCTTACCGCCGGTGACGGGCCCGGTCACTGTGGGACTGGCGGCCGAGGGGGTGGCGGCCTCGGCGGCCGAGCTGGTCGCGATCTGGGCCACCCCGGCGGCGGTCACGGTCAGCAGCGCGGCCACCGTTGTCGTCGCGATCCGTCGGCGGCGGGTCCGCCACCTGGCCATCACTGTCATGGTCACGTCCTTTACGGCGAGGGACGCCGCGACCCGACCTGCCTCCACCGAGCCGCGACACGTCAGCATCGGTGGCTTCGCGAGCGATCGCCACGCGCGGCCCCGGTCGGGGAAACGACCTGGGCTGCCGCCGGAACGCCCCCGGAAAGGCTGGGTATTTCGCCGGAACCCGTTTCGGGGCTTTCCTGGAATCACTCATTCACGATGCTGTGTGCCCGACATTACGGGACTTCGACCGTGGACGGCACCCCACCATGGGGTAACGCTCTTCTTGACAGGCACGCTCCTTTTGGTCGGAGTCGGGATGGCGTGCGTTGTCACCCTCCCAACCCCGACGATTATCCGCCGGATGTCGGAAATCCGTATCCACATTACCGACGATCGCGCGGAACCCGGCGCACCCCGGACCGAACGCTTCGCCGCCGGCGCGGCCCCACCTCACCCTCAGCCGCCGCCCCACCGTCAGCCGCCGCCCCACCCGCAATCGCCGTCCCGGCCCGCGATCTGCACCGGCCCCTCGCCGCCCGGCGCCACTGTTCACTGGCAGTCGCAGCGGCCGTACCCGGCGACGAGTGCGCTGGGGATCTTCTCGTCGCCCGCCCCACTCTCCGCAGGCAGTCGCAGCCTTGGGGACATGGACGGGCCGGCGGCATGCGGCGGGCCGCTTCCCCACATCGCTCACGGATACGAACATACGTTCGACTTTCAAGCGTCCGGGATCTACCGTTGACTCATGAACACGCACGGCCCCAGCCCCGGCCGCGAAGCTCCCAGCCCGGTTCCCGACCCCTACGCCGACTCCCACCCCGACCCCGACCCCATCGCCGACCCCGACCCCATCGCCGACGCAGACTCCACCCCCGGTCCCGATTCCGACCTCGCCGCCACCCCCGACCCCGGCCCCGACGCCGTCCCGGCTTCCGCCTTCGGCACTGACCGGACGGGTTGTCCACGGCTGCTTGCCGCGCTGTCCGGGCTCGACGAGCTGGCCGGGCAGGCGGTGGACATGCCCGGCTGGTCCCTGTCTGATGGCGACCTGGACAGCGCGGTGCTGGACTGCTCGGCTTTGTTGGCCCGGCTCGCCGCGCTGCGTCTGGGGTTGATCCGTGAGCTGCACGGCCGCGGCAGCGCTCAACGCGAGGGTGCCACCAGCACCGCTGCGCTCCTGCGCGCCCGGCTGCGGATCCGCCCCGCCGAGGCCCAGCGGCTACTCGGTCTCGCCCTGGCAGTCGACGGCGACCTCACCGCTACCGGCCCTGCCCTGACCGCCGGCACCATCAGCGTCGACCAGGCCTTCGCGATCCACGCGGCGCTGCGCGCCCTACCCCGCGGAGTGGACGTCGGCACACGACGTGAAGCCGAAGCGCTCCTGCTCCGGTGCGCGGACACCTTCAACCCCGCCGATCTCGCCCTCCTCGGCCGCCACATCCGCGAACGGCTTACCGACGTCGACACCAGCCCTGGCGGCGACAGCCCCGACCCCGCCGACAACAACAGCGGTAGTAGTGGCGACGGCGACGGCGACGGCGGAAATGATCATAATCCCGACGGCGGNAACGTCGGCGGTGGTGCCGATGGAGACGATCCGGCGTCGCGCCGCCACCTGTCGATCACCGACCTGTCCGACGGGATGACCCGGATCAGCGGTGAACTTGATGCCGAGGGCGCCGCTCTCCTGCGCACCGCCCTCGACAGNCTGGCCGCCCCCAGCCCCGCCGTCGATGNCACGCCCGACCCTCGCAGCCCCGCCCGCCGCCGAGCCGACGCGCTCGTCGAGCTTCTGCACCGCGCCCTCGACGCCTCATCGGTACCCGTCTCCGGCGGTGTGCGCCCCCACCTGACCGTCACCGTCCCCTGGGCGACACTGGTCGGCCGCGGCGGGCCGGCCGCGTCCACGAGCTGGGGCCAGCCGCTACCCCGCTCCGTGCTACGCCGCCTGGCCTGCGACGCCGAGGTCAGCCGCATCGTCCTCAACCCGGACAGCGTCCCCCTCGACGTCGGCCGCACACAACGCACCGTCCCGGCCGACCTGCGCCGCGCCCTGGTCGCCCGCGACCGCTGCTGCGCGTTCCCCGGTTGCACCAGGCCGCCGAGCTGGTGCCAGGCGCACCACATTCGGCATTGGACCGACAACGGCGCCACCTGCCTGGACAACCTCGTGCTCGTCTGCGGCTGGCACCACCGCTTCCTCCACCACCACGGCTGGACCGTCCGACTCGGCGCCGACCGCCGACCCGAGTTCCTCGCACCTCTCTGGGTCGACCCGACCCAAAGACCCCGCCGAAACCCCTACACCCAGCCCCTCGAAACCCTCCTCGGCCCCCCGGCAGACCAGTGAGCGGCCCCGGAGTCGAACGTTGGAACCTCGTGGGAGGCGGTGCTCGNCGAGCACTTCGACGCGGCCCGAGCACTGCCTTCCACGAGGCTCGGCGAAGATCAGCCTGTGGGACCGTTCGGGAACTTGAGCAGGGAGCCGGCATCGACCCGGATCTGCTGGCCGGTGATGTACCGGGACTCGTCCGAGGCGAGGAACAGCACCAGGTTGGAGATGTCAACCGGCTCGACGTAGGGGATCGGCATCGCCTGGAACGCGACGAACGCGGGCTCGANGTCCTCCCGGGTCGGGTTCTCCAGGNCCGGCCGGAACTGCGCGTACAGCCCATCGTTGTGGAGCAGGTGGGTGTTGACGTTGGTCGGGTGGATGGCGTTGACCCGGATGAACTTCGAGGCCAGGTGGAGCGCCATCTCCTCGACGTAGCCGATGAGGATCTTCTTCGACCAGCCGTAGCCGGCGCTGCCTGGGCCCATCGCGGGGTTGTCGGTGGTGTTGGGCAACATGGCCGCGGTCGAGCCGGTGACGATGATGGAGCTGCGGTCCGGCAGGTGCGGGACGCTGACCGCGACGGCGTTCAGCACGCCGATGAGGTCGACGTCGACGGCGTCGATGAAGTCGGTGGCCTGGGGGTCGCCCATCGCCATCGGCAGGATGCCGGCGTTCGCGACGACGATGTCGAGGCGGCCGAGCTCGGCGACGCCCTTGTTGACCGCCTCGCGGAGCTGGTCGCGCTCACGGACGTCGGCCTTGGTGGCGATGATGCGCCGACCGAGCTTCTCGACCAGGGTGACGGTTTCGGCGAGGTCCTCCGGGGTGGACAGCGGGTAGGGGTTCGACTCGATCTGCTCGACGATGTCGATGGCGATGATGTCGGCGCCCTCCTGCGCCAGGCGAACCGCGTGGCTGCGGCCCTGCCCGCGCGCCGCACCCGTGATGAAGGCGACCTTGCCCTCGAGGCGACCTGGCATTGTCCTGCTCCTCTGTTCGTGCGTGCGATCAGGTGGTGGACTGTCCGGATAACGGNGGTCCGGGCATGAGCGGTCCGGGCATGAGCGGTCCGGGCAATCGCCGGACCGGCGAACAGCGGCCCGGGTGTGGGCGGCCCAGACGAACTGCGGCCCGTACAGCCGGCGGCCCGGAGGATCAGCAGCCCGGATGTGGGCAGCTCAGCCGGCGTAGCCGACGGACTTGCTCTCCAGGTGCTGCTCGAAGCCCTCGATGCCGCCCTGGCGGCCGTTGCCCGACAGCTTGTAGCCGCCGTAGGGGCCGTTCGAGCCGTAGAAGTTGCCCCCGTTGACGTTGATGCTTCCCGTGCGGATCCGGCGGGCGACGGCCAGGCCGCGGTCAAGCGAGGCGGAGAACACTCCGCCGGACAGGCCGTACGGGCTGTCGTTGGCGATCCGCACGGCGTCCACCTCGTCGTCGAAGGGGATCACGGCGGCCACCGGGCCGAAGATCTCCTCGCGAGCCACCCGCATGCCGTTGTCCACGTCCGCGAGCAGCGTCGGCTCGACGTAGTAGCCGGTCGGCAGGTGCGCCGGACGGCCGCCGCCGGCGACGACCCGCGCGCCCTCGGCCTTGCCGATCTNGATGTAGTCCAGCACCCGGTCGCGCTGGCNGGCGTTGATCTGCGGGCCGGAGAGGTTCGCCGGGTCGTTGGGGTCGCCGTAGGGAAGCTGGCGGAACACCTCGGTGAGGATCTCGAGGCCCTGGTCGTAGACGGAGCGGGGCAGCAGGATCCGCGTCGTCATCGCGCAGCCCTGCCCGGCGTGCAGGCACGCCCCGAGCCCGGCCCCGGGCAGCACCGAGGGGAGGTCGGCGTCGTCGAGCACGATCATCGCGGACTTGCCGCCGAGCTCCAACAGCGTCCGCTTCATCGTCCCGGCGGACAGTTCGACGATGCGCCGGCCGACCCCGGTCGACCCGGTGAACGACACCATGTCCACCCGGGGATCGGTCACCAGCAGCTCGGCCACCGCGTTGTCCGAGGTCGGGACCACGTTCACGACGCCCGCCGGGATGTCCGTCCGNTCCGCGACGAGGCGGCCGATCCGGGTGGCGTTCCAGGGCGTGTCCGGCGCGGGCTTGAGCACCACCGTGTTGCCGGTCGCCAGGATCGGGCCGAGCTTGTTGATCGTCACCTCGAACGGGTAGTTCCACGGCACGATCGCCGCGACCACCCCCACCGGCTCCTTCCAGACCGCGCGGTGGCTGGGTCCGAACAGGTTCGTGTCGGGCAGCGTGCGCTCCCACGGGAAGGTGTCGATCAGCTCCAGCGGCCCGCGCAGGCCGTCCGCCAGCGGCCAGTCGAGCTGCGCGAAGTGCGTCACCGCGACCGGGGCGCCCGCCTCGGCGATGAGCTCCGCGCGCAGCGCCTCCTTCTCGTCCTCCAGCGCGGCCTGCAACTGGGCCAGGCACCGCTTGCGCAGCTCCCGGTCCGTCGACCACGACGACTCGTCGAACGCGCGGCGCGCNGCCGCGATGGCCCGGTCCATGTCCGCCGCCGTGGCGTCGGTCGTCTGACCGAGGACCTCCTCGGTGGCCGGGTTGATGTTGTCGTAGCGGCCGCCCGCCACCGACTCGCCGAGTTTCCCGTCGATCAGAAAGCGAAGCTCGCCCTGCACGGACACCNCCTCAGACACCGTCGTCATCGCCGATCAGACTCCCTCGCCATCGAAGACCCGTCCTGACGGGGCGGGTGCGTCGAGGAAAGTTACAGCGCATCTGACACTATGTCTACGTGTAGGCCCGGATTCGCACACGAGGACGATCGGCCTCTTTGTACGAAAGTCCGTCGCGCGCCGGAGCGATCGATCGCCCCCGGCGGATATTTCGGGCATGCCGAACCGCAATCCCGCTTTGGTCACCGCGGGATCGGCGGGACGGCTATTTGAACAGTCGCCACTTCCGGCCAAGGCGGGACGTCGTCTGCTGGCCGGGTCCACCGGCCGGGCCCGGGAGTTGGAAGGCAGGCACGCAGGAACTGCCGAACCCCGGCGGTGAAGGATTTCGGTGCTCGCAGCCTCGTCCGACCGAGACTGCGCCCTGGAGTATCCGTCTGGTGACATCACCCCTCTCCGAGCCGCCGAGACATTCCCTGGATGGAGAACCTCCGAGTCAGGTCAGGCGTCGTCTTCCGGGCCGGGATCGCCGACCTTCGCGGGCGCGGCGACAGAAGCCCACAGGGTCACGACCGCGTCGGTCATCTCGTCGGGGTTGGGGGACGGGATCAGATACAGCGAGCTCGTGGCTCGCAGCAGAAGCTCCGCCAGGACCTCCCGTCTCACCGTGCCTTCCTGGACGATGCCAAGATCGTCGAACACGGGCTCGAGGAGTTCCGTCACCTGGGCCACGAAGGTCGGGAAGATGCCGCGGATGAACTCCAGCGCGAAGGCGGGCTCCGCTTCGATGACTCGGGAAACCTCGGGATGGTCGTCTCCGTAGTGCATGATGGCGTCGGCGATCGCGCGGAGGCGACCGGAGGCGACCGGCTGCCCGGCGACCGCTTCGTCGAGCGCGGCGCCGNCCCCCCGCCGGACGTGGTCGCTGATGGCGGTGAGCAGCTCACCCTTGGTCTTGAAGTACCGGTAGAGCGTGCCACGGGAGACCTCCGCAGCCGCGGAAACATCGCGCAGGGACATCTTGGCCGGGCCGCGAGCCGCTATGCACCCCAACGCTGCATCGAGGATCTTCGCGGGCGTCTCGAACCTGTTCCCCACTGCGTGCCTCCAGTCCGACTGCGTTCGTCCAGTCTGACGGCGTGCCTCCAGTCCGACGGCGTGCCTCCAGCCTGACGGCGTGCCTCCAGTCCGACTGCGTTCGTCCAGTCTGACGGCGTGCCTCCAGTCCGACGGCGTGTCTCCAGCCTGACGGCGTGCCTCCAGTCCGACTGCGTTCGTCCAGTCCGACAGCGCGCCTCCAGCGTGACGGCGGGACGACCCGCTCCCGGCCTCGTCCACACGAGCGTGCCCCTGGTGGCCCCTAATGGCCGATGGTGGGAGGACTCCCAGGATCAAGATGTTGTGCGCCGGGGCCGTCGAGGAGCCGCCGATGCCTACAGGGTTCCCGAAGTCACTCAATGCGATCGATCGGATACTCAATCCTTTCAAGGAAGATCGAATAGAACTTTATTGACTCTATTGACTCAATAAGGCTAGCCTACCAGCGTGTCGCAGACCACAGTCTCGCATCGTCGAGCACAGCCACCACCGAGTCGTCGGGCCGCCGTGCGGATGCGGGCGCGGCATGCCGGGCAGTGGTCGGCGTGCCCCAGTCCAGGAGAAAGGGTGGAGCCCCCCGTCGTCTGACCAGATCAGGGCCGCGCGTCGCCCCGATCCAGGCCTCCCCGGCGGCCAGGCCGCGGTCGCGCTGGGTAACCAGTGACACACAGGCACGGTGGCGTTGCATCACGACGGAGAACGCCCACCCTGACGATCGTCCGCCTTGCCCCAGAGGGCACCGTCCGGTCGCGTCGAGAACAGGCGCCCGCAGCCGATACCCGACGGCTCCCGAGCCGGCCCGCCGGCCGCGCCGCCAGCCGGTCCGCTCCCGACGATGATCTGGTCNCGGCCGTCAGCGCGAACCGTTCTGTAGACATGGTCGCCGCACATCGCCTTTGTCGCGCGCGACGAGGTGCCCGACCAGAAGTGTTTCACCGACCTCGCCATCCCCCCAAGAAACCCGGCAGCCGTTTCCCGAGCCGGGTCGAGAGCCGGCGCGGCGGGACGCAACGTTCTCGTGTACGCACTCTAGGGATAAGTCGGTGCCACTGAACATCGGACGGCGCTCGGTGACTGCGGCGGCAGCTATCCGGAACGCCGGCGACTTTCCCGTCATTCCCACTGCGCTCATCACGCTTGACTGCGTCCCACCGCAGGCTGGCGGAACAGGCCGACAGGCTTGCCGTTGCTACCGATCACCGACACGCTGAAACAGCGCCGGAAATGCGGTAGATCGGCCCGGCCGTCATATCATAATCACGAAACGAGAGGCCGACCCGTGACCACCGTAGACGAAGCAGGATTTAGCGACACCGACCTGGACCATCACAGCGCAAGATTCCGGGAACACAACTACGAGATTATGACGGATCTCCAGAACCGTTGCCCCGTGGCCAAGTCATCGGCCTGGGGCGGCTACTGGCTCGTCACCTCGTATGCGGCCGTGTTCGACGCCTGTCGAGACTCGGATCTCTTCAGCAACCATATGAGCAAAGCTATTCCGGCCCTGCCGATCGAGACGTCTTTCATTCCGATCGACATCGACCCGCCAATGCTGCAGAAGTACCGGAAGTTACTGCTTCCCTACCTCTCGCCCAAGGAGGCGGAACAACGGGAGCCGGCCCTGCGGCGCACGGCCACCGAGTTGATCGACGCCTTCATCGAGAGCGGCGAAGCCGACCTCGCCNAGCAGCTCTTCACCCCGCTTCCGGCCCGGTGGACGCTGCAGCTCCTCGACTTCGACGAGAGCCGCTGGCCGGACTGGATCGACTGGCTGCACTCTCTCATCCATGACCGTGCCTATGCCCCGGAGCGGTCCGCCCAGTCCGCGGCCAACATCTACGGCACGATCGCCCAGGAGATCGCCCAGCGCCGGCTCCACCGGGGCAAGGGCGTGCTCAGCGATCTCATGGAGGCGGAGATCGACGGAGCGAAGCTTTCCGACGAGGAGCTTGCCGGCATCGTCGTGNTGCTCCTGCTCGGCGGCATGGACACCACGGCAGGCCTCACCGGCAATGCCTTCCTGCGCATCGACGCCGATCCTGCACTGCGCCGCCGGCTCCTCGAGGACCCGGCCGTCCTGGAGAGCGCGACGGAGGAGTTCCTGCGCCATGACACCCCGGTGCAGGGCCTCACCCGAGTCGTCACCCGGGACGCGGAGTTCCACGGCCGCCAGCTCAAGAAGGGCGACCGGGTCATGTTGATGTTCGCGGCGGCCAACCGCGATCCCAGCGCCTTCGAATGCCCGCACGAAATCGATCTTGATCGCGGCACGAATCGGCACATGGCCTTCGCGCTGGGTGTCCACCGCTGCCTGGGATCGAACTTCGCGCGGGCCATGTTCCGCGTGATGATTACCGAACTGTTGCGTCGGCTGCCGGACGTGCATGTCGCGGCTCCCATCGAGCGCCTTGCGGACGCGGGCGACGTCTACGCGGTAAAGCACCTTCCGGTTCGCTTCACTCCCGGGCCGCGCGAAGGCGTGGGTATGCCTGCCTACCGTGACTGAGCCAGCGGCCGCGGTCCCGTGGCGCCTTACGCGACGCCTGGAACGCCGCAGGATCTCGAACCCGTTCCGGATCTGGTAGGCGGTCGCACCGGGATGAGCTGCGCGGTCGGATACAGCTTCCCAGCACCACGTCCGGCTTTCTCATCACGCACTGCGTGATGACCATCGAGCTGAGAGGGACTCAGATGAAGGTGTCGGTCAGCAACGAGTTCTGCCATGGCCACGCGCAATGTCATGCGAAGGCCCCGGAGGTCTATGCGCTCGACGACGAGGGTTTCATCGGCGCGGTGGCACAGCTGGACGTGCCACCTGGCCTGGAGGAGGCTGCCCGGCTCGGTGCCGCGGCCTGCCCGGAGCGAGTGCTCTCGCCGGTCGAGTAGGTGTAGTCCGCGCGAGCGGGGACCTGTAAGCCGAAGGGGGTCCGGTCGGGCCCAGTCCAGTCCGGTCGGGCCCCGTCCGGTCGGGCCCGGTCCGGTCGGGCCCGGTCCGGTCGGGCCCGGTCCGGTCGGCTCAGGTCGGAAGGTCGTCGAGATCGGCGCAGAGGGCCCGGATGATCAGTGCGGCCGTCAGCCGGGTCCGGCCCGCCGGGGTGTCGATGGAGAAACCCAGGACGCGCTCGGCCTTGGTCAGGCGCGCGATCAGGGTGCTGTGGTGCACGTACAGCACGGCCGCGGCCTGCCGCAGCGAGGCGGTGGCGCCGACGGCGACGAGCATGGCCAGCGTCTGCGGGCCCTGCGGCTCGGCGCCGAGCCGCCGCAGCGCCGCCACGTCCGGCGAGGCGGCGAGCCGTTCCCCGGGCACCTGCTCGGCGATGGCCCGCCAGACGCCGAGGCTCTCCTCGGTGACCAGCGCCGACCCCCCGGCGAGCGTGGTCAGCCCGGCCGGCAGCCCCGAGCCGGTGAACCGCAACGCCGTGCGGGCGCCGCGCCACGCCCGCTGCGCCGCCGAAGCCGGCACCGGCGCGGACCGGCCCACCTGCACGCCGGTCGGGATCGTCGGCTCGTCGGCGGGTGCCTCCCGACCGACCACCGCGCGCACGTCGCCGATCCGCACGGCGCGCACCCATGGATGCAGCCCGGCCAGGAACTCGGCGCCGGCCGCGGGATCGGGCGAGCGGACGGCGTAGACCGTGACCGGGCAGGTCGGCTCGATGCCGAGCAGCCGCAGGGCACGCGCCCGGCCGGCATCATCAGCGCCCGCGCCGAGCACCAGTTCCAGCAGCGCCGGATCTCCGGTCCCGGGATGGTCGAGCCGCGGCCGAGGGGACAGCGCCCGAACCGCGTGCGCCAGCCGGTCCAGGAGCATCCGATCCTGCGCGAGCGGCTGTCCCGGCCGCGCGAGCCACACCCACCGGTCATCGCCAACCGGCGCCCGGGCCACACCGTCGGGCGGGTCGCCGGCGGACGGGACTCCCCCACCAGCCCGCACCGCCAACGGCGGCACCGAACCACCGGCGAGGCCGACCTCGCACCCGGCGAACTGGGCGGTGGCCGACAGCACGGCCTCCAGGCTGGCCCGGTGCTCGACGAAGCCGTCGAAGAAGGCGATGATCCGCACCGCGCCCAGCGCGCCCTCATCCAGGTCCGCCAGCCGCAGGATCAGCCCCTCCATGCCAGGAGACTACGACCGTGGGCAGGCGCGCGGGCGCCGGCAAGGCGCGCGGGCGAGCGATCGCCGCTGGACACGAAACAAGCCCGCGCTCAACGATGACCCGAGGCCCCAGCCCCCGGGTGCCAGCTCACGGACGGGAGGATCGCCGGTGCGCTACGCCATCGACCCGGAAATCGCGCCGTGGATTGCGCTTCTGGTCGACGTGCCGATCGCCGACGTCGCACAGGCCCGCGCGCTGATACGGGAGCTCACCGCGGCAGCGCCGCAGCCCGATTCCGGCGGTATGGTCTCGATCAGCGAGCGGACGATCCCGGGACCGGCGGGGGCGCCGGACGTCCGGGTGCGGATCTACCGTCCCGTCGCGGCGCCGGCCGACTGTCCGGCGGTGCTCTTCCTGCACGGCGGCGGTTTCATTCTCGGCGATCTCGACATGGCGCACTCCGAGGCACTCCGGTTCGCGGAGCTGGGTTGTGTGGTGGTCAGCGTCGACTACCGGCTCGCGCCCGAGCATCCCTACCCGGCCGCGGTCGACGACTGTTACGCCGCGCTCACCTGGCTGGCCCGCGAGGCCCGGCCGAGCCTGGGCGTGGATCCGGCGCGCATCGCCGTCGCCGGCGGCAGCGCGGGTGCGTGCCTCGCCGCCGCGCTGACCCTGCTCAGCCGCGATCGCGGGGGCCCCGCCCTCTGCTTCCAGTTTCTCACCGCTCCCAAACTCGACGACCGTCTCGACACCGTGTCGATGCGCACGCTCACGGACACCCCGATGTGGGACAGCGGAAAGGTCGCGCTCACCTGGCGCTACTACCTCGCCGACCGCGCCGGCGCCCCCGACGCGGTCGTGCCGCCCTACGCGGCGCCGGCGCGCGCGGCGGACCTGTCGGGCCTGCCGCCCGCGTTCGTCTCGGTCTGCGAGTTCGACCCGCTGCGCGACGAGGGCCTCGCCTACGCGCAACGGCTCGTCCAGGCCGGGGTGCCCACCGAGCTGCACCTCTACCCGGGCACCTTCCACGGCTCGCGGCTCATCCACAACGCCAAGATCACCCGGCAGATGATCGCCGACGAGGATCGCGCGATCGTCCACCGCCTCGGCCTCGAGCCTCGTCTCCTCCCGAGCCGAGAATCCTAGGACCGCTCCCGAGCTGGGAATCCTGGGACCGTAGTGCTGGGACCGCGAGTGCTGGGACCGCGAGTGCTAGGACCGCGAGTGCTAGGACCGCGGGCGGGCGGAAACCTGCCGGCGCGGGTCCCCCGGCTGCTCGAAGCCGCTCAGGACGTGGGCGAATCCGCCGTCGACACGGGAGTCGCGGCGCGCGCTGGTGGTGACCCGCACCGCGGTCGTATGCAGGACGCGCAGGTCGAGATGGCGGTGCAGGTTCGCGGCCAGGGCGTTGTCCTCGCCGACNGAAAGCGGGGGGATGCCGCCGACCCGGTTGTAGGCATCCAGGCGGATGCCCAGGTTGGCGCCGTGCGCATGCCGGTGCCGACTCGAGTCTNCAGGTTCCATCCCACGGTAATGCCGCAGGAAACGTCGCTGAGCGGGGGCGGGAAAGCCGTCCCAGTCGTCGATGTCGACCACGCCGAACACCGCATCCGCGCCGTCGCGCGCGAACTCCACCTGAGTCGTGATCCAGTCGGGGGAGACCTGGCTGTCCGCGTCGGTGGTCGCGAGCCACACCGCGCGTGGATGGATTGCCGGCATGCCCGCCGCCACCCGGGAGATCAGGTGCGCGAACCCGCGCGACCGGGCCCTGCCCACGTTCCGCTCGCGCACGGCGAGGGTCGGCACGGCGCGCGTCCGGCAGTGCCGGGCGGACTCGTCGCCGCAGTCGTCGAGCACGACCAGCACCGCGACGTCGACGCCACGCAGACCCGGATGGTGGACCGCCTCGCCCAACGCGTCCAGGCAGGCCCCGATCAGATCCTGCTCGTCATGGGCCGGGACCACGACGCCAACCCTGCTGATTCGGTTCACAGCAGGCTGACCCGCTTCACCGCAGGCCCGTCCGCGCGGCGACCGAGCGGGCGTCGCGCGCCCAGACGTCCGCCACCAGATCGTCTTCGAGATGGTGCACGAGGCGCGTCAGTCCCGCACCGGCGGCGGCCTCCCCGAGCAGCGCATGCACCTCGTCGCCCCCGCACAGGTAGTCCTCGACGGGATGCCGCCAGTGGACGGCGACGAGCGTGCCCGCCGAGGCGGTGGCACGGGCGGCAACGAGGCGGGCGTCGGCCCGGTCGAAGTAGTAACCCACCTCGGAGAGCACCACGAGCTCGAAGGTCCGCGTGGGCCAGTCCCCCGGCAGCCGCGCCACCTCGACGCGCACGTTCGGCAGGTCGGCGGTCTGGCGGGTGGCGGCCGACACCGCGGCGGGCGCCACATCGGTCGCCAGCAGCCGCCCGCAGCGGCCGGCGAGATCGCGGGTCAGCAGGCCGATCGAGCAGCCCGGCTCATAGCCGGTCGCATAGCGGTCGTCGGGGAGCAGGGCGACGGTGAGCGCCCGCTTCCGCCGCTCGTACCAGCGGTCGGCGAAGCCCCACGGGTCGCCGTCGCCCGCGTACATCTCGTCGAAGTACTGCGGCGGCAGCGTCATCGAACCCTCCGTGAACCCTCGCGGCCCGGCTTCCCGCTGTGTACCCGGGTTCCGGTCGGCAACGACAGCAAGGACGACAGCAGGGACGGCAGCGGGGACGGCAGCGGGGACGGCAGCGGGGACGCCGCTCGCGAGTCACAGCGACCAGCCGGGCTCGGCCGCGGCAACGACGGCGGCGCCGAGATCGGCCAGGTCCCGTTCGGCGTGCTCCTGAAGGAGGTAGACCTCCAGGTCGGCGACGCGAGCGGCATGCCGGCGGTCGCGGGCGCGCGGCCCCGGCCCGAGCGCCCGATCGACCCGGCGGATCACCTCGGCCGCCGCCCCCGCCACCGTCGCCCGTGCCCGCCGGGCGAGACGCGCGTGATCCGCGTCGGGACGGCCGTCGACCGCGACCGCCGCCGCCCGCAGCACATCGCGGGCGCCACCGAGCGCGACGTCGACGGCGCCGAGATGGGCCGCCGCGTGCGGGTCGTCCCCGCGGCCGCCGACCCGCTCCCGCAACGGCGCGGCCACGGCGGCAGCACCCCCGTACCAGCAGGCCGCGACGCCGATCCCGCCGATCCAGAACCCGGGACGGCGCAGGTATTCGTCCGGCCCGCCGACGGCGCGGGCGGGAACCCGGTCGAAGCGGACCCGCCGGGTGTCGGCCGCCTTCATGCCGGGGGCGGCCCAGTCGTCGGCGGCGACGGTGATCCCCGGGGCGTTCAGCGCGACCGCGAGGAGCTGGCGAGACTGTCCGTGGCGGGCAGTGACCAGGGCGTGGGTCAGCAGGGTCGCGCCCGAACACCAGACCTTGGCCCCGTCGAGCAGCCAGCCCGTCCCCTGCTCCTCGAGCGGGACGGCGGTCAGTACACCGGTGGGATCCTCCGCCGCCCAGACCCCCCAGCGGGACCCCGGCGGCAGCGGTTCTCCCGCGAGCTCGGCGACGATGGCCACCGCGTCGGCGTGCGCCTCGGCGAGCCGCGCGAGCACCAGATCGTCCGCCGCGAGCGCCGCCAGCGCCGTCCAGCGTTCGAGCGTCCGGCCGCCCCCCGGCAGCGGCAGGTCCCCCGCGGCCACGCACGCCTCGGCCAACGCGTCAGCCCGTACCCGACTAGGTGCTCGCATGGTCCCCTCGCAACCGGCATCCGGTTCACGGCGGGCGGCCACCCGAGGGTCCGCCGGGCCGCTCGTCGGAGTATGGGGTACCCCCTCCGCGGCAGTACGATCGCCCGACTATGCCCGAAGGTCACACTGTGCACAGGTTGGCCGCGGTTCACCAGCGGATGTTCGCCGGCCGGCCGGTGGCCGTGGCAAGCCCCCAGGGCCGTTTCGCCGAGGGAGCGCGCCGGCTGGACGGCCGGCTGCTCACCGACGCCGAGGCACACGGCAAGCATCTGCTCCTGCGGTTCGACCACGACCAGATCCTGCATGTGCACCTCGGCATCTACGGCACCTACGCCTTCGGCCCCCTGCCCGCTCCCGTGCCGACCGGTGCCGTCCGGCTGCGGCTCACCGCGGACGCCGGATACGCCGACCTGCGCGGTCCCAACGCCTGCGAGCTGCTGGAACCCGGCGGGGTGAAGACGCTGCGCGACCGGCTCGGCCCCGATCCGCTGCGCGGCGACGCCGACCCGGACCTGGCCTGGCGACGGATCGAACGCAGCCGCACCCCGATCGCCATCCTCCTGCTCGACCAGACGGTCGTGGCCGGCCCGGGCAACATCTACCGGGCCGAGGTGCTGTTCCGGGCCGGCCTCGACCCACTGCTGCCCGGACGGGACCTGGCCCGGCGGCAGTGGACGGCCATCTGGGCCGACCTGGTCACGCTGATGGCCGACGGGGTGCGGACGGGCCGGATCGACACCGTGCGCCCCGAGCACACCCCCGAGGCGATGGGCCGCCCCCCTCGGGTCGACGACCACGGCGGCGAGGTCTACGTCTACCGCCGCGCCGGCCAGCCCTGCCTGATCTGCGCCACCACGGTGCTGACCACCCGCCTGGCCGGCCGCAACCTGTTCTGGTGCCCCGGCTGCCAGCCACCTCACATAGGCTGAACTGTACCGATGCGACGAGGGCGAGACCGGTCATGGGATTCACCGAAGAGTGGGAACGCTGGCATGCCCGGCGAGTGGAGGCACTCACCGCCCCGTTTGGCCCGCTTTCCAGCCTGTGTCGCGGTCGGGCGTACCGTTCGGCCACCTCGTCCGATGTCGCCGGTCTTTCGTGGGTCAACCCGCTCGATGCGTGGGCCAACCCGCTCGGCGCGCTGACCGGGACCGGCAGCCGGTCGGCGCCGGGCGCGCTGCGTCGGGTGGTTCTCGACACCCCGCTGCGCGGCCTGGGTTCCTATGCCGGTCTCACCGACCAGCAGAAGACGCTGCTCGGCCAGGAGGGCACGTACGGCCTGGGCCTCAGCCAGGTCGAGGAGGGCGCGATCCGGGTCTCGCACGGTGCGATGGAGGTCTTCGAGCCGCATCCGGACTGGGTGGTTCCCGCCGTCTTCCAGCCCTGGCCCGATGGTTCCAGCGTCCCGGTCGAGGTGCCCAGCACCAAGTCCGGCACGATGACGCTCACCCTGGTCGGCCGGGTCGAGTTCAGCCTGCCGGACGGCGGCACGACGGGGCTCGCGGTGAGTCCGCTGCTGCAGGGCGAGCTACACGCCGTGTTCGTCGACCTGTCGCGACGGAACCGTTTCCCGTTCCGCTTTCTGCGGATTCCCGCGCCCGACGACGACAACACGACGGTGCTCGACTTCAACCGCGCCGTGCTGCCGCTGGCCGCGTTCAACGACCGCATCCCGGCTCCCGCCCCGCCGCCGGGAAACGTCCTGGAAGTCCACGTGACCGCCGGCGAAAGCCATCCGCAGCCCGACGTCTCCGACATTCTCGAATATCTCGACAGCTAGGCCCGGGGACGGCCTCGGCTTCGGCTTCGGCCTCGGCTTCGGGGCGCTACCGCCAGGCCGACCGGCTCGCGGCGGTGTCGATCACCTCGGCGGGAAGCTGGTCCCGGGCAACGTCAGCGACCGTCACCGACTCCAGCAGTCTGGTGAGGCCGGCGCGCATGGCGATCCAGACCTTCTGCAGGGGCACCGCCGTCCCCTCGTAGGCGAGATCCTGCGGAAGCTCGCCGCGCACGGTGGTCACCGGCCCGTCCGCCGCCTGGATGACATCGGCCAGGGTGATCTCATCCCCGGGCCGGCACAGCCAGAACCCGCCCCCGACCCCGCGCTGGCTCGCCACGAGGCCGGCTCGGCGCAGGTCGCCGAGCACGCTGTCGAGGAACTGGCGGGGGATCTGCTGTTGCTCGGCGATCTCCGGCGCCGAGCGACGTTGTGGGTGGGCGGCCGCGAGCTCGATGACCGCTCGCAGCGCGTAGTCGGTTCGCGCCGAAATCTTCATGCCGCCTGCATCGGGTCGGGATCATGCGACGCACCTGCGGCCCGTCGTCGACATTCTAGGAGTTCGACGCCACTTCGGCGATAATCGCTAAAACCGATCGGCATAGTAGGATTTACGCTGGGCAGACGGGAGACATGCGATGAGTCCTGGTCCAGCAGCACCGACCGCGGCGGCGCCGGCCGCCGGGGCGCCGCTTGCGGGTCTCGAGAACCTGCTGGCCGAGATTGCCACCGGGGCGGCCGAGCGGGAGACCCATGACCGGCCGCCCTTCGCGGAGATGGACCTGCTGCGCCGGTGGGGAGTTGGCACGCTGCGGGTGCCGGTCGCCGCCGGTGGGCGGGGGCTCGGNCTGGCCGCCTTCTTCGATGTCGTGCGCCGGCTCGGCACGGCCGACCCCAACCTGGCCCAGGCACTGCGTAACCACTTCGGCTTTGTGGAGTCACTCCTGCGCCAGCCGCCCGGTAAGACGCGCGACAGCTGGCTCGACCGGGTCGTCGCCGGTGAGCTGTTCGGGTCGGCGGCAAGCGAGTTGTCCACCCCTCGGGCGGGCGTCATCGGCACCTCGACGAAGCTGGTCCGGGACGGGGACGGCTACCTGCTCGCGGGAAGCAAGTACTACAGCACCGGCAACATCTACGCGGACCGGATCGTGGTGATCGCCGTAGCCGAGGACGACGCGCTGGTCAGCGCGATCGTTCCCGCCCACCGCGAGGGTGTCGTGCACCTCGACGACTGGGATGGCATGGGCCAGCGTTTCACCGGTTCGGGCACCACGGNGTTCCACGATGTCCGCGTCCACGCGACCGAGCTCCTCTCGTTCGGCGACGCGACCGACCCGGGACGGGCGTTGAGCCCGACCTTCTCCCAGCTCTACCTGACGACCATCATCGCCGGCATCGTCGAGAACGTGCGGCTCGACGTCCTCGAGCTCGTCTCGCGGCGCTCCCGCAACTTCCGCCACGGCCTGGTCGAGGAACCCCGGCACGAGCCGACGGTGCAGGAGACAGTCGGGGAGATCGCGGCGAACAGCTTCGCCGCGACATCGATCGTGGCCACCGCCGCCGTCGCACTCGCGGCCGCGCACGAGGCGCTCGGCCACGGCGACGGTCACGCCGACGACGCCCGGACACGGGCGATGTTCGCCGCGGCGAAGGCGAAGACGATCGTCGACCGGATCGGCACCGACACCGCGTCGCTGCTGTTCGACGCCGGCAGCGCCACCAGCGTGCGCCGCGGACCGCAGCTCGACCGGCACTGGCGCAACATCCGCACCCTCGCCTCGCACAATCCTCGTTCCTACAAACTGCGCCTGATCGGCGACCATGAACTGAACGGAACACTGCCGCCCCCGGGCGCCTTCTTCTAGACCGGGCCTTCCGCCAGGCCGGCCTTCCACTAAGCCGGGCCTTCCACTAAGCCGGGCCCGGCGCGCCGACACCGAGGATGTCGCGCAGGGTCCGGCCGGGATACTCGTGGCGGAAGATCCCGCGCCGACGCAGGATCGGCACAACGTGGTCGACGAACAGTTCCAGGCCCTCGGGCGCGGTGTCGACGAAGATGTTGAAGCCGTCGGCGCCCCGTTCGACGAACCACGTCTGAAGGTGGTCGGCGATCTGCTCCGGGCTGCCCACGATCGACAGGTGGCCGCCGGGGTTGTCCGCGATCAGTTCCCGCACCGTCAGGTTCCGCACGCGGGCGTGCGCGAGGACCTGGTCGCGAAACGGCCTGGCCCGCGACGGCGGGGTGAACGACTCGACCTGCTCGTACGGCAGCGGGGCATCCGGCTTCAGCAGGTCCGGCGGGACGAACAACNGCTCGGCGAGCTTTTCCACCAGGTGCTCCATGCCGTACAACTCGTTGAGCCCGTCCCGGCGGGCACGGGCCTCCTGTTCGGTGGAGCCCACAGTGACCTCGAGCCCGGGCAGCACCAGCACGTCCTCGGGACGCCGGCCGTGGCCGGCGGCGAGCGCCTTCACGTCGGCGTAGAAGCTGCGCGCGCCGACGAGCGTGCGCTGGACCGTGAACAGCCCGTCCGCCCAGCGCGCGGCGTACTGCCGGTGCCGCGGGGACGCGCCGGCCTGGAACAGCACGGGCCTGCCCTGGGGCGTGCGGGGCGAGCCGAGGGTGGCCCGCACGGGGAAGTACCGGCCGCGGACGTCGACCTCGTGGACCTTCGCCTCGTCGAGGAACCGTCCGGTCGCCAGGTCGGCGACCACCGCGTCCGGCTCGAGGCTCTCCCACAGGCGCAGGACCGCCTCGACGAACTCGCCCGCCCACCGGTAGCGCTCCTCCTCGGCGGGCTCCGCGCCCACCCCGAAGGCCGTGGCGGTCTCGGGCGCCCAGCTCGTGACGATGTTCCAGCCCGCCCGGCCGGCGGTGATGTGGTCGAGGGAGGCGAACTGGCGGGCGACCTCGAACGGCGTGCCGAAGATCGCCGAACGGGTACCGATCAGCCCGATGCGCTCGGTGCGCTGGCTGATCGCGGCGAGCAGCGAGACCGGTTCGAGCGCGTGCCAGTTGCGCCGGCCGTGCTCGCTGTGGATGGCGCCGTGGTTGTCGCCGCGGAACAGCGCGTCGAACGTGCCGCGCTCGGCGATCCGCGCCAGCTCGACGAAGTGGTCGATGTCGGTGAACGAGTCGGGGCTGTTGTTGTACCGCCAGCCGGCGACATGCGCGCCGTCCGCGAGCAGCACGAGATTGAGGTGAAGCTGGCGCGGTGCGTCGGTCATCGCGCCACCTCCTTTCCGAGAGCGCGGGCCCCGGCGTCGACCGCCGCGACGCCGACCGGGAACGACACGATGCCGTCGCGACGCAGTTGCTCCTCCAGGGCGGCGCACCAGACGATGTAGTCCTCGTGCAGGCGGGCGCGCTGCTGGCGGGTGGGGGGCGGCGGGAGCACGAGCGGCTTGCCTGGATCAGCGGGCTGCTGGGCCGAGTCGGTGGCGGTCGGCAGGCCCGCCTCGCGCCACGCCCGGGTGCCGCCGTCGAGCGCCGCGGCGCTCCCTCGGCCCGCGGCGCGCAGATCGGCGGTCGCCCAGCGGGCCAGCGTGCCGTCGCCGGAGGTGACCACGAGGAATGGTTCGCCCGCGGGGAGGCCAGGCCACGCCGCCAGCGCCGAGCGCGTCGTCACCCACGATCCCGGGATGTAGGGCCGCGCGAGCAGCCACCCGGCCGCCGACGGCGGCTCGACGTCGACGACGACCGCGGCGCCGCCGTCGAGCAGCTCCCGCAACGCCGGGGCGCTCACCGTCGGGACCTCGGGCAGGGGGACGGTCTCGGGACCGCACACGAGTACGTCGGATCCGACGACATCCTGGCGCAGAAGGTCGAAGTACCGGACATCGGGACGCGGCAGGTCGGGACGCCGGACGTCGGGACGCGGCAGGTCCGGGGACCGGCGATCGAGGTCGAGGAGATGCACCGCAACGTCGGGCAGGCCCATCCTGGCCAGCCACACGCCGGTCGTGAATCCCCGCGTGCCGTAGCCGTCATCGACGAGGACCACTCGGGCACCGCGGCTGGCCACGTACTCGTCCGTCGCCTGGATGAGCTGGCCGCCCGGCGCCCACCGGCTTCCCCGCAGGTGACCGGCGACGAACTCGGCCTGCGTACGGACGTCAAGCAGATACAGCGTCCGATCGGCCGCCGCCGCGACGAACCCGCTCAGCTCGGCGGCGGAGATCTCCAACACCCCGGTGCGGGCGGCGAGCGCCCGCGCCGACTCCCCCGCCCGGGCCTCCTGCGCCGGCTCGGGCACGGGCAGCGGGGCGGTCGAACCGGCCACCGACGGGTAGCCGGCGAGGCTCCACGCGGCCAGGCCGCCGTCCAGGACGGCGACCGGGTTGGGGAACCCGGCGTCGATCAGGGTCTGCGCGCCGATGATCCCACGGGTCCGGCCGGCGCAGGTCACCACGACCCGGGTGTGTGGCGACCGGACCGCCGCGTACGCCCGGCGTACCAGCTCGACCCCCGGCGTGTTGCGGGCGGTCGGGATGGCCGTGTACTCGAACTCCTCGGCCGTGCGGGTGTCGAGAAGGACCACGTCCTCCCCCGCGCTGTCCTCCCCCGCGTCGAGGCCGGCGCGCAGTTCGGTCGCGGAGACCCTCGGCGTGCCGAGCCGGCGCAACGCGACCTCGCCCAGGGCCCGGCTGACCGTGTTGTATCCGGTGAACAGCTCGCCGCCCGCCGCCCGCCAGCCGGCGAGGCCGCCGTCGAGCACGCTGACATCGGTGTATCCCAGCGCGGCCATCCGGGGTACGGCCCGCATGACCGTCTCCTCGCGCGTTCCGACGACCACCACGGGCACCGTCGGCCGGGGCGCCAGCAGGGGCAGCCGAGGTTCGAGGTGGTCGAGGGGAACGTGCGTGGCGACCGAGAGATGACCCGCGGCGAACTCGTCGCGGGTACCCACGTCCACCACCACGAGGTCCTGGCGGGCCCGCAGCCGGGCATGGAGCTCGCGCGGGGCGACGACCCCGGCCGACGAGCCCGTCACCGGGCCACGGCGGCGGGGCGGTGGGGTCGCCAACCCAGCGCGGGCGCCACCTGCGTCGCGATCAGCCGCAGCGCCTCCAGGGCGGCGTCCAGCGACGGCCGNCCGGGTTCGAACTGCACCAGCAGATCCGTCNCCACGCCCAGCACCGGCTCGGCCGCCAGCCCTTCGATCACCTCGTCCGGATGCCCGCAGAAGATGTGCAGGGTCGACAGGACGTTGTCGATCGTGTCCTCGCCGACGTCCGGGAACGCGCCGGAGGCCTTGATGTTGGCGAAGGCCGGGAACAGCCCGTCCGACAGGTGCGCCAGCGCGGTGGCCCGGTCCGCGGCGGGGAAGACCGCCCGGCACACGGCCACCCGCCGCCCGACACCCGCAGACCCGACACCCGCGGACCCGACACCCGCGGACCCGACACCCGCGGGCAGGGCGGCGCGGTACCGGTCCGCCCAGCCCCGGTGCACCGTGCCGGGACGGTCCGGGAAACCGATGGCGGTCTGGTCGAGCAGGAGGTTCAGGCCCTCCCGGCCCACCTGCTCGGCGGTCTCGCCACTGTGCGCCCCCTGCCAGATCCGGGCCTCGGCCACCTCGGGCGCGCACGGCGTCAGCACCGCGCCGTCCTCGGTCAACGGCCGGCCGCTCAACGCCCGGCGCAGGAGCTCGCGATGCTGCGCGTGGATCTCCCGCTTGCGGCCGAAGTCGCGCCCGAGGGCCCGGTAGGCACGCTGGTCCGAGCCGCTGCCCAGGCCGAGCTCGACCCGCCCGCCGGACAGGATGTCCACGACGGCGACGTCCTCGGCCAGTCGCACCGGGTCCTCCAGCGGCAGCACGTTGACCGCCGTCCCGAGCCGGATGTGCCGGGTCGAGGCCGCCACGTTCGCGAGGAACGTCCACGGCGAGGGCAGCCCGCCGAGGGGATGGGTCGACGTCGGCAGGTGGTGCTGCGCGACCCAGCCCGAGTCGAAACCCAGCTCGTCGGCGGCGACGAACAGTTCGTGGGCATCCGCGTAGGCCTGGCGCGCGTCGGAGCGGATCGCCGCCCGGGTGAAGAAGCCCAGCCTGAAGGCGCTCGTGTCGGTCATCGGCCCTTCTCGTTCGTCATCCGGGACACGGGAATGCACCCGGGGATGGGTTCCAGGCGGTCGGCCGGGGGTGGTCGCGGCGGGCGCCGCGCGGTCAGGGACGGGCCGCCGCGACGGCCGCGTCGACCTTCGCCGTGACGTCCAGTTCCTTGAGCTTCTGCGCGACCGTGTCGTTGAAGCCGGTGTAGTAGTGGTCGCGGATGTTGACCGCCCGCTTGATCAGGCCGCCGGAGTAGGCGACGTCGGCGGTGTTGTGCTGGATGCGGTCGAGCAGCGCGGCGTCGAGGACGTGCGGAACCTGCCGGTTGGCGATGGCGGTGGACCTGGCCTTGGCCGGGGTGAGCTTCGCCGCGTCGACCCAGACCTGCGCCGACTGGTCCGGCTGGGTGATGTTCCACAGCTCGTAGGCCACGGAGCGGCCCACGAAGTCCCGGATCGCCGCGTTCTTCCGCTGGTCCTTCAGCGCGCCCCGCGACGCGACGAGCACGCCCAGCCCGAGGGCGCCGGTCTGCTTGGTGGTGGTCAGGACCTGNGCGCCCGCGTCCAGCGCGGCGCCGGCGCGGGCCGGCGACCCGGCCCACGCGTCGACGTCACCCTGGGCCAGCGCGGTGGCGCCCACCGTCGAGTCGAGCTGGACGGGCTTGACGTCCGCGGGCGTGAGCCCGGCCTGCTTCAGGGTCAGCAGGTACTGCAGCTCGGAGGTCGCGCCCGGGGAGTAGGCGAACTTCTTCCCGCGGAGGTCGGCGAGGCGCTCGATTCCCGAGTTCTTGCCGCGCAGGGTCACGATCGGCGGGTAGTTGGTGTCGTCGGCGGGCTGGGTCGCCAGGACCCCCTGGATCGGGGGGTCGTTCGCCGGCCACGCGGGCTGGGCGTTGGCCTGGGCCAGGATGAGGGCGAAGTCGCTGAGCTGACCGATGTCGACCTTCCCGGTCGTCAGCGCGGTCGTGACCGTCGCGGCGTTGAACTGCGCGAACTGGACCTTGTACGGGGCGCCCTGGAGCACGCCGGACTTCGCGAAAGCCGCCTTCACGTACGGCGACTGGGTCGCGAAGGTCAGGGTCACGCCGCTGAGGTCGTTCTGCGCTGCCGCTTTGCTGCCGCTGCTGCTACCGCTGCCGCTGCTGCCGCCGTCCGATCCGCAGGCGGCGGCGGCCACGGCCAGCGCGAGCAGCGGGGCGGCCAGGCGGAGCCGACCGAATCTTCCGATCTTCATGGATGCGTTCCCGAGGTGTTGGTGGGGTGGCCGAGCCGGTGGGCTTCAGGCCGGGGATGACGGGCGTGCGACGCCCAGCTCGGCAAGTAGCTGTGAGCGCAGGTCACCGAAGCGCGACCCGGTGCCCTCGCGCGGTCGAGGCAGGTCGACGCGCAGGTCCAGACCGACCTTGCCGTCGGTGAGGACGACGACGCGGTCGGCCAGCCGCAACGCCTCGTCNACGTCGTGGGTGACCAGCAGGACGGCCGGCCGGTGCCGGTGCCACAGCTCGTGCACCAGGGCCTGCGTGCGCAGGCGGGTCAGCGCGTCGAGCGCGGCGAACGGCTCGTCGAGCAGGAGCAGGTCCGGACGGTGCACCAGGGCGCGCGCCAGGGCGACCCGCTGCGCCTCGCCCCCCGACAGCGTGTGCGGCCAGGCCCTGGCATGGTCGGCGAGGTTCACCTCGGCGAGGGCCTCCTGCGCCCTGGCGAGGGTCGATTCCCGGCGGGGAAGCCCGAGCAGCACGTTGCGCCAGACCCGCTCCGACGGGATCAGCCNGGGCTCCTGGAAGACCACCGAGCGGTTGCGGGGCGCCAGGACCGTTCCCTCGTCGACGGTGTCGAGCTCGGCGAGGATCCGCAGCAGGGTCGTCTTACCACTGCCGGAGCGGCCGAGCAGCGCGACGAACTCGCCCCTGGCGATCGTGAGGGCGAAGTCGTCCAGGATCCGCCGGGCCGCGAACGCCTTGCCGACGTCGCGCATGACGACGGCCGGCTGCGCCGGTGCGGGGGTCGTGCCGGCGGGGGNCGTCATGGTCAGGACTTCACGATCGTCGGTCGCCAGGGCAGGAGCAGCCGCTCGAGGAGCCGGACGACGAGGTCGACGAGCAGACCGAGNAGCGCGTACACGACGACCCCGACGATCACGATGTCCGTCCGGATCTGGTTGGACGCGTTCATCACCAGTGCGCCCAGCCCGGAGGAGGCGTTGATCTGCTCCGCCGCCACCAGCGCGAGCAGCGAGATCCCCATGGCGTACCTGATGCCGACCAGCACCGACGGGAGCGCGTTCGGTAGGACGAGGCGGGTGATCATCCTCGTTCTGCTCAGCCCGAAGACCCGGCCGACCTCGATCAGCCGGCGGTCCACCCCGCGCACTCCGGCGAAGGTGTTGAGGTAGACGGGGAAGACGCAGGCAACCGCGATCAGCACGATCTTCGGGGTGTCGCCGATGNCGAACCAGACGACGAACAGCGGAATCAGCGCGATGAACGGGACCGTCCGCAGCATCTGCAGCGTCGAGTCCACGAGCTCCTCGCCCAGCTTCCACAGCCCGGCGACGAGGCCCGCCGCGACCCCGATGCCGGCGCCGATGACCAGCCCGGCCAGGGCCCGCCCGGTCGACACCCGCAGGGCCGTCTGCAGCTCACCGTCGGCGATGAGGTCGCGGGCGGCCTCGAACACGCTCTTCGGGCTCGCCAGCGTCGTCGGCGGGACGAGCCCGGCGGAGGTGCTCCACTGCCAGGCGATCAGGAGGGCGGCCGGCACCAGGCCGCGCAACAGCCAACGAACCCGGCGCAGTCCGGCGCGCCGTCCGGGGGCGTTGCGCCGACGACTCAGATCGGTGAGCTCGAACGGCGTGGCGAGAGCCGCCCGGTCCGCGACCGCCGGGTCACCACTCACCGCCAGGTTCTCGTTCGCCGCCGGGTCACGCCCGAGCTCGCCCGGCGCGCACCGGGAGTCCTGAACCGTCACGATGCGCGGGTCCCCACGGCCTCGGCTGAGACTCGACACGTGCCAGTGCGCTGCATGACGAACTCCTGGTTCGGGACGGGCGGGCGTAGCCCGGTGGGACCGGGTGGCNGCATATATGGGCAAAGCCGATCGGTTTAGTAGTATTTACCGCTCGAGTGATGCGGATCGCACGATCGCCCGGGCCGCACTCGCTCGCGCCACCGGCGGCGGGCCCCGGTGGACGCCTGCGTGGCAAGGGAACGTCCAGGGAACGCCGTGTCCGTAGAGTCCTTCACGACGCACTACCTCGGCATCCCTCGCCGAGCTTCCTCTGTGAACGGAGTGAGTAATGTCCCTGACGATCGGTGACACCGCACCCGACTTCGTGGCGGCGACCACGGAGGGCCCGATCAAGTTCCACGAGTGGATCGGCGACTCGTGGGCGGTGCTGTTCTCGCACCCGAAGAACTTCACCCCGATCTGCACCACCGAGCTTGGCTATGTCGCGTCGATCAAGCCCGAGTTCGACCGCCGCAACGTCAAGATCATCGGCCTCTCGGTGGACCCGATCGAGCTGCACGACGCCTGGGCCAAGGACATCGAGGAGACCCAGGGCACCGCGCCCAACTACCCGCTGATCGGCGACNCCGACTTCGCGATCTCCAAGGCGTACGGCATGCTCGGCGCCGACGTCAGCGGTGACCCGTCGGACCGCACGGCCGCGGACAACCAGACCGTGCGCAACGTCTTCGTCATCGGCCCGGACAAGAAGATCAAGCTGATCCTGGTCTACCCGATGACGACCGGGCGCAACTTCGACGAGGTCCTGCGGGTCATCGACTCCCTGCAGCTCACCGCGAAGCACAAGGTCGCCACCCCGGTGAACTGGAAGCAGGGCGACGACGTCGTCATCGCCGNCTCGGTCTCCAACGACCAGGCCAAGGAGATCTTCGGCACCTGGAACGAGCCGAAGCCCTACATCCGCATCGTCCCGCAGCCGACCGCCTGAGTCACAGCAGCGGCCTGGAGCTGACGACCCGACTGTCCGAGGAGCTCGGCGACGCCGGGCCTGGTCGAGGCCGGGCCCGAGTTCTACCCGGTGGCCGGGGCGTTCGCGACGCGCGCCGCGCTGGACCGGTTCGACGGCGGGCGGGTCGTCGTCGGGGTCACCTCGACCCCGTTCAGGTGCCCGCCCGCCACGATCCCTCCGCGCTGTACGCGGCGGACAGGTCCGAGTTCGGTTCGACCCGGATCCGCCGCTGGTTCGGCCGCGGGTGGACAGGCCACTGAGCCGGTCACCGCGGACCAGGTTCGCCGGCCGTCTCCGGGGCGGTCCTCAGACGGCGGCGGCCTGGCGGCGTGAGCGGGCGGCCCAGAACGGCTGCCCGGCCTTCTCGTACAGCGCGGCGGCCGTCTCGAACCCCGCGCGGGCCTCGACCGGGTCGCCCGCGGCCGCCGCGGCACTACCGGCCGCCGACTCGGCCATGGCCGTCCAGGCCATGCTGTCGTGGAACGACGCCGCCCGCCGGGCCGCCTCGGCGAAGGCCCGCGCTCCCGCGGCGTCGCCGGCCCGCGCCAGCGTCTCCGCGCCGACCGGGTTGAGCAACAGGCCGCAGCTGGCGCAGTCGCCGTAGCGGGCCGCGGTGCGCGACGCCGCCCGCACCGACTCGACGGCGCCGTCAAGATCGTCCCGCTCGAGCGCCGCCAGCGCCGCCGTGGCGTGCAACCGCCCCCAGGCGTGCCGGGCCAGCGGGGTGACCGCCGCGATGGCGGACGCCCGCTTGAGGTAGGGCACGACCTCGTCGAGGGCACCCGTACAGATCGCGAGTTCGGCCCGGCGCAGCCAGGGCAGCGCGACGGACCGGCTGCCCATCGGCGCGTACAGCTCGCAGCTTCGGTCCAGGCAGGCGGCCGCGGCGTCCCAGTGGCCGCGCAACAGCAGCGACTCGCCGAGCAGACACCAGGCGAACGCCTGCACCGCCACCGCGTCCGCCCGCTCGGCCAGCGCCAGCGTCTCGCGCGCGTACTGCTCGACATCGTCGGCGAGGGCGTCCTCGTAGAGCTGGTACTGCCCGATGCAGTGGTTGATCTCGAAGAACCGGCTGACCCGGCCGCCCAGGTCCACGGCCGCGAGCCGCGGCATCTGGACCTGCAGCGCCGTGCGCCAGGTGCCCTGGATGTGCGCCAGGATCGCCTGTTCCTCGAGCGCCTCGGCGACGGCGTCGGCGTCGCCGTGCGCCACGGCCACCTGGTGCGCCCGGTCGGCCAGCCGGCGGGCGGCGGCGAAGTCGCCGCGTTCCCGCATCACACCCGCCCGCACGCCGGCCAGCCGGCCCTGGTCGACGGCGTCCGGCCCGAGCCGGTCGGCCGCGTCCAGGTGCGTCTCGGCCGCGTCGAGCTGCTGCTGCATCACCAGCGCGGCCGCACCCTTGCGGTGCAGGCGGATGGCCGTCGCCGCGTCGGGTCCGGCCCGCAGCGCCCGCTCGTACGCCGTGATCGTCGCCGCGGCGTCGCCCGACTGGGCACGCAGGTCCCCGACCCGCTCCCAGACCTCGATCGCCTGCTCCGGCTCGGCCGCGAGGTTGCTGCGGATCTCCTCGTACAACCGCTGCGTCGACGGGCTCGGTTCGATCCCCAGCTCGGCGTCGAGCACGTCGCACAGCCGCTGGTACTGCCGCCGGGCCTCGCCACGGCGCCCGGCGGCGGAATACAGCCGCATCAGCCAGGCGTGGTTGTCCTCACTCAACGGATCCGCGGCGACGAGGCGCTGCACGGTCCGGGCGGCGTCGTTGAGGTCCCCGCGCGTCTCGAGCAGCTCGGNGAACTCCGCCATCAGCGCCAGCCAGTCGTCGCGCAGGGCATCGCGCGGCGCGACCGCCCAGTCCTCGTAGACGTCCTCCGGCAGCAGCCCGTCCCGGTAGAGCTCGATCGCGCCGGCGTGAGCGTCGACGGCCCGGGTGCGCCGCGCGGTCGCGGCGGCCGACCGGTACTCGTCCACATCGACCGACAGGCGGTCCGACGGCAGGCACAAAAGGTCACCGACCGACGCGATGAGGTCCGCACCCTGTTCGCCGTCGAGCGCGCGGCGGGCCGCATGCAGAGCCTTGCGCAGGTTGCGGCCGGCTGCGGCCGGGTCCAGCTCCGGCCACAGGACGTCCATCACCTGATCCCGGCGCAGGCGATGCCCGGGTGCCAGCGCGAGCAGCTTGACGAGCGCCGCCGGCCTGCGCTGCGACCAGGCCCCATCCGGGACCGCCCGATCACCCACCGTGACTCGAAAATGGCCGAACAGCTCGATCCGCAGAGTCTCCACCCGTCCCCCTCAGATCGCCCTACGGACGAACCCCGCCATCCACCCCGATGGTGCCACGCGGCTGTCGACCCAGGGCCGGAGCGGCGGTGCCCGCGACCCATCCACCGGGGCCCGCTCCGCGCCGCAGTTCACAGTTCACAGTTCATGCGATAACAGGATTATCACCGCGCATCGACAAAATACAGTCAAAGGTTCATCTTGCCTATCAGCGCCGACGGTCGAGCTTGACGGCGCGCAGCGGCCCGGAAATCGTGGTCGAGAGGACGGCGTCGACGAGGTGCTCGCTCAGCGCGGGGCCGACGCGCTGTCCACGACGTCGGTCACGTTGGTCACGTTGGTCACGTCGCCGATTCTCTCTTGCCACGACCCGTTCGCTCAGTGCCCTTCGGACCCCGGGAGCGCAGTAGTGACAGTCTCGATCGAACGCAACGTCGACCCGTTCGACACCATCGACTCGGGGTCAGATCCAGCTTTCGAGGAGAGCATTCTTCTCGAACGGATCGCCGGGAATTATTATCCCGCCGTTCTCGACTGGTTCTTCGATCTGCTGCCGCGGGAGGCGAAAACGGTCCTCGAGGTCGGCTGCGGTACCGGGCAGGTTCTCGACCGGCTTGTCGGCCACCTGGGCGCTGACCGCGTCGAGCGGGCCGTCGGCATCGACCGCAGTGCCTATCTCGCCAAGCGGGCGGCCGAACGTTTCGACCAATTCGAGATATTCGCCGCCGACGGAACGCAGGTACCGCTGCCCGACGAGCAGTTCGATCTCGCGACGACCGCGACCGTGCTGGTGCATGCCGCCGACCCCGCCGGCATCCTCCGGGAGATGCACCGGCTCACCCGTCGCGGCGGGACGGCGGCGGTGCTCGACCAGGATTTCGGCAGCGCCGTGATCCACCCGGGCGACCGGGACCTCAGCCGCCGGATCCTCGACGCGGCGACCGACTTCTGGCAGGACGGCTGGATCGGCCGAAAGCTGCCCTCGCTGCTGCGGGACGCCGGTTTCACCGTCACCGGCTTCCACTCGACGGTCCGTATTGATCGGACCTTCGACCGGGCATTTTTCACCCGGATCCGGGACTGGGTCGTCACCGCCGGTTTCGCCGCTGCGGAGGCCGACCGGTGGCTCGCCGAACTGGCCGCGGGGGCCGAGCGCGACGAGTTCGTCTTCACCCGCAACTTCTATGCCTGCACCGCGCGCCGGGATGACTGAGGGCTCGCTCCTCGTCTACAGCCCCCTCAACGAGCCGCGCCGGCCGGCGCTTACCCGTCTCGCCGAACTCCACCCGCGCGTCGTCCTGCTCGCCGAGGACGACACCGATGTCCCATCCTGGGCCGACGAACTCCTGGCCGACGTGGTGCGGATCGACCGGCTCGACGCGCCGGCCGCGATCCGCACCACGCGGGACCTGCTCGCCCGCCGCGGGGGTGCCGCGGACGGCATCGTCTCGCTGTCGGAGACGGGTCTGGCGTTCTGCTCGGCCGTGGCCGCGGAGCTGGGCCTGCCGTTCACGCCGTTGGACGTGTTGGAGAGGGCCCGGGACAAGTCCCGGATGCGGGCGGCCTTCGCCGAGCACGGTCTGCCGACGGTACGGTTCGGGACCGCCGAGCGGCTCGACGAGGCGCTGGCGATCGCCGCGGACATCGGCTATCCGGTGGTGCTCAAGCCGCTGCTCGCCGGCGGCAGCCTGTTCGTCTGGACGGTGCACGACCCGGCCGAGCTGGCCGCCGCGTTCGACGACGTGCTCCGCGGCGGCGCCCGGGTCGTCGCCGGCGACCCGCTGGTGCACGCCACCTTCCGCGGCGGCGCGGCGCCTCGCCTGCTCGTCGAGCAGCTCATCCGCGGGCGGCGGCGGTTCGCCAGCTCCCTCGACCTGCCGGTCGGCGAGGTGAGCGTCGAGGGCAGCGTCGTCGGTGGTGAGGTGCGGGTGCTGGCCCGCCACGACAAGCCGCTGCCGGCGGACGGCCCCTTCTTCGAGGAGGTGCTGTGGTCGTCGCCCTCCCGGCTTCCGGCGGACCTGCTGGCCCGGGTGGACGACGTGGCGGCGGGCGCCGTGCGCGCGCTCGGCCTGCGGGACTGCGTGTTCCACGCCGAGATGCGCACGACGGACACCGGACCGGTGCTGCTCGAGGTCGCGGCGCGGATGGGCGGCGGCCCGATCTTCCGGTCGGCCCGGCTCGCCCACGGCGTCGACCTCGTCGAGACGATGGTCCGGATCGCCACCGGCGCGCCGGCGCCAAGCGGGCGCCCGGCGCCGGACCCGGACCCGGGTCCGCGGGACCCGGACCGGCCGCGCCATGCGGTGATGACGTTCGGCTTGTTCGCCGACGAAGGGATGTTGCGGGCGATCGAGGGGCTCGACGAGGTGCGGTCGCACCCGGACGTCGTGGAGGTCTGCGTCTACGAGCACCCGGGCACCTACATCCGCCGCGCGCCGCGCTCGGACCACTGCACGGTCCACGTCATGGTCGCGGCGGCCGACTTCGCCACCGCCGAGGACCTCGGCCGCTGGGCGCAGAAACGCATCCGGTTCGTCACGGGCGCTCAGTAGCCGGACAGCACGCCGGCGGGCAGGAGGTCGTGGAGGAGTTCGGCGGTTTCGCCGCGCGGCAGCGCNTCGAGCGAGTCGACGTCGAGGAACTGCCTGAGCACGAACGAGTAGTCGACGCTGTGAAAGGTGTGCTTCTCCTGCGGGGTCATGTTCCGCGCGGTATCGGTGAGGACCTTCCGCACCCGTGCCGGCGTCAGGTAGAAGCGGCTGTACGCCTCCCGGCGCAACTCCTCCAGGCGGTCCCAGGGGACCTCCGCCGTCGGCGAACTCTCGGGCGCGCTGAAATAGCCCTGGCCGGCACCACCGCGGGGCGGCTCATAGCCCTGGTCGATCNCCATGTCCCAGACCTCGGTGCCCTCGTGCGGGGACAGCACGAAGAAGTTCGCCTTGCTCAGCCCTGTGGTCGACGCGTTGAACTCGATCGTCCGCTCGATGTCCGCCTCGGTCTCGGACGGGAAGCCGAAGATGTTGAACGAGCCGAGAATCACGCCCGCGTTGCCCATGTACTCGATCATCCGGCGGGTGCGGTCGAGGTTCAGCCGCTTCTTGATCACCTGTTGCACCCGCTGGTCACCTGATTCCACCGCGACCATCGCGTAGAACGTGCCGCCCTCGAGCAGCAGGTCGACGATGTCCTCGGTCAACAGGTCCGCGCGCAGGCCGTTGGGGAAGGCGAACCGCAGCCCNGGCCGCCTGGCGAACTCGGCGAAGATCTCCCGCACCCGACCGCGGTGGATGTTGAAGATGTCGTCGTAGACGAGAAACGTGTCGACGCCGGCGGCCTCATGCCAGTAGTCGACCTCCGCCACCACCNCCGCCGCCGACCGGTACCGCACGGACTTCCCCATGATGTCGTGGCAGTACACGCACTGGTACGGGCAGCCCCGCGTGGTGACGATCGGCATGTACCGCACCTTGAGGTTGAGCAGCGAGGTGTAACCGGCGAAGGGGGTCGGGTCCAGCTGCGCGAGCGTCGGGGTCGCGAGCGCGTCGAGGTCCGGCACCACACCGCGCGGATTCGCCCGGACGGTCCCGTCCGGCTCGCGGTAGACGAGGCCACCGATGTCCGTGCGCGGCGCGCCACCGTCCCTACCGCGGATCAGGTCCCCGCCGCGGATCAGGTCGAGCAGGTCACCGAACCCGGCTTCGCCCTCCCCCACCAGGGCGTAGTCGATGTTGCCGTCGTCGAGCACGCCCCGGCCGATCGCCGTCGCGTGCGGGCCGCCGACAACCACGACACTGCCGAGCTCCGCCTTGGCCCAGCCGGCCACGAAGGCCAGCTCCGGCGCATAGTAGGTCAACGCGCTGAGCGCCACGACGTCGGGCGCGAACCGGCCGAGCGCCGAACGCCAGTCCTCGCCCCGGCTGAGCAGATGCAGCAGGTTCACCTGGAGCGTGCGGTCTTCCGGCCGCCACGCGACGTTGGCCTCCAGGTAGAGGGTGCCCAGCTCGATGCTGCACTTGTTCTCGTAGAACGTCAGCTCCCGGCCAAGGATCGCGTCCTGCTTGGCGTTGACGTTCACGAAGGCGACTCTCATGTCGGTCTCCCTGGCGCGGGTGNCACGGGCGGCACGGGCGTGGCGGCCCACGGTCCGGCCGTCGCGTCCACCGTGTCGTTGCGGCCGGTGCGATCCACGCCGCGGACCCGGTAGAGCACCCGCCCGGAGATGTCCGGGACGCCGAGCTCGCGGTGCTGGCGGCGGGCCAGGTCGCGGTCGTAGTACGAGGTCGTAGGCATGTACCGGAAGGTGATCCCGGCGCGGCGCGCTCCGGACACGTTGGCGGACGATCCGTGCACGAGATGGACGTCGTGCAGCGAGAAGTGACCCGGTTCCAGCTCGGCGACGCGCACGGCGGCACGCTGCGGCTCGTCGAGCTCCAGCCGCTGGTTCAGGGTGGCGTCCCGCCCGTCGGAGCGCTGGTGCCCGAGCAGCGCCCGCGCCCGGTGCGAACCGGCGACGTAGCGCAGTCCGCCGTTGTGCGGGCCGGACCGGTCCAGCGCCAGCCACACCGTGCACGTGGCCAGCGGCCGGATGGGCCAGTAGTGACCGTCCTGGTGCCACGGCGTCGGCTTGCCGATCCGCGCCGGCTTGCCGAACATCCCGCAGGCCCAGAGCAGGACGTCGTCGCCGAGCACGGCCGACACCGCGTCCAGCAGCACCGGATGGCTGCCGTAACGCAGGCCGAACCCGCTCGCCATCAGATCAGGCACGAAGTCGGGGACGTCGCTCGGGTCATCGCACAGATAGTCGCCGAGGTCCGACCGCACCTGGTCGAGGACGTCGGCCGGCATCGGCTCGGGGGCGATGACGAGCCCCTCGGCACGGTAGCGCTCGACGTCGAGCCCGGCCGTGGCGATCCGGTCGCTCATGGGCGCGCCGCCTCGAGCGGGGCGGGCGGGGCAGGCGGGGCGGACGGGGCGGGCGCCGGCAGGCGCAGCCCGAACAGCCGGGACACCGTGTCGTGCGTGAGCATCGTCGTGGTGTCGGGCCCGACCGCCGCGCGCAGCTCGGCGACCTTGCCCACCGAGTGCGGCCAGGTGGAGTCCGCGTGCGGGTAGTCCGAGGCCCACATCAGCCGCTCCNCCGACCAGTTCGGCAGGATCCGGGGGACCTCGTCGGTCTCATGCTGGAACGTGACCCAGACGCCGTCGGTCACCTGGTCGAGGGCCGGCCGGGACAGGTCGACGCCGAAGGAGCGTCCGAACCGGTGGTCGGCGTGCTCCAGCCGCTGCAGGAAATGCGGGATCCACAGCAGGTCGAACTCGCAGAGGATCAGTCGCAGCCCCGGATACCGCTCCCAGACACCGCCGAAGACGAGCGCGGTGAGCGCGCGCTGGGCCTGGGCCGGGATCATGACGTAATCGAGCAGCGCGCCGTGGACGTCGATCGTGATGTCCCGCCGGACGGCGCCCCGGTGAATCACCACCGGGAGGTCGAGGCCGACGGCGGTCTCCCACACCGGGTCGAAGGAGGCGTCTGCGTAGGACCGATCCGGGTCCGCGCGTAACACGACGCCGCGCAGGCCCAGACCCGCCGCCCGGGTGACCTCCTCCGCCGCGAGCCCGGGGTCGGCGTCGTCCACCAGGGCGGTGCCGACGAGTCGGTTCGGGTCGACGGCGCAGTACTCGGCGACGAAGTCGTTGTAGGCGTGCAGGCAGGCGCGGCGGAACTCGGCGTCCTGGCAGCCGAAGAGCAGGTCCGCGAAGGTCGGGAACAGGACCTCTGCGGCGACGCCGTCGACGTCCTGCTCGGCGAGCCGCGCCCGCGGATCCCACACCGACGGTGGTGCGGCGGCGAAGCCCAGGGCCGCCCGGCGGGGGAGCTCCTCGGACGGCACGCCGGCGGCGCTGGCCGCGTACACGCTGCGCGGTTGGATGTCCTCGCAGACGAAGTACTCTCCCGGCCGCCCGTCGAGGTTCACCACCCGGGGCGCCCGCTCCTGGTACCGCCGCGGTAGCCGGGATGTCCACAGCTCGGGCGGCTCGCAGAGGTGCGAGTCGGCGGAGATCAGCGGCCGGCTCACGGCGCCACCTCGCCGGCCGTGCTCGTCTCGACCAGATCGGGCCTCCGCAGCCGTGCGATCTCCTCCGTGGTCAGCGAGCGGTCGAGGACGTCCTGCGCGAGCGTGCCGTCGTCGAGCACCCGTTGCACCCGCCAACAGGACGGATCGGACGCGGTCCAGCGTTCGTACTCGCCGCGCCCCGAGTTCGCCATCGCCTGATAGGCGGTGCCCCGGCAGCCGCCGTAACACTGCCGGGTGGCGAGCAGGTCGCAGTCCCGGCAGTCCCCCTGGATATGGTCGTCGAGGTTGCGGATGACGGCGAGCGCGGGACTGCCGAGCACCTCGGCCAGCGGCTGCCGGTTGAGGTCCCCGATCGTCGTCTCGATCCCCGGGCACGGCCTGACCGCACCGTCCGCATGCAGGTCGAGGCGGTACAGGTTCTCGTAGCAGGCGCCTGCCAGGCAGGGCGGCTTGGCCTGGTACGGCTCGTAGCCCATCGCCTCGTCCTGGCGGCGGACGGTCTCGAACAGCTCGGAGATCTCGGCCCGGCGGATCACCAGGTGGGGGTTGGTCCGGGCGAAGCCCTGCAGCTTGCTGAGCTCGATGTGCGAGTAGATGTTCCGCTCGCGCAACTGGGCCACCAGCTCCGGGAGGAACTCCAGGTTGTCGCGGGCGATGACCGACTCGACGCCGAGCCTGGTCCGGCCGGGCTCGTCCGTCGTCGTCAGGCCGGCGGCCACGAGACACTCGATCAGCGCGACCTGCTCGGCGTAGACGGTCTCGGCGTCCCGCGGCAGACCGGACAGGTACTTCTGCACCTCGGCGAGTCGCGCGCGGCGGGGATCGTCGGGCGCCACCACCGGCACGTTCAGCTTCGTCAGCAGGTTGACGCCGCTGGCGACGATCCAGTCGATCGACTCCGGCGTCAGCAGCCCCCCGTTGGTGACGAGCGTGACCGCGATGCCCCGCCGTTGCAGAAAGGAGATCGTGTCCTGCCAGGACGGCGCGGCAAGCGGTTCGAACGTGCCGTTCACCGTCACCGCCTGCAGGCCGAGCGCGATCGCCTGCTCGAGCCAGCCCTCCATCCGCCCTTCCCAGGTCGGGTCGCGGTGCAGGGGCACTGACCCCGACTCGCTCGCCGTCATGACCGTGGGTTGACGGGGGCGTCCGTGCAGTTCCGGATCACCCGCATAACAATAGGGGCATTTCCAGTTGCAGGTCGGCGGGGTGTTCATCTTCAGGCCCACTCGTAGGACCTTTCCGTCCGCGAAGGCGGAGTACCGGCCGTCGAGCGTGGTGAATGGGCCGGCAAAGAGAGGAAGCGGGCGGAGTTCAGCCATGAGCCCTCCAAGCATAGGCTGTGCAAAAGCAGCCGCCCAACGAGGGTAAATCACGGAGTCGCCCCGGACAAGGGCTTCTGACCTGAACGTGTAGTCTTCGCATCTGGCCGGATGTTCCGCCGGATCATCGCCGCCTCGGACGGCAACCCGGCGCATCTACGACGCCCGGCAAAGGTTTACGCAGCGCAGCGACACAGCCATGCCGGCAACTAAAGGAAAGCGTTGACCTGCGCCGCGACAAAGATTAGAGGTCGCCATCCGTAGCACTTCGTGACCGCGGACCAATGCGAACACATTCGCTGCCGAGGCGCCCGGCGCGTCGGCGGGTGGGCGACGGCAGGCGGATGCCATGGTCAGCGGCCGCCCGTCGCCCGACCCCGGCGCGGACTGGTATCGGCGCCTGGACGGGTACGGCCCGCCGAGCCCCCGCGCCGATCCAGGGGCCGTGCCGATCCAGGGGCCGTGCCGAGCCAGGGGCCGTGCGACCTCGTCGGCGTTTCACGGCGGTGGGCCGCCAGCCTCGGAGGCCTGCCTGCACCAGGTCCCGGTGCGCCCCGCGCGGCGAAGGCGCCCCGGCGAGCCGCATTCCCGGGCCGGCGTCACGGCCGGGTGGACGATGCGTGCGGGATTGCGACGGCTTAGATCTTCAGTCCACGGCTGATTCCGCGATCAATATCCGGGTTCTCCCGAGAGGATTTCCGGCGACTCCGCCCCGAAGCGGGAATATCAGTTTTCGGAATCACGCTCTGCCACCCGGGAGCGCGCTACCGGGTTCGGACCGCAGGGCGGGCAATTCGGTGAAGAGCGCCCCGGATGAGGCCCCCCGAAGGAACGTCCGGCGCCCGGGCGGGTGCGTCGGCGCGTCTGGCGCGGGCGACTACGATCAATCGGAGGAAGGCAGAGCATTGAGGATCTTGAGAGGCGGCCATGTCGGCACGTATGCCCGCGGTGCCCGAGGAGCGAGTGTCCGCTCCAGCCGGTAGCAGCTTTGCGGAGGCGGTGAAGGCCGCCGGCCTGACGATGTCAGGCCCGAACGCGATCGTGGTCGTCCGCGACGCTGGCGGCACGCTGCGCGACCTCACCGCGGTGCCGGAGGTGGACACCGAGGTGACGGCGGTGCCGATGTCGAGCCCGGACGGTCTCGCGGTGCTGCGGCACTCGACGGCGCACGTGATGGCCCAGGCGGTGCAGGACCTCTTCGACGAGGCCCGGCTCGGCATCGGGCCGCCGATCGAGAACGGCTTCTACTACGACTTCGACGTGCCCAAGCCGTTCCAGGCCGAGGACCTCGAACGCATCCAGGCCCGGATGAAGGAGATCGTCAAGCAGGNCCAGCGGTTCCGCCGCCGCGTGCTGACCTCGCGGGAGGCGGCGCGCGACGAGCTGTCCGCCGAGCCCTTCAAGCTGGAGCTCGTCGACATCAAGGGGGAGGCGTCGGGCGCGGCGGCCACCGAGGTCGGCAGCGGCGAGCTGACGATGTACGACAACGTCGACCCGCGCAGCGGGGAGGTCGTCTGGACCGATCTGTGCCGCGGCCCGCACCTGCCGTCCACCCATCTGATCTCCGCGTTCGCACTGCTGCGCAACTCGGCCGCCTACTGGCGCGGTGACGAGAAGAACCCCCAGCTCCAGNGGATCTACGGGACCGCGTGGCCGACCCGGCCGGCGCTCAAGGAGTACCTGGCCGCGCTGGCGGAGGCCGCCAAGCGGGACCACCGCAGGATCGGCGAGGATCTCGACCTGTTCGCGTTCAGCCCGGAGATCGGCAAGGGGCTGCCCCTGTGGCTGCCCAACGGGACGATCATCCGCGACGAGCTGGAGAGCTGGGCCCGCCAGACCGAGCGGCGCCTCGGCTACCGCCGGGTCGTCACGCCGCACATCACCCAGGAGGACCTCTACTTCCTGTCCGGGCATCTGCCGTACTACAGCGAGGACCTCTACGCCCCGATCCAGATCGAGGGCGAGAACTACTACCTCAAGCCGATGAACTGCCCGCACCACCACATGGTGTACAAGGCCCGACCGAAGAGCTACCGCGAGCTCCCCTACAAGATCGCCGAGTACGGGACGGTGTACCGGTTCGAGCGCAGCGGCCAGTTGCACGGCCTGATGCGGGCCCGCGGCTTCACCCAGAACGACGCCCACATCTACTGCACCCGCGACCAGGCCAAGGAGCAGTTCCTCGAGGTCATGCGGATGCATGACGAGTACTACCGGGCGCTCGGGATCACCGACTTCTACATGGTCCTCGCGCTGCGGGACCCGGCGAACACGACGAAGTACCACGACGACGCGCAGATGTGGGAGGACGCCGAGCGGATCACCCGTGAGGCGATGGACGAGTCCGGCATCCCGTACGTCGAGGAACTCGGCGGCGCGGCGCACTACGGCCCGAAGGTCGACTTCATCATCCGCTCGGTGACCGGCAAGGAGTTCGCCGCCTCGACGAACCAGGTCGACCTCTACACGCCGCAGCGCTTCGACCTGAAGTACCACGACGCCGACGGGACCGACAAGCAGGTCGTCGTCATCCACCGGGCGCCGCTGGNCTCGCACGAGCGATTCGTCGCGTTCCTCACCGAACACTTCGGCGGCGCCTTCCCGGTCTGGCTGGCCCCGGAGCAGGTCCGAGTGATCCCGATCATGCCGGAGCTCGACGAGTATGCCGAGACGGTGAGTCAGGCGCTGCTCGACGCGGACGTGCGCGTCGACGTCGATGCCAGCGACGGCCGGCTCCCGGCCCGGGTGCGCACCGCGGTCACCCGCAAGATCCCGCTGATCGTCGTCGTCGGTCGGCGCGAGGTCGAGGAGGGCAGCGTCTCGGTGCGGGACCGGTCCGGCCAGGAGACGTCCATGCCGCTGGCCGACTTCGTCCGCCGGGTCCGCGACCTGATCGACACCAGAAGCCTCGACGGCGCCGGCCATCTCCGCGCAGGATCAGACGCGACACCCACCGAGGTCGACGCGACCGACTGACCCAGTCGACGCGACCGATCACCGCCACCTGGCTCCGGCTGGTTCCCGGTCCCCCCGCGAACATTCGCCTTCTGGCTGGGGGCCCGGGTCGGTGCCGGTTCCGCGGAACATCAAGATCGTCTTTTGGGTTGCCCGGGTGGCTTCCACGCGCGGTTTCCGGGTCTGCTGCCGGCCGGTTCAGGTTCCGCCGCATTCCATGAGTGGAGNAGGTGATCTGCCGGTGGGCGGGGCGGATCGCGGCGGCGACGTGTGCCTGGCTGCTGGCGGTGGCGGCGTTCGATCGGCGGGAGGGCTGGTCGGGGATGGGGATGGNCTCGTGCGCGCACTGGCTGTCGTGGCGGTGCGGGATCGGCCTGCGGACCGCGCGGGAGCATGTGGCGACCGGGCATGCGTTGGAGCGTCTGCCCGCGATCCGCGCCGCGTTCGCCGCGGGCACCCTGTCGTATGCGAAGGTCCGGGCGGTGACGCGCATCGCGGAGGAGGAATCCGAGCGGGTGTGGTTGACCCATGCCCGGTACTGC
>NZ_LJJX01000032.1:0-86495 GCF_001421075.1 Frankia sp. CpI1-P | reverse complement strand
CCAACACCAGCCTGCCACACCCCAGAACTAAACAGCGACGGTCTACTAGCGCACGATGATGCGGGCCGAGGCCAGATTGGGGATGCGGCGCGAGGTGGCGGCGACGTCACCGTCGCGGTGGGATTCGACGAGGGCGGTGGCGAAGTAGGTGCCGGGCGCGTCGTAGGCGTGCGTCGTGGTCACGGTCACCTCGGCCTGTGAGCCGTCGAGGTCCTCCGTGCGCGGGAAGCTGCCCTGCCCGTCGAAGTCCCACCGGAGGCCGATGATCGTGCCGGCGCCGGGCGGCGTCTCGGCGTGGGCGGACAGCGTGACCGCCTCGCCCACCGCGACCTCGGCGCGGGAGCCGCCGTTCGCCGTCACCGACACGACCGGCTGGATGCCGCGGCGCTCCTTGGCCGTCGCCGGCAGGACGATCGCGCCGTCGCGGTAGTCGTACTCGGTGTCCACCGGTTCGACGCCGTTCTCCACCCAGTCGATCAGGTCCGCCAGGGACTGCTCGATGATCGGCTGGTAGTCCACCAGGTAGGTGGTGTTCGCCCGGCCCGGCACCGAGGCGGCCATGTTCGGCGGCACGTGCTCGGCGTTCTCGGTCCAGCGCAGCCGGAACTTCGTGNGGGCCAGCTCGACGCCGTACTCGCGTTCGATGTTCGCCTTGAAGCCCAGGCCCTGCGGCGGCCAGAGCGACGAATCGTGCGTGTGGTGGACCCACAGCAGCTTGCCCTCGATGCGGCCGGTGTGCTTGACGCCCATGAACGGCGACATCTCCGGTAGTTCGTACTGCTGGTAGAGGGGCTGGCCGTCGACCCGCAGGAAGTCGTATTCCGGTTCCCACGGGAGGAGGTGGTGGCGGTAGTAGTAGCAGTAGGCGAGGAAGGCGTGGTTGTCGACCCGGATCCGGTCGCCCGGCTCGACCCCGGTGAAACGCAGGTTCGCGGCCTCGCCGTCGCTGTCGACGAGCAGGACGTCCCGGTGCCCGTTGAGGACGTAGAGCTTGCGTCCGGCGGCTGCGCCGCTGGTCAGTTCGACGCCGGCCCCGAGGATGTAGCCGGTGGGAACCTCGTCGAGCTGCACCGCCATCGGGATGTGCCACATGTTGTTCATGGCCGCGAACAGCGCCGCCAGCGCGCGCACCTGGCCCAGCTCCGCCGTCTGCAGCGTCGGGTCCTCGAGCAGGTCCTTCGCGTACAGGACGCGCCTGACGGTCGTGTCCAGCTCGATCAGGTCGTCGCGCACGAGCTCGGGCTGGTCGAACCCGACATGACCGGGCCTGGTCCAGAAGTTCTCCCAGTATTCCGGATAGTCGGCCTGCAGGCGCGTGGCCATCGACGACCACAGCCACATCTGTCCCATCGGCTGGGCGATGAAGGACTCGTCGCCGCGCGGATAGCCGATCCGGTAGACGTTCGCGAGTTCCTCGCGNTGATGGGTGTTCAGGCCGGCGAACGGATCGCCGCTGCCGCCCGGCCACATCGCGTCGATCACGTCGTGGATCTTGTCTCCGAGGACGCGCTGGACGTTGAACATGGAGCTGAAATTGGGCGTGCCGTTGCGCAGTAGTCGCAGGTCGCCGTAGTCGCCGTCCTGGGCGTCGCCCATGTAGGGCAGGGCCGCGTCCCACACGTCGGGCGCGTAGGCCAGGCACAGCGGCGAGCGCCGCGCGCCCCCGCTGCCGCCGTACACGTAGGCGTAGGCGGTCGGCGCGCCGTAGATCTGGGCGGCCACGAACTTGGCGAACCGGGCCGACTCGGCGGCGGCCCGGTAACCGTAGATCGTCGGATCGGGGCCGGCCTTCGGATCCATGACGTCGCCGATGTGACCCATGTTGGACTCGACGGCGTAGCCGCCCATCCGGAAAATCATCTCCAGCCCGCCGGTGACCTGGCCCAGCGGGCCGGTGTTGACATTCTCGTGGCCGGCGTTGGCGCCTTCCAGCGGCTGGAAAAGGCGGCCCTGCCATCTCGCTGCGGGCGGATAGCACAAGGCGAACCGGGTGCTCGTTCCCTCGAAACCGCCGTGGATATAACGATGCTCGACGGGCTCGCTGCGCTGCTCGTCCTCGTCGATGTACGGCACCCCGAAGAAGCTGTCGGTCACAACGTAGGAATCGAGTCCAAGGGACGTCATCGAACTTCCTTTCACGCCTGAGTCACCCACATCGGCGAAGCTGACCAGGGGTTGACAGTAGAGTGACGCAGACCACAAGTCAACGGCGTTCACCGTGGGGCTGGTTGGCAGGACGAGCGCTCAGGCGGGCGAGTCGGTGCGGCGGGCGTCGCGGTGGGTGCCGCGGTGGGGGCCCGCGCCCTTGAGGGTGCGGTGGATGGGGGCGGTCTCGAGGCGGCGGATGCCGGGGATCGCGGCGACCGGGCCCGTCAGGTAACGGTAGAGGGCGCCGGCGTCGCGGCAGACGACCGCCGCGTACAGGTTCGCCGTGCCCGTGGTCGCCCCGGCGAACGCCACCTCCTCGTGCTCGGCGAGCGCGGCACCGACCTCGGCGAGCCGGGCCGGCTCGACCTCCAGCCACAACGATGCCTGCAGGTGCCCCAGCAGCGTGGCGTGATCGAAGTCCAGGTCGTAGTAGAGCGCGCCGGACGACCGCAGCTCCGCCAGCCTGCGCCGCACCGTCGTCTGTGACCACCCGGTGGCCGTGGCCAGCTCGGCCGCCGAGGTCCGGCCGTCCATGGCGAGCGCGTCGAACAGCCGCTGATCGTCGCGGCTGAGCCGGACGGGGGCCTCGGTGATCTCGGTGATCTCGGTGGTCTCGGTGGTCTCGGTCGAGCGGCGCGCTGGCGCGTCGGGCGGGGCGAGCGCCGCGGTCTCGGCCGGCCCGAGTGGCCCGGTACGGGTCAGCGGGCTGAGGTCGCGGCCGAAGAAGACGTGCAGCAGCGCGTGCGCGGACACCTGCACGACCCGGGGGGTGCGCGGGAGCTGCTGCAACAGCAGCGTGTCGTCCTGGCCGGGGGCGGCGCCCTGCACGATGCAGGAGATCTCCGTGCCGCCGGAGATCAGGCTCACCCACCGGGTGTCGGTGCGCCGGGCCAGCGCCTCCCCGACGGACGCCGCCGCGTCCGGGGTGCACCGCACCCGCACGAGCCACGCGGTCAGCCCGACGCGCAACGGGTCGACCAGGCCCAGCACGCGCAGCGTCCCCGCGCCGCGCAGCCGGGCGTAGCGGCGGGCCACCGTCTGGTCGGAGACGCCCAGCACCTCGCCGATCCGCGCGAACGGTGCCCGGCCGTCGATCTGGAGGGCATGCATGATCCGCCGGTCGAGCCGGTCCAGATCGTCTCCCGAAGACCACGACACGTCGGATTCCACCCATGGAGGCTAGCCGCTGTCGGATTCCGCCNCACCGGCGCCGATGGCTGGGGTTCGGGCCCGGCCCGGTGGACGGTGGCACCACGGATCGACCGGCTGTCCGGCCGCCGCTGCTCGACCGGCTGTCCGGCCGCCGGTGCTCGGCGCCCCGCGGTCGGACGACGTCACGGCCGCCACCCGGCCCTCGCCCCCGGAACGGAGTTCCCCGACATGCGCAAATGGCTGCCCCTCACGGCGATCTGCCTGGGCGCCTTCATCCTGCTGGTCGACGTCACCATCGTGAACGTCGCCCTGCCCCGGATGGCGGACGACCTGCACGCGTCCTTCACCTCCCTGCAATGGGTGATCGACATCTACGCCCTCGCCCTGGCCGCCCTGCTGCTGGCCGTCGGCTCGCTGGCCGACCTGTNCGGCCACCGCCGGCTGTATGTGGCCGGGCTCGTCGTCTTCGCGGCCGCGTCCCTGGCGTGCTCGCTCGCACCGAACGCCGCCGTGCTCATCACCGCCCGCGCGGTGCAGGGCGTCGGCGGTGCCGCGATGTTCGCGACCTCCGCCGCGCTGGTCGCCGCCACCTACCACGGTCGGGACCGCGGGGTGGCCTTCGGCGTGTGGGGCGCGGTCAACGGCGCCGCCGCCGCGGCCGGGCCGATCGCCGGCGGACTGCTCACCGAGGGCCTCGGCTGGCAGGCGATCTTCCTGGTGAACCTGCCGATCGCGGTCGTCGCGATGATCCTGACCCTGCGGGTGCTGCCGGCCGGGTCCCGCAAAGCCGGCCGCCTCGACCTGCCCGGTGCGATCGCCTTCACCCTGGCTGCGGCTGCTGTGACGTACGCGCTGATCCGAGGCGGCGAACAGGGCTGGGACGACCGGCTGGCCGTGGCCGCGTTCGTCGTCGCCGGGCTCGCCGCCGTCGGCTTCCTCGTCGCCGAACGGCTGACCGCCCGCCCCATGCTGGACCTGGCGCNGCTGCGGCGGCCGTCCTTCGCGGGTCTGCTGACCGGGGCGTTGCTGTTCCAGCTGGCGGCGTTCGGCGGCCTGGTCTACGTCTCGCTGTGGCTGCAGAACGTCCTCGGCCTCAGCCCCGTGCGCGGCGGCCTGGCGCTGATGCCGCTGGCCGGGACGGCATTCGTGGTCGCCGCCGTCGCGGGTCGCCACACCCACCGGTTCGCGCCGCGCCTGCCGATCGGGGTAGGGCTGCTCTGCGTCGCCGCGGGCTCGGCGCTGCTGCGGCTGTTCGTGGGGACCGGCTCCGGCCAGTCCGCGCTGTTCGCGGGCCTCGCCGTGGTGGGCGTCGGCGTCGGCCTGACCACGCCGGTGCTGGTCTCCGCCGCGGTCGAGTCGGTGCCGCCGCGGCAGGCAGGCATGGCCGGCGGTGCCGTCAACACCTTCCGCCAGCTCGGCATGACCCTGGGCATCGCGCTGTTCGGAGCCGTCTTCTCGGCGCGGCTGCGGGCGGCACCGTCGGTCCGGGCGGGCTACGCCGCCGGCATCGACCGGGTCGCACTGTGGGCGGCGGTCGCGGCCCTGGTCGGCGCCGTGGTCGTCCTGACCTCCGTCCGCCGCGGTCCGCACGCCGAGCCCGACCCGGCGCCGGGCGCGACTGCGAGCGCGGATGCGGCCGGCAGCGCGGCGACGGCCGTGAGCGCGCGCACGTAGAACGCCGCATGGCGTGGCGTGGCGCGGTTCCGCGGAACATCCATCGCCGGTCCCGGTCCCGGTGCCTGCCCGCGCAACGCTGTGCTCGCGCAACGCTGTGCTCGGCGGTGGGGCTCAGGGACGGTTGGCGGCAGGGGCGGGGACGGCGGTGCCGGCGGCGGTGAGCAGGTCACGGACGACGGCGGTCGGCAGGCCGATAACGGTGTCGAGGGCGCCGTCGACGGTGGTGACGAACGCGGCGGCGCCGCCCTGGATGGCGTAGGCGCCGGCGGCGTCCATCGGCTCGCCGGTGGCGACGTAGGCGGCGAGCTCGGCGTCGGGGACGTCGCGCATCGTCACCGCGGTGACGGCCGCGCGGCCGCGGATGGTGCCACTCGCCGCGTCGAGGACGACGACGCCGGTGACGACCCGGTGGGTCCGCCCGCGCAGGCTGCGCAGCATGGCGAGGGCCTCGGCGGGGGAGGCGGGCTTGCCGAGGATCCGGCCGTCGACCTCGACGACGGTGTCGCTGCCGAGGATGAGGTCCTCGGGGCGCAGCGCGGCGACGGCGCGGGCCTTGCGCTCGGCGAGCTCGACGGTCAGCTCGGGGGCCGTCGCGGTCGTCGTGGACTCGTCGACGCCGCTGACGACCACCTCGAAGGACACGCCGAGCCGGGCCAGCAGCTCGCGCCGCCGCGGTGACCCGGAAGCGAGCACGATGCGCCGGTTCGCCGTCATGTGGGCAGCGTAGCCAGCGCGGGCCACGGCCGGACCAGGCCCGGCGAGTTTGCGTTCCGGCGCGCCGGCGTCGTCCTGCGGCGAGCTTTCAGGGTGCGGTGGACAAGCACATTCGACCAGGCGTCGAACGCGGAGCCGAACGAGCACCCGGCGGCCCGGCGGACCTCCTGACCGGGCTATTCGTCGATTGACCCTTTCGGGTGTGGGCGGGCTGGGTTGGGTCGTACCTCGTCGGTTACATAACTCTCACCGGTACTCGGCCGCGAACCGGATGGATTGTGGACCTAGACTGGTCCCGGCAGGGCACTGCTCCACCCACCCGGCGAGATCGAGATCAACCACCAGGAGGGTGAAAATGGCCATTCCAGCGCGTCAGGCGATCAGAGTCGGAGCCTATCTCGCGAAGCAGAAGATTCTGCGGCGCGAGAAGTTCCCCATCACCCTTGAACTGGAACCGCTGTTCGCGTGCAACCTGGCCTGTGAGGGCTGCGGCAAGATCCAGCATCCGGCGGACGTGCTGAAACAGCGCATGCCGGTCGAGCAGGCGCTGGCCGCGGTCGACGAGTGCGGCGCCCCCGTGGTGTGCCTGGCGGGCGGTGAACCGCTGATGCACCCGCAGGTCGAGAAGATCGTCGAGGGCCTGGTCAAGCGCAAGAAGTTCGTCTACCTGTGCACGAACGCGCTGCTCATCCCGAAGAAGATCGACAAGCTCACCCCGTCGCCGTACCTGTCCTTCGCGGTGCACATCGACGGCCTGGAGGAACGTCACGACGAGATCGTGGCGAAGAAGGGTGTGTTCGCCCAGGCCGTGGACAACATCAAGGAGGCCCAGCGGCGGGGNTTCCGGGNGACCACCAACACGACCTTCTTCAACACCGACACGCCGCAGAACGTCATCGACGTCCTGAACTTCCTCAACAACGACCTCAACGTCGACGGGATGATGCTCTCCCCGGCGTACGCCTACGAGAAGGCCCCCGACCAGGAGAACTTCCTGGGTGTCCAGGAAACCCGGGAGCTTTTCCGGAAGGCGTTCGCGGAAGGCCGCCGGAAGGGCTGGCGACTCAACCACTCGCCGCTCTACCTGGACTTCCTCGAGGGCAAGCTGGACTTCCCGTGCACCGCGTGGGGAATCCCGTCCTACTCCCTGTACGGCTGGCAGAAGCCCTGCTACCTGATGGGCGACGGCTACGCCGAGTCCTACCAGGAGCTGCTCGACACCACCGACTGGGACTCCTACGGCCGCGGCAAGGACCCGCGCTGCGCGAACTGCATGGCGCACTGCGGCCACGAGCCGACGGCCCTCGCGGCGACGTTGGGCTCCCTGCGCGAGACGATCCGCGCCGCCGCGCGCTGATCGCCGCCGGACGCGGACGGCCCGGTATCCCGCCCCGGGCGGCTCCCTGTCCGCACCCCCGACGGCTCGGCATCCCGGGCCGTCGGGGCCTGGCCGGTCACGCGGCGGCGCCGAACGACCGGCCGTTCTAACTCTTCCGTCACCTGCTCCGCCGCACCCGACGCGTCGCCGTCGCGCCGCCCTCGCCGGGGGCCTCGATGCCCCTGCGAGCAGGTCGGACACCCGCTGCAACAGAAGAACGCGCCAAGCCTCTGGTCGACAGACAATCTGACGGTATGATTCCGGCCACACGATCGAGTGGGCGGTCTGGTCGTTCGGGTGGGCATCCGACCGGGCGGGCCGTCCGGCCCCTGTGGTGGGTTCGGTCTGAGGCAGAATCTGACGGGAGTGTCGGAATGATCTTCCGAGGTGTGCGTTCCCGGTCGGCAGGGTGGCCGATCGCATGAACGACCTCTTACCCTTTGTGATCATCGGCCTGGTTTCCGGTTCCGTCTACGGGCTGGCGGCCACGGGCCTGGTGCTCACCTACAAGACATCCGGGATCTTCAACCTTGCGCACGGGGCGGTCGCCACGACCGCCGCCTACACCTTCTACTTCTTACGGGTCCAACACGACCTCCCNTGGGGATTCGCCGCACTGCTGAGCGTCGGCGTCGTAGGACCCGCCCTCGGACTTCTGCTCGAGTTGATGGCACGCCGCCTCGCCGAAGTCCGGGTCGTCTACAAGATCGTTGCAACCATCGGCATCATCCTGGCCGTCCAGGGCTTCTTCACCGCCCGCTACGGCGCCCAGAGCCAGACCTTCCCGACGTTCCTGCCGACCGGCTCGGCGTTCACGCTGTCCGGGACGGTCGTCACCTGGGACCAGATCATCATCACGGCCATCGCGCTGGTCGCCACCGCGGGGCTGTACCTGTTCTTCCGCTTCGCCCGCCTGGGCCTGGCGATGCGCGGCGTCGTCGACGATCCGGAGCTGCTCGACTCCGCCGGCACCAACCCGGTGGCGGTGCGCCGCTGGTCGTGGGTGATCGGCAGCACGTTCGCCTGCCTCGCCGGCGTTCTGCTCGCCCCCAGCCTGAGCCTGGACGCCCTGCTGCTGACGCTGCTCGTCGTGCAGGCGTTCGGCGCCGCCGCGCTCGGCTACTTCTCCAGCCTGCCGCTGACCTACGGCGGCGGCCTCGTGGTCGGCGTGCTCGCCTCCATCCTCACCAAGTACGGCGCGGTCACCCACCCGAACGCGCTGCTGACCGGGCTGCCGCCGAGCACCCCGTTCCTCGTGCTGTTCGCGGTCCTGCTCCTCACCCCGCGCCGGCGGCTGGTCGACCGGCGCCTGTCGGCCCGGCTGCTGGTCACCGACACCTGGCGGGCGCCGGCCCGCATCCAGGCCAGCGGTGCCGTCGTGCTCGCGGCGCTCGCCGTCGCCGTGCCGTTCCTCGTCGGCAGCGCGCGCGTCCCGACCTACACCGACGCGCTGCTGAAGGTCATCCTCTTCCTCTCCCTCGGCCTGCTGGTGCGCACCTCGGGCCAGGTGTCGCTGGCCCATGCCGCGTTCGCCGCGATCGGCGCCGCCGCCATGGGGCACTTCACCACCGGCCTCGGCCTGCCCTGGCTGGTCGCGCTGCTGCTCGCGGGCCTCGTCGCCATCCCGGTCGGCGCGATCATCGCGATCCCGGCGATCCGGCTGTCCGGGGTGTTCCTGGCCCTGGCCACCTTCGGCTTCGGCATCGCGCTGGAGCAGATGGGCTACCCGCTGAAGATCCTGTTCGGGTCCAGCACGTCGGGCGTGCGGGTGCCCCGCCCCGGCCTGTCGGCCTTCGAGAGCGACCGCGGGTACTACTACCTTGTCCTGATCTTCGTCGTACTGGTCGCGGCCCTGGTGGTGGGCGTGCACCGCAGCCGGCTCGGGCGCCTGCTGCGCGGCCTGAGCGACTCGCNGACGGCGCTGGCCACCCACGGCGCGAGCGTGAACACCACCCGGGTGCTCGTGTTCTGCCTGTCCGCCTTCGTCGCCGCGATCTACGGCGGCCTCTACGGCGGGTCGGTCTCGGCCGTCACCGGGTCGTCGTTCTCCTCGTTCTCTTCGCTGGTGATCCTCGCCGTCCTGGTGATCAGCCTCGGCGGGGAGCCGTGGTACGCCTTCCTCGCCGCGGCGGGCATGGTTCTGCCCAGCGCCTACATCACCAACGAGAACACCACCAACTGGCTGAACTTCCTGTTCGGCGTCTCCGCCATCGCGGTGTCGCTGAGCGGGGGGCCGCCGCGCAACGTCGCGCTGCGCCGGCTGGCCGACCGCCTCGGCGGCCGGCCAGCCGAGGCCGCGACGGCCACGGCGGCCGGGAGCGCACCGGCCGGCGAGCCGGGCGCCACGCCGCCGGTCGGCGCGGACGAGCTGCCCGTCGACGTGCTGCCCCTCGACGCGACCGCGGCGGCCGAGGTGGCGGCGATCTCCATCGAGCGGCCCGAGGCGGTCGCCGCCGCGCCGGACAGCGGCATCCAGGTGGAGAAGGTCAGCGTCCGCTTCGGTGGCAACCTCGCCGTCGACAGCTTCTCGCTGATCGCCCCCCAGGGCCNGGTCACCGGGCTGATCGGGCCCAACGGCGCCGNCAAGACCACGACGTTCAACGCCTGCTCCGGACTGGTCCGCCCCAGNAGCGGGCGGGTACGGCTGCACGGCTCGGACGTGTCGCGCCTCGCCCCGTCGGCGCGGGCCCGCGGCGGCCTCGGCCGGACGTTCCAACGGATGGAACTGTTCGACTCGATGTCGGTGCGGGAGAACATCGTGCTCGGCCGGGAGGCGTCCATGGCCGGGGTCCGGCCCTGGCGGCACCTCGCCGGGACCCGCTCGCAGCGCAAGGTCGTCGCCGACGCGGTCGAACGCGCCGCGGCCACCTGCGGGATCACCGATCTGCTGGACCGGCCCGTCGGCATCCTGTCGACCGGGGAGCGCCGGCTGGTCGAGCTCGCCCGCTGCCTGGCCGGCCCGTTCGACATGCTCCTGCTCGACGAGCCGTCGTCCGGCCTGAACCGGCTGGAGACCGCCCGCTTCGGTGAGGTGCTCGCCGAGGTGATCCGCCAGGGCGACGTCGGCGTCCTGCTCATCGAGCACGACATGGCGCTGGTGATGGAGGTCTGCCACTACATCTACGTCCTCGACTTCGGCGTCCCGATCTTCGAGGGGACACCCGCCGAGGTCGCCGCGAGCGACGCCGTGCGCGCCGCCTACCTCGGCTCCGAGGCGCCCTCCGGCGACCAGTCCGACCAGTCCGACCAGTCCGAGCCGGCCGGCCAGTCCGAGCCGGCCGAGCCGGCGGCGGCGTCGCGCCAGACCGTGTCCCAGGAGGTGAGCTCATGACCGTCACCGAGACCCGCCCGGAGGGCGAGGGTGCCGCCGCCCCGTCGGCGACTCCGGTGCTGGAGGTCCGCGGGCTGGACGCCGGCTACGGCTCGTCGGCCGTGCTGCACGACGTCTCGCTGACCGTGCCGCGCGGCAGCGTGGTCGCGCTGCTCGGGCCGAACGGCGCGGGCAAGACGACGCTGCTGCGGGTGGCCTCGGGCCTGCTGCGCCCGACCCGCGGCGAGGTGATCCTCGACGGGCGGGACGTCACCCGGGCCCGGCCCTACCAGCGGGCCCGGGGCGGGCTGTGCCACATCCCGGAAGGCCGGGGCGTCTACCCGTCGCTCACCGTGCGGGAGAACCTCGTCCTGCACACCTGGAAACGCAACGTCGACGACGCGGTCGAGCGCGCGGTCGCGAACTTCCCGATCCTCGGCAGCAAGCTGTCCCAGCCGGCCGGCGAACTCTCCGGNGGCCAGCAGCAGATGCTCGCGGTGATGCGCGCCTACCTCGACGAACCCGCCGTCGTGCTGGTCGACGAGGTGTCGATGGGGCTCGCCCCGGTCATCGTCGACCAGATCTACGAGTTCCTCGACCGGATCGCCCAGGCCGGAACGTCGCTGCTGCTCGTCGAGCAGTACGTCCACCGCGCCCTCGCCGCGGCCGACCGGGTCTGCGTGCTGACCAAGGGGCGGATCGTGTTCGACGGACGCCCCGAGGACGTCGCCGAGGAGGTCTTCGAGCACTACCTGGGCGTCGCCCCGAACCACGGCGGATGACGAGCGACACCGGCACCGATCGGGAAGCCGGCACCGACCGGGGAGCCGGCACCGATCGCAGAGAGGAGTGGCAGCCGTGACGACGTCCGCAGCGGCCGTGATACCCATCGACGACCTCACCTTCTGGGAGGTGTGCGACCGGCGGGCCCGGCTCACCCCGGACCGGTTGATGATTGTTGACGAGCGGGATCGCCGGATCACCTTCGGCGAGTTCCGCGACCGGGCCGAACGGGTGGCCGCCGGTCTGCACCAGCTCGGGATCGGCCCGGGATCCCGGGTGACCTGGCAGTTGCCGACCAGGATCGAGACCCTGCTGGTGTGCCTGGCGCTCGCCCGCCTCGGCGCCCACCAGAACNCGGTGATCCCGGCGGTGCGGGGCCGGGAGGTCGGCTTCGCGCTGCGCCAGACCGGCGCCGAGTGGGTCGTGCTGCCCGGCACCTGGAACGGGTTCGACTACGTCGAGATGGTCTCCGGGCTCGACTGGTCGGACGCCCCCCGGCCGCGGATCGTCGTCGTCGGTGTCGACGACCTGCCCGACGGCGACCCGGCGATCCTGCCGGCGGCGCCGACCGATCCGCNCGAGGCCCGCTGGACCTTCTACACCAGCGGTACGACGTCCGAGCCCAAGGGCGTGCTGCACTCGGACGAGTCGTTGATGTGGGGCGGGCGGGGCTACGCCGAGCGGATGCGGCTCGACGCCGACACGGTGTTCGCGATGCAGTTCGCCATCGCGCACATCGGCGGGCCGAACCTGTTCTGCTTCATGTTCTCCGTCGGGATCCGCACCCTGTCCGTCGAGCGGTTCGACCCGTCGTCGCTGGCGGAGCTGTTCCGCCGGCACCGGGTGAACCTGTGCGGCGGCAGCGTCGCGTTCGGGGAGCTGCTGCTGCGCGAGCAGCGCCGGCGCGGGGCCGGCCGCCTGCTGCCGGACCTGCGCCAGCTCGGCGGCGGCGCCGGCCCCACCCCCCCGGCGATGTTCGACCAGATCACCGCCGAGCTCGAGGTGACCTACATCCCCGCCTACGGGATGACCGAGGTCCCGATGATCGCCGTCGGCTACCCCGACGACGACGTCGAGCTGCGCCGGGGGACCGACGGGGCGCCCGTGCGCGGCATCGAGATCCGGGCCGCCCGTCTCGACGGCACCGTCGCCGACCCGGGGGAGGAGGGCGAGCTGCAGATCCGCGGACCCCAGGTCTGCGCCGGCTACCGGGATCCGGCGCAGACCGCGGAGGCGTTCGTCGACGGCTGGTTACGCACCGGAGACCTGGGGCTGGTCCGCCCGGACGGCCGGATCAAGCTCACCGGCCGGATCAAGGACATCATCATCCGCAAGGGCGAGAACATCTCCGCGCGGGAGGTCGAGGACCTGCTGGGCACGCACCCGCTGGTCGCCCGGGTCGCCGTGGTCGGCCTGCCCGACGACGAACGCGGCGAGCGGGTCTGCGCGGTGGTGGAGCGGGTGCCCGGCCAGCCCGACCTGGACTTCGCCGAGATGCAACGCCACCTGCTCGCCGCGGGGCTGGGCCGCTACAAGCTGCCCGAGCAGCTCGAGCTCACCGACGAGCTNCCCACCCAGGGCTCGATGCTCAAGATCTCCAAAGCGGCGGTCCGTCGCGAGCTGCTCGCCCGCGCCGGGGCCGGTACCTGAGAGACGCGCGGCGCCGGCCTGTACGCGGGCCGGCGCCGCGTTGCTGTGCACCTGGCCGGATAGTGCGGGTCATCTGACGAATACGTCACCTGAAAAGGGCACTCAAATGCGCTTCTCCGTATAAGTTTCCTCACCCGGAGAGATGTGGCATGCTTCACGAATCTGGCAGCGTGTAGACGTCCGGGGAGGTCGCTGTGGATCTCGGGATCGCGGATCGGGTCGCGGTGGTGTCCGGCGGCAGCCGCGGCATCGGGCGCGCGGTCGCCGAACTGCTGGCGGCCGAGGGGGTGCGGGTCGTCGTGACCGCCCGCGGCGCCGAGGCGGTCGGCGAGGTCGTGGAGACGATCCGCAAGAACGGCGGCGTCGCGCACGGCGTGGCGGCGGACATGACGGTCGCCGAGGAGATCGAGCGGGTCGTGGCCGAGGCCCGGGAGCACTTCGGGCCGCCGGACATCGCGGTCAGCAACGTCCACGGCCCCGGCCCCGGCGACTTCTTCGACCTCACCGGGGACGACTTCGCCCGCGCCTTCCGGGAGATGACCCTCAGCGTCATCCACCTCACCCGGCTGGTCGCGCCCGCGATGCGGGAACGCGGCTGGGGGCGGCTGGTCAACATCGGCTCAGGCGCGGCCAAGGAGCCGCCGCCCGAGCTCAAGCACATCCTCGCCAACACCGTGCGGGCCTCGGTGGTGACGCTCAACCGCTCGCTGGCCAACGAGTTCGGCCGCGACGGCGTCACCGTCAACACCATCGGCACCGGCTTCATCGCCACCGACCGCATGTGGGACTACGTCGGCGGCGTCGGGGCGCAGCGCGGCCTCGCGCCCGCCGACATGATGACCCAGTTCAGCACCGGCATCCCCGTCGGCCGCCCGGGCCGCCCGGAGGAGATCGCCGCCGTCGTGGCCTTCCTCTGCTCGGCCTGGGCCGGCTACGTCACCGGGCAGCTCATCCCGGTCGACGGCGGAGCGCTGCGCTCGGCGTTCTGAGCGGCCCCGGCGGACCAGCGGACCAGCGGACCAATGGATCAACGGACCCAGGGAGGCCACATGTCGGCCGGCGAAGCCCAGCCCTTCACCTTCGAGGACCTGCCCGTCCGCGACGACCGGGACGCCGCGTGGCGGCTCATCCGCGAACGCGGGGGAATCGTCCAGCTCGAACCCGACATCGCGCTCACCGATCACGCCCTCGTCGAGGCCGCGTTCCGCAATCCGGCGGTGTTCTCCTCCCGGCAGGCCTTCGACAGCCTCGGCAGCCCGCTCCCGCTGGTCCCGATCGCGTTCGACCCGCCGGAGCACGCCCGTTACCGGCACATCCTGCAGCCCTTCTTCAGCCCGCGCAGCATCAGGCCGTTGGAACCGGAGTTACGCCGCCAGCTCGCCGAGCTCATCGCGCCGCTGCCGGCGCGCCGCGAATGCGACTTCGTGGCCGACGTCGCGTCGGTCTTCCCGGTGCAGGCCTTCCTGACCTTCTTCGGTCTCCCGCTGGACATGCGCGACCAGTTCGTCGCCTGGAAGGACGCGATCCTCGCATTGAGCGACCCGTCCGGGGCGATCAGCACCGACGAGGCCGACCTGCGCCACGCCGGCGAGCTGTTCACCTACCTGTCCGAGCTGGTGGCCGCCCGCCGCGGCGTTCCCGGCCCGGACGTGCTCAGCGAGCTGCTCTGCCTCGACGGTGACGACGCGCTCACCGACGCCGAGGTGATCGGCCTGTGCTTCCTGTTCGTCCTCGCCGGCCTCGACACGGTGACCGACGCCCTGGGCTTCGGGATGGAACGCCTCGCCCGCAACCCCGACCGCCGCCAGGAGATCGTCGACGATCCCGCCCTCGTCCCCGCCGCCGTGGAGGAGCTGCTCCGCCTCGACCCGCCGGCGCCGTTCGTGCCGCGGATCACCACCGCGGCGACCGAACTCGGCGGGCGCACGCTGCCCGCCGGCACCCGGGTCACCGCCTACATCGCCGCGTGCAACCGCGACGAGGCGCGCTACCCCGATCCGTACGGGATCGACTTCCACCGCGGCGACAACCCGCACGCCAGCTTCGGCGTCGGCGTGCACCGCTGCCTCGGCTCCCACCTCGCCCGCCTCGAGATGCGCCTGGTCTACGAGGAGTGGCACCGTCTCATCCCGCACTACGACATCGCGCCCGGGTTCGCGCCGACGGTGAAGTTTCCCCGCGGCACCGTCGGCCTGGAGGCCCTTCCCCTCGTCCTCACCCCGGGCGCGGCGCGGTGAGGGTCACGATCGACCGCGACCTGTGCGTCGGGCACGGGTTGTGCTACATGCTCGCCCCCGACGTCTTCCACGACGACGACGAGGGCTACGGCCAGGTGACGGACGACGGCCCGGTCGCCGCCGACCGCGTCGAGGGCGCCCGGCGCGCCGCCGGATCGTGCCCCGAACGCGCGATCACCCTCATCACCGCCACCGCCACCGCCACCGCCACCGCCGACTGACCGCGTCGCGACCGGCTGCGGCGCCCGCGGACCGTCGACGTTCCCGTCCGCGGCATCCCTGTTTCTTCCCTCATGCCCATGGCGTGGGGGGAGGTGCTGGATACGACAACCCGTTGAAGAAGAAGGGCACCTGTGTGAAGCGCCAGATATTACGACCGGCCGTGTGTCTCGTGGCCCTGGTCCTCGCGGTCGCCGCGTGCGGCAGCTCCGGCAGCTCCGGTGGCAGCTCGGGCGGGTCCGGGGGCGGCGCCTCGGCGGCTCCGGCGGCCCCGAAGTCGCCGGCACCGACCGGCAGCCCGCTGGTCATCGGCACGGTGGGCCAGTTCAGCGGCTTCGCCGGCGTGATCTCCAAGGCGACGGCGGACGCCGTGCAGGCCTGGGCGCAGTGGACCAACGACCGGGGCGGGATCAACGGGCACCCGGTCAAGGTCGTCGTCCGCGACGACGCCAACGACCCGGCCAAGTCCCTGGCCGCCGTCAAGGGCATGGTCGAGAACGACCACGTGATCGCGCTCGTCGGCACGCACGAGTCCGGGCTGGAGTCGTCCTGGCAGAAGTACATCGACGACAAGAAGATTCCGGTGATCGGCGGCTCGGCCACCGCGGCGCTGTGGCTGACCGATCCGAACTTCTTCCCGACCTCCGACACTGCCGTCAACTACGTCGTGTCCGAGGTGAACGCCGCCAAGATCGCCGGTAAGAAGAAGCTCGGCATGGTCGTCTGCGCNGAGGTCCCCGCCTGCGCGCAGGGACTCACGCTCGCCGGCGGCATCGCTACGAAGCTCGGGCTGCAGTTCGCCTCCGGCCTGGCGATCTCGTCGTCGTCGCCCAACTACACCTCCCAGTGCCTCAACATGCGCTCGGCCGGGGTGGACTCGATCATCCTCAACAGCTCGGGTGAGGTCAGCGAGCGCTTCGTCGCGGACTGCGCGAAGCAGAACTACCGGCCGCAGCTGATCTCCCCGGGGCAGAGCTTCCTCGACAAGCTGCTGGACAACNCCAACTACAACGGCGCCTACATCGCGAACGACTCGTTCAACTGGTTCGGTGGCGCGCCGGAGTCGGCGGACTTCCTGCAGGCGATGAAGACCTACAAGTCGAGCACCCCGCTGAACGCCAGCGCCAGCGCCGGCTGGGCCGCGGGGGTCACCTTCGGCAAGGCAGCCGCGAAGATCGGGCCCAGCCCGACCTCCGCCGACATCTACACCGGGCTCTACGCCCTGCCCGCGAACAACACCCTCGGTGGTCTGATCCCGCCGACGACCTACACCAAGGACAAGCCGGCGACCTCCACCCCGTGCGGCTGGTACGGCGTGATCAAGAACGGCAAGCTCACCGCTCCCCACGGCGCAAGCGCCATCTGCGTCGGGTAGCGGCTGTGTCGGGTAGCGGCTGCGACAAGTAGCGGCTGTGTCGAGTAGCGGCTGTGTCGAGTAGCGGCCGCGACGAGCCCGTGCCGGCGGGAGTGCCCCGCCGGCACGGGCTCTCGTTCGTCAGCCCCCTCCCGGCGGCGCGTGCCGGACGCTGCATAGTCGTTGTGTCAGATTTGTTGCCGCTAGGCGGCAGGGGTCGAGGGACGTCGGCCCGCTCCGCCGGCCGCGGAAGGCGACGGCTCCCGGCCCGTTCGCCCGCCGAGGCATCACGGTGGTAGCGGGATCGCGCTGGCGCGGCGGGCGCCCTGGCGGGGCCGGCTTCGCAGGGTGACGGCGTCGGTGGAAATGTGAGATGAGCCGGCGCGGCTCGGAATCTGGTGACAGATCTGTTAGAAATGGAAGGGGTCGGTGGCTAATCGGCCCGCGGGCCGCGGCTGCCATCCGGGTACAGCGCCGCGGCCCGCTCATCGCTTCGCCTCGGTCAGGTGCCGGCGGGGAGCAACTCGGCCAGGAGTCGGTCGACGCGGGCGCGGATCTCGTCGCGGATGGGGCGCACGGCGTCGATGCCCTGGCCGGCGGGGTCGTCGAGTTTCCAGTCCTCGTAGCGCTTGCCCGGGAAGATCGGGCAGGCGTCGCCGCAGCCCATGGTGATGACGACGTCGGAGGCCTCGACCGCGTCGACGGTGAGGATCTTCGGGGCCTGCTCGGTGAGGTCGATGNCGACCTCGGCCATGGCCGCGACGGCGGCGGGGTTGATCTGGTCGGCGGGCGCGGAGCCGGCCGAGCGGACCTCGACGCGGTCGCCGGCGAGGTGGGTGAGCCAGCCGGCGGCCATCTGGGAGCGGCCGGCGTTGTGGACGCAGACGAACAACACCGACGGTCTCGCGGTCATCGAAGTGTGCTCCGTTCGCGGGATGGGTGTGGCGCGTCGGCCTGCCGACGCGGGTCGCTCACGAGGCGCCCCGGCGCGACCGTGGGCGGGTAGAACAGCCGGACCAGCCCGTAGCCGACCGCCCCGCCGACCACCTGGACGGCGATGNACGCCGGGGCGGAGGCGGGGGCGATGCCGGCGAAGCTGTCGGAGAACATCCGCCCGACGGTGATCGCCGGGTTCGCGAAGCTCGTCGAGCTGGTGAACCAGTACGCCGCGCCGATGTAGGCGCCGACCGCCGCCGGGGCCCGCTCGGCCCGGTCGGACCGGGCCAGCGCGAAGATCAGCAGGATCAGTCCGGCGGTGGCCACGACCTCGGCAAGCAGATGCGCCCCCGACGCCCGGTGGTGCGAGGCGATCGACACCGCCGACCGGTCGAACATCAGGTTCGCCAGCACCGCCCCCGCGACACAGCCGGCGACCTGCGCGGGCAGGTAGGCGGCGGCGTCGCGCCACGACAGGCCGCCGAACGCGGCGTCGACGAGGCTGACCACCGGGTTGAAGTGCGCCCCGGACACCGGGCCGACCATGAGGATGATCGCGAACAGGCCGGCGGCGGTCGCCGCGGCGTTCTCCACCAGCTCCAACCCGACCTGGTCGGGGCTGAGCTGGACCGCGGCGATCCCCGACCCGACGACCAGGGCGGCCAGCAGCATGCTGCCCACCGCCTCGGCGGCCAGCCGCCGCGCCAGCGCCGGCCGACCACCCGACTCACTGTCCGCCACGGGGTTCAGCGGGCGCCGGCGGGCGCCGGTTCGGCGCCCTCGACGCCGGCGGGGTCCGACGTCGGGCCGCAGTCCACCCCCGGTCCGCAGGCGCAGGCCGACCCCGGGCCGCCGCCCGGTTCCACCATCCGCAGCGTCGGCATCGACCCATCGACGACGTCGGAGAGCACCGTGTAGACCTCCCACGGCGCACCGTCGGGATCATCGACCCACACCTTGTCCTGTACCGCGTAGCAGCAGGCGGTGTTCTCCTCGACCGCGGTCTCCAGCCCGGCCCCCGCCAGCCGGGTCGTCGCGGCGGTGACCTCCTCGGTGGATTCGACCTCGACGCCGAGATGGTTCAGTGCTCCCGCGACCCCGCTGCCGCGGGCGTCCGGGTTCTCGATCAGCACCAGCTTCAACGGCGGCACGTCGACCGCGAAGTTCGCATACCCCGGCCGACGCTTCGCCGGCGCCACCCCGAACAGCTTCGAGTAGAACTCCACCGCCGCGTCCACATCGGACACGTTCAACGCCAACTGCACCCGCGCCATCCCGACCACCTCGCTTACATCGACACTCGTCTATGCCTGCCGGACGGAGCATGCCCACNGACATAGACCACTGTCAATCTCTCGTGGCATGCTGGTCCCCATGGCCACGACCTCGATGCCCGCCCCCGCCACGGCGTCCACCGGCCGGCCCGACGAGGCCGGCGGCGACCCGGCCGGTGCGCTCGGGGCCTGCTGCACCCCGCTGGCCGCCGCGCCCCTGTCCGCGCACGACGCCGACCAGCTCGCCGCCGTGCTGAAGGCCATCGCGGTCCCCGCCCGGCTGCGACTGCTGTCGATGATCTACGCCCGCGACGGCGGCGAAGCCTGCGTCTGCGAACTCACCGAGCCCCTCGGACTGACCCAGCCGACCGTCAGCCACCATCTGAAGGTCCTCGTCGACGCCGGCCTGATCAGCCGGGACAAGCGCGGCGTCTGGGCCTACTACCGGCCGGTGCCCGGCGCCCTCGCCGCTCTCGGCACCCTGTTCAACCCGCGGCCGCCCGCCGCCGGCCCGCCCGCCGAGAGCTGCGCGCAGTGCTAGCCGATCAGACGCGGTCCCGACCCGACGAGGCACGTAACTGGTCTGTAGCTCGGCGCGCCCGGTCCGAGCGGATCCCGTCCGGTTCCGGCTCCGCGGAATCTGCATGACCGTGTCACCTGCTCGCGGCGGCGGCGGCGATCGCGGAGCGTGGCGGCGACGGATGGGTGTTCGGGGTGGATGCGTGGGAGAGCGACCACCGTGGTCCCTGTGGCCGGTTTGGCGTCCGCTATGTCCATAGCAAATATGTCCATAGCAAAGAACCACGGGACGCCGGCCCCTCGCACACCCCCGCTCTCACCCCCCTCGATCGTCACCGTCAGTAACTAGGCGGCTGGGGCTCGGCCCGGGCTCCGGCGAACAGCCGCGCGGGCGGGGGACTGGGGCGCGGTTCCGCGGAACACCATGATCCAAAAGCCGAAGCCGAAGGTCGGGGTCCGGGTGCGTGGTGCGGTTCGGGGGAACATCTTGATCGTCAGTGGGGGTCGCGGGTGGAAGGTGGATCCGCGGTCCGGCTGTCGCCCTGATGCCGGACCGCGGATCCCCGGCCGCGCCCGTCGCCGAGGTCGGCTGACTCTCGGAGCAGGCGCCACCGAGTCTTGGGGTAACGCCACCCGGCTGATCCCGGCCGATCCCGGCCGGGATGGGAGCGGCCCAGCGTCGAGCGGTCGATCCTGCGGGCCGGCGTCCGCCGTCAGTGCGGGAGCAGGAACTCCGCGGCGCCGGCGATGGCCACGCCGCCGGTCTGACGCGCGCAGCTCAGGTCCACCGAGACCAGCCGGCCCTCGGGCTGCTCCTCGATGGCCGTGACCACCCCGGAGCAGGTCAGCACGTCGTCCGGCCAGACCTGCTCGCGGAAGCGGACGTGGAAACGGCGCACGTTCTCCGCGCCCAGCCAGTCGGTGGCGAAGGTGNCCAGCAGGGCCGCCTGGTGCATCCCCTGGGAGAACACCGACGGGTAGCCGGCGCGCTGGGCGAACGTGTCGTCGTAGTGCATCGGGTTGAGGTCGCCCGACGCCCCCGAGTAGCGCACGAACATCTGCCGGGTGAGCGGGCCGAACGCGCGCGGCTCGGGGGAGGAACCCACCGCGAGGTCGGCGAGGGTGGTGCCAGGGNCCGTCATGCCTTCTCCTCGGTAACCGGCGCCGGCTGCGCGGCCGCCGCCGACTCCGCGGTCTTGGCTGGTTCCGCGGACTTGGCCGGTTCCGCGGACTTGGTGGCCTTCGCGGTCTCGATGTAGGTCGCGCGGCCCTCGGCGACCAGGGTGCCCGCCTCGTCGCGGAACTCGGTGACGATGACGGCGAACTTCATGGTGCCCCCGCGCCGGCCCGGCTTCTCGTAGCGCTCGGCGAGGCGCTCGGCGGCGTAGAGGGTCTGCCCGGCGCGTGGCGGCGGCCCGTGGAAGATGTACTCCTGCTCGCCGTGCAGCAGCCGGCGGCGGTCGAACCCGTGCGGCACGCGGGCACCCTCGGGCGCCCAGCGGTTGGCGTTGATCAGAAACGTCGGCGGGACCACGGCGTCCGGGTGCTGGTATTCCGGCGCCTCGGACTGCATGGCGAGGGCGAACTCACGGATCTTGCCGCGTTCGATCGGGAACTCCCACGCGGCGCCCGCCTCGCTGGGTGCGCTCATCACTGCTCCGTCGGGTCGTCGGTCGAGGTGGTCAGGCGGTGCGCCCGGGGTCGCGATCTGGTCGGCCCGTCGCCGGGCGGCGGCNCCGTGCTGCGTGCTGCCTGCCGCGCCACCGTGACGTGCTGCACGCTAGCAGGAGGCAGAGCAACTTTCTAACGCTGCTGTCATGTCTCTGCGGGCGGCCGTCCCCGGGTGGNGCTGCTCAGGCGGCGACGCGGTCGAGGCCGCGACGGATCATCCTGATGGTGCGGCGGGCGTAGGCGGAGGCGACCCGTTCCGGCAGCCCGCCGCTCGTCATCAGCAGCACGCCGAGGCGGCTGTTGATCAGCGTCATCACGGTGGCGGCGAGCAGTTCGTAGTAGTCGATGTGCTCCACCGGCCGGCCGGACAGCTCCTGGTAGCGGGCGATGATCGCGGCCCGGTCGGGCACGCCCTCCAGGCGGGTCAGCCGCTGTGCCTCGCAGAGGAAGTCCTCGAACATCAGCCACCAGCCGAGGTCGATGCCGGGCGGGCCGACGGTGGCCGTCTCCCAGTCGAACATCGCCCGCACGGACAGGTCGGCACCGAAGCTGATGTTGCCGACCCGGGCGTCGCCCCACACGATGCCGGCGGACGGATCGTCGGGGCGCTCGCGCAGCAGGTGGTCCACGGCGGCGGCGACGGTCTCGGGCTCCCAGCGCAGGCTCGGCCCCGCCCAGGTGTGCCAGTCGCGCAGCGCCGCCAGGTAGCGGTCGAGCGCGGTGCCGGTGCCCGCGGGCGTCAGGAACTCGAAGCCGTCGCGCACGTCGATGCGGTGCAGCGCGACCAGGGAGGCCAGCGCGTTGTCGTGCATCAGGGTCCGCTGCGCCGGGCTGAGATCGACCGTCCAGCCCTCGGCGTGCCAGCTCGGGACGTCGCCGGGCACCCGGCCGTCGACCCGGCCCATCAGGTAGAACGGCGAGCCCAGCACGGTGGGATCCGACTCGATGTACCAGATGGTCGGCACCGGCACGCCCGGGTGGGGGGCGAGCGCCTGCATGATCCGCGCCTGGCGGACCGCGTCGGGGGTCACGAAGAGCTGGTGGCCGGTGGGCTCGATGCGCAGCACGAGGTCCTCGCCGCGGNGCGGGCCGTCCGGCGGGGTCCAGGCCAGGTGCAGGTAGAGGGTCTCGTTGGAATAGCCGGCCTTCGGCGAGGTCAGGGGCGAGATCTCCACGTCGGTGGCACCGTGCCGGTCCCNCAGCCACCCCCGCAGGACCTCCCGGGTCGCCTCGAGATCCCGTCGTGCCGTGGTGGCCATCCTGACTCCTTCCGCCCGCGTGCCCCGGTTGCCGACCGCCCGGACCGGCTGATCGCCCAAATACTAGACACGGATGTCAGAATAGGGGCATGACGACGAACAGGGACCGCGATCTGACCGGTGCTGCCCGGGTNGCGGACCGCCTCGGCGCCTACGTCCTGCCCGGCCGGGTCGCGGATCCGCGGCCCGCGATCGGCCAGGCGCAGACCGCCGAGCACCTCGGGCTCGGCACCGTGTGGCTCAGCGAGCGGTGGGGGACGAAGGACTTCGGCGTGCTCGCGGGCGCCATCGGCCAGGCCACCAGCCGGGTGCGCATCGCCTCGGGCATCACCCACTTCCTCGTGCGCCACCCCGTCGTGCTGGCCTCCACCGCGATGACGGCCCAGGCGCTCAGCGGCGGGCGCCTGACGCTGGGCTTCGGGCGTTCGGTCGGCCCGATGTGGAAGGCCGTGGGCCTGCCGGCGATGACCAACCAGGTGCTCGTCGACTCCGCCGACATGCTGCGCCGGCTGTGCCGGGGGGAGAAGGTCTCCTACGACGGTCCCGCCGGGCGCTTCCCGGTCATGCGCCTGGGTGACCTGCCCGACGTCGCGCCGCCGGAGCTGGTGTTCGCCGCGATCGGCCCGAAGAGCCTCGCGCTCGCCGGGGCGCACTTCGACGGCGCGCTGCTGCACCCCTTCCTCACCCCGGAGGCCGTCGCCCGCTCGGTGGCGATCGTGCGCAAGTCCGCGGCCGAGGCGGGGCGCGATCCGTCGACAGTGAAGGTCTACGCCACCGTCGTGGTCGCCCCCGACCTCACGCCCGAGGAGGAGACGGCCGTGGTCGGTGCCCGCGCGGTGACCTACTTCCAGATCCCGGGCTTCGGCGAGCGGCTGGCCGGGGTGAACGAGTGGGGCGTCGAGCCGCTGGCGGCGCTGCGCTCCCACCCGCTGATGGCCGGCCTGCGCGGGTCCGCCGACAACGTCTTCACCCGCCACCAGCTCCTCGACGTCGCCGGCACCCTGCCCCCGTCGTGGCTGACCGACGCCGCCGCGGTGGGCTCCGCGGGCGAGTGCGCCGCCCGCCTCGACGACTACCTCGACGCCGGCGCCGACGAGTTGGTCCTGCACGGGTCCACCCCGGAGCTGCTCGGCCCGGTCCTGCAGCACTTCGCCGCGCGAACCCCGGCGAACACGGCCGGTGCGTAGTCCGCGCGGGTACTGTTTGCACATCGGTGACATGAACGCCAGAATTAAGTGATCATACGGTCGGGCGGGAGCCCGGGCGTCGTCCTCCTCGGGCCGGTCCGGTCGTGGCCCGGCCGCCCGACCTGATCATCAGTGGGAAAGAGACCTCCTTGTACACCCACGAGAATCTCTTCATCGGTGGCTGGGTGCCGCCGGCCTCGTCCCGGGTGATCGACGTGTTCTCCCCGGCGACCGAGGAGCCGATCGGGCGCGTGCCGAGCGCCTCGATCGCCGACGTCGACGCGGCGGTGGCCGCCGCCCGCGGCGCCTTCGACGCCGGCCCCTGGCCGGCTCTCGACCCGGCCGAGCGCGCGCAGATCGTCGGCCGGCTCGGCAAGGCGATCCGGGCGCGCGCGGAGGAGTTCGCCGATCTCATCTCCGCGGAGGTCGGCTCGCCGCGGGCGTGGTCGACCATCGGTCAGGTCGGGATCGCCACCGCCGTGTTCGCCACCTACAGCGGCATCGGGCGCAGCCACGAGTGGGAGACGACCCGCAAGGGCGGCTTCGGCGGCCCGGTGCGGGTGCGGCAGGTGCCCGTCGGCGTGGTCGGCGCGATCGTGCCGTGGAACGCGCCGCTGTTCGTCGCCGCGCTCAAGCTCGCCCCGGCCCTGCTGGCCGGCTGCACCGTCGTGCTCAAGCCGGCCCCCCAGACCCCCCTGCACACCTACCTGCTCGCCGAGGCGGCCGAGGCGGCGGGCCTGCCCCCGGGCGTGCTGTCCATCGTTCCCGGCGAGGCCGCGGCCAGCGAGCATCTCGTTCGCCACCCCGGCGTCGACAAGATCAGCTTCACCGGGTCGACGGCCATCGGCCGCCACATCGGCGAGCTGTGCGCGCGCGACCTGCGCCGCTGCACACTGGAGCTCGGCGGCAAGTCGGCGGCGATCCTGCTGCCCGACGTCGACCTCGGCGCGGGCACGGTCGAGGCGATCGTCGGCGGGGCGATGTCCAACGGCGGGCAGATCTGCGTCTCCCAGACCCGCGTGCTCGCCCCCCGCGACCGCTACGACGAGGTCGTCGACGCGCTCGGCACCCGCATCGGTGCGCTGCGGGTCGGCGACCCGAGCGACCCCGCCACCGAGGTCGGCCCGCTGATCTCCAGCCAGGCCCGCGAGCGGGTCGAGGGCTATCTGAGCTCCGCCGAGGCCGACGGCGCCCGCCTGGTCACCGGCGGCGGCCGGCCCAAGGGCCTCGACCGCGGCTGGTACGTCGAGCCGACCCTGTTCGCCGGCGTGGACAACGGCATGCGCGTCGCCCGCGAGGAGATCTTCGGCCCGGTCATGGTCGTNATTCCCTACGACGGCGTCGACGACGCGGTGCNCATCGCCAACGACTCCGACTACGGCCTGGCGGGCGCGGTGTGGACGACCGACATCGCCGCGGGGGAGGCGGTCGCCGGCCGCATCCGCGCCGGCGGCGTCGGGGTGAACTCCAGCGCCGGCATGGACCTCGGCAGCCCGTTCGGCGGGTTCAAGCAGTCCGGCATCGGCCGCGAGGGCGGTCCGGAGGGACTGGCGGCCTACACCGAGTACCAGTCGATCATCCTGCCGGCGGGGTGACCCCCCGGCGGCCCGACCGGCCGCCCCCCAGCACCGAACCACCGGCCAGCACCGAACCACCGGCCAGCACCGGACCACCGACCAGTACCGGACCCACCGACCAGCATCGGACTGCCGGTAGCGACGAGAGGACCACACGACAGTGCAGACCAAGGCCGCGGTGCTCTGGGAGCCGAACGCCCCGTGGGCGGTCGAGACGATCGAGCTCGACCCGCCCAAGCACGACGAGGTGCTGGTCGAACTCCACGCCTCGGGCATCTGCCACTCCGACGAGCACCTCGTCACCCGCGACATGCCGTTCCGCATCCCGTGCATCGGCGGGCACGAGGGCGCCGGGGNCGTGCGCGAGGTCGGTGCGCACGTGTCCTGGCTGAAGCCCGGTGACCACGTCGTGTTCGGGTTCATGCCGTCGTGCGGGCGCTGCCCGTCCTGCTCGACCGGCCACCAGAGCCTGTGCGACCTCGGCGCCAAGCTCTACAGCGGGCGGCACATCTCCGACGACGGCTACCGCCACCACGCCAAGGGCGAGGACATCTCCACCGCCTGCCTGATCGGGTCGTTCGCCCACCACACGGTGGTCAACGAGGCCAGCGTCATCAAGATCGACAACCACTACCCGCTGGACCGGGCCTGCCTGCTGGGCTGCGGGTTCGTCACCGGCTGGGGCTCGGCGGTCTACGCCGCCCAGGTCCGCCCCGGCGACGCCGTGGTCGTCGCCGGGGTCGGCGGCATCGGCGGCGCGGCCATCCAGGGCGCGAAGCTCGCCGGTGCCAAGGTGATCGTCGCGATCGAGCCGGTCGAGACGAAGAAGGACAAGGTCCTCGAGCTCGGCGCCACCCACGTCGCGACCTCCTGGCAGGAGGCCCCCGCCGTCGTCGCGGAGGCGACCTGGGACCGCGGCGCCGACGTGTTCATCTGCGCGATGGGCGTCGGGGACGGCAAGCTGGTCAAGAAGGCCCTGNGGATGACGNCCAAGCGGGGCACGCTTGTCGTCACCAACATCCACCCGGCGACGGAGACGTCCATCGACGTGAACCTGATGGACCTGACGCTGACCGAGAAGCGCATCATCGGCACGCTCTACGGCTCGGGCAACCCGCGCGCCGACATCCCCAAGCTGCTGGAGCTGTCCAGCGTCGGCCAGGTCGACCTCGACGTGATGGTGTCGCGGACCTACCCCCTCGACGACATCAACGACGCGTTCGACGACCTGCGCGCGGGCACGAACCTGCGGGGCGTGCTGCGCTACCCGGCCGCCGACGCCGCCTGATCCGGCACCCGCCTCACCGCCCCCTCGAGCTCGCCGCCCCCCCAGCTCGCCGCCACTCAAGCTCGCCGCCCCAGCTCGCCGCCACCCGTCCGAACGACCACCGGAGCGCGCCGCATCCGTCCCGCGGTGCCGCCGCACAGCACGAGGAGAACCGGCCATGAGCCTGATCGCTGACGTCGACCTGGACGATCTCGACTGGTGGACCCGGCCCGCGGCCGAACGCGACGCCTACTTCGCGAGCGTGCGCGCGTCCGGGGAACGCCCGTACTTCCCCGAACTCGACCTCGCCGGCAACGTCCGGGGCCGCGGCTTCTACGCGGTGACCCGCTACGCCGACGTGATGGAGGTCAGCCGCCGGCCGGAGGACTTCTGCTCCGGGCAGGGCACCAACATCTTCGACCAGCCGTTGGACCTGCGGGAGTTCTTCGGCTCCATCATCGCGATGGACAACCCGCAGCACGCCCGGCAGCGTCGGATCATCTCCCGCGGGTTCACCGCGAAGAACCTGGAGGCGCTGCGCGCCAACGTCGGCGAGGTGACCCGGGAGGTCCTCGGGACGGTGGCGGAGAAGGGCGAGTGTGACTTCGTCACCGAGGTCGCCGCGCTGATCCCGCTGCGCATCGTCAACGACATGATGGGCATCCCGCGCAGCCAGGAGCAGTTCATCTTCGAGTCGACGAACAAGCTGCTCGGCGCCAGCGACCCCGAGTACGTCCCGGACCAGAGCCCGCGTGGGGTCGCGAAGAACCTGTCCCGGGTCGGCGACGACTTCGCCGAACTGCTGCGCGAGCTCGCCGCCGACCGGCTGAAGAACCCCGGCGACGACCTCATCAGCCTCCTCGTCGCCGCCGAGGGCGACAACCTCACGGCGCAGGAGCTCGCCTCCTTCTTCATCCTGCTGGTCGGCGCCGGCAACGAGACCACCCGCAACGCCATCGCGCACGGCCTGCTCGCGCTCACCCAGAACCCCGACCAGCGGGCGCTGTGGGCCGCCGACATCGACGGCGTCACGCCGACGGCCGTCGACGAGGTCGTCCGCTGGGCGTCGCCGGTGCTGCACATGCGCCGCACCGTCACCGCCGACGGGGTGCGCCTCGGCGACCAGGAGTTCCGCGAGGGCGACAAGCTCGTGCTGTGGTACCGCTCGGCGAACCAGGACGAGTCGGTGTTCCCCGACGGCACCCGGTTCGACGTGCGCCGCGACCTCACCCCGCCGCACCTCGGTTTCGGCGCCCCCGGCCCGCACTTCTGCCTGGGCGCGCACCTCGCCCGCCTCGAACTGGCCGTGGTGTTCAAGGCGCTGTTCGAGTACCTTCCTGACATTCACGCCGTCGAGGAGCCGCAGTTCCTGCGGACGAACTTCCTCCACGGCATCAAGCACCTCAAGGCCGCCTACACCCCGACCACGGTCCGCGCCTGACCGCCCTCGAGGCGCCTGCAATGCCACCCACACCCCTGGAGGCCGCGTGAGCCATTCCCGCGAAGAAGTGGAAGCAGCATTCAAGAACTACTACTTACTCGGGCCGGTCGCCGAGGATTGGAAGCGCTGGGCACACGAGTGCTTCACCGAGGACGCCTGGTACAAGGACCACTACTGGGGCACCTTCAACGGCCAGGACGAGATCGAGGAGTACCTCGACGTCACCATGTCCTGGTCGCCGGGCACCTACACGCCGATGATCTGGTACAAGATCGACGGTGACACGGTGGTCTGGAAGGGCATCAACTGGGCCGACAACTACAAGGTGCCCGGCGGCCCCAAGGTCGGCGCCGAGTCGATCCAGATTCTGGAGTACGCCGGCAACGGGCAGTTCAAGTCCGAGGAGGACTACTGGATTGCCTACGAGATGAAGCGTTTCGGCAAGTGGTACGCCGAGTTCGGCCAGCCGTACACGCCCGGCGACATCAAGCTGACCCGCGACGACTGGGGCACCTGGGTCGACTGGGCCCGCCCCNAGCCCGGCCACGTGCCGCGCCCGTCGTGGGTGGACCGCCCGGGCCTGAAGCCGACGTTCAACGTCAAGGAGATCGGCTTCGGCGTGCGTAACCCGACGATCGACGACCCGATCGAATAGCCCGCCCCCGGCCGGGGCACCGTCCTGCGGTGCCCCGGCCGTCGCGCGGGCGGACCAGGGCATCGCGGTCTGGGCCATGGCCGGCCGGGGCACGGCGAACCGTCCGGGTCACGGCATGGCGCGCGGGCGGGACTGTCCGCGGCGCGGGTCCGGTCAGTCCGCGGGGAGCACNCTCAGCCCGGCCGACCACAGCGGCAGCGGNGGCGGCGGGCAGGGATGCTCGACGATCCCACGTTCGGCGAGGTACATGCGCCAGGCGGCCTTGTCCAGGAACGGGTGCCCGACGCCCATGATCACCCCGTACATCTCGCAGCCCTCGGGCCCGGCCTCCCAGGGGCCGAAGGTGTCGCCGTACTCCAGCATGATGTGCGAACCGGGGCCGCAGACATGCGTGCCGTCCGAGACCTGCCCGCGGGTGACGAAAATCGAGTGATCCCCATGATGTCCGTGCCGAGGCGTGATCGCGCCGGGATCCCACTTGTTGTAGAAACACACGTAGCGCGGCGAAAGCTGGATCCATGCCTCCTGGATCCGCGCGATCCGCCCGTCCGGATACTCCAACCGGGTCACGTCGAACCAGTGCGCGTCATCCAGGAATTTGACAATCGGTCCACCGTGCATCGCCCGACCCCGCTTTCCGCGGCAACAATGTCGAATGTGTTCGCATATTAGCGCGTGGTATTGTTCGCGACCAGGGATCCGGTCATCCGCCCGCCTGTCCGTGCCGTAGTCGGGCGCAGCGCGTCATGACCGCCGCTCCGACGGGGAGGGGCCCGTAGCAGTGACAGGCCGGCGGGTCAGGGCCGTCCCCGAGGTCGTCGTCGAGAACCATGGGTCGACGGTAGAACAACACATCCCGGATGTCGAACACATGTTCGTACGCTGTGAGCGGAGACGACACAGGAACCACGGCGGTGGAAGCCGGCGGGATAGGCGGACGTGGCCGGGACATGGCCGGGATGTGGCCGTCCGTCATGCGGCCGTAGGAGGGGTCGGTGTCCGGGTCGCGGCCGGGCAACGGTCAGGTGCCGGCTCGGGTGGCGCGGACCTGGAGACGGACGTAGTCGACGACGGGTTCCGGGAGGCGGGCGGTGATCGCGTCGACGAAGGCCACCCGCTCATCCTCGGGGAGGAAGTCGAGGTGTGCNCCCAGCATCACCGTCGCCAGGAAGCTGCTGAGCTGCTCGCCCTGTTCGAGTCGGGCGGGATCTGGCGTCAGGGTCACCTCGAGGTCGGTNAATTCCGCGGCGAGCAGGCGGCGTGTGGTGTCCTCGACGCCGGCGAAGTTCCAGATCCGGGGCGCGTCCGGCAGCACCTCGTTGATGGCGTGGACGATGCTCGCGACGTTGCCCTGGCCGCCGCATTCGAAGGCGAGCTGGGCCCCGGGCCGCATGACCGCGGCCAGATTCCTGAAGACCGTGTCGTGATCGGGCAGCCAGTGGAAGGCGGCGACGCTGACGACGGCGTCGACCGAGGTGTGGACGGGCAGCGGCTTCAGCAGATCGGCCTGGATCACCTCGACGCGGTCGAGGCGGTCGGCGAGACGGGCCCGTAGCTGGCCGAGCATGGCGGCGGAGCCGTCCAGGGCGATCACGCGCCCGTCGGGCAGCAGGTCGAGCAGGGCGCTGGTGTCGCGCCCGGTGCCGCAACCGGCATCGAGGACCGTCTCGGCGCCGGTCAGGGTGAGTCGGCCGAGCGTCTTCTTACCCCAGAACAGGTGGGGGAGAGGCAACGAATCGTAGGTGCGGGCGTCCCACTCGCGAGGCATGGCCCAACAGTAGCCAGAACGTCACGAACGGTCGACGTGCCGCAGCGTCGGGCATGGCCACAGCAGCCCCGCCGCGCCGCGCCCGGCGCCGATGGATGCACCGGGCGGCGGCGAGGTCGGGGTCAGAACACCGGGGTGCCGCGCTCGCGGGTGATGGTGGCCAGGGTCGCGGGTTTGCCGGACGGACCCNCCGTCGTCACCCGGTAGAGCGAGACCGTGCGGCCGCGGTGGACGAGCTCGGCGGTGGCGGTGACCTCGGCGGCGAGGTCGGCCGGGCGCAGGTAGTTCACCCGGATCGCCGTCGTGCGCTCCGGCACCGCCGGGTCGGCGAGCGCCTCGGTGGCGAGCTCGGCGGCGCAGAACAGTATGCCGCCGTGCACCGTGCCGCCGCCGTTCTCGAACGCCGGGTTGGCGGGCAGGAGGAACCGGCCCAGGTCACCGTCGCGCACGGGGCCGGCGATGGCCGCGTCCCCGGCGTCGGCCCGGGTGAGGGCCGCCAGCAGCGAGTGGTGCGCGGCCGGCGGCAGCATCTGCGGCTCGCCGTCGAGGTAACCCGCGGCCGTGCCCGGGATGCTGACGAAGCGGCAGCGGCCGATGCCGACGGCGATCAGCCGGCCGGCGTCGTCGCGGACCTCGCAGCGGGCCGTCCCGCCGGCGGGATCCCGTCCGAGCAGCTCGGCGCTGGCCGTCAGCAGCCCGCCGGACCACGGCGGGGGGCCGACGACGTCGACGGAGAGCTCGGCGGTGACCGAGTGGGAGTTCTCCGGCCGGGCGTCGTAGACCTCCATCCCGATCGCGGAGTCCACCAGGACGCCGAGCGAACCGATCGTCGCGACGCCGTCGGGCCCGTCGAGCCACGGGCCAAGCTGCATCGTGACGCGCACGCCGCGCTCGTCGCGGATCACCTGGCTCAGCCGGAAGCGGCTTTCGGCGTACTCCCGTGCCGGCAGGGCGACCCCGACCGGGGCGAGCTGCGCGGATTCGGCGCGGGCCGCCGGGACGAGGCCGCCCGCGGACGCGTCGGCGGGCAGCGAGGTTCCGGTCTCGGTCATGCGCGCGTCACCGGAGCAGCTCGCGGGCAATGATCATCTTCTGGACCTCGGAGGCGCCCTCGCCGAGGCGCTTGACCCGCAGGTCGCGGAACCAGCGCTCCAGCGGCATCTCCTTGGACAGGCCGAGCGCGCCGAACATCTGCACGCAGCGGTCCAGGACCCGGTAGGCGGCCTCGGTGCCGTACATCTTGCACACCGACGCGTCGACCCGCACATCCTTGCCGAGGTCGGCGTTCCAGGCCGCCTGGTACATCAGCAGACGGGCGGCGCGCAGCTCCACCTCGCTGTCGGCGATCATCCACTGGATGCCCTGCTTGTCGGCCAGCCGGGAGCCGAAGACCTCGCGCTGCTTGACCCAGTCGATCGCCATCCCCAGCGCCTGCTGGGCGATGCCGATCGGGCCGGCGGCGTAGGCGATGNGCCCGGAGACCAGGAACTGCGAGGCGAGCCGGAAGCCCTGCCCCTCCTCGCCGATCCGGTTGGCCACCGGGATCCGGACGTTGTCGAAGTGCAGCTCGTACGGCGCGTAGGAGGTCATCACGTCGATCGGGAACTTGGTCAGCCCCTCGACGTCGTTGGGCAGGATGAAGCAGGTGATCCCGTCGCGGCGGCCCGGCTCGCCGGTGCGCGCGTAGAGCACCCCCCAGGCCGCGGAACCGGCGTGGGTCGTCCACATCTTGGTGCCGTTGATGACGTAGTGGTCGCCGTCGCGCTCGGCGCGGCAGCGGATCGCCCGCGCCGGGTCGGAGCCGCCGGACGGCTCGCTGATCGCGGTGAACGCCCGGCCCGCCTTACCCTCGATGATGGGACGGGCGTACGTCTCGAACTGCTCCTGGGTCGCGGAGAACATCACCGTCGGCGGATTGCCGCCGAACGCCCCGCAGGCCGGGAAGAACGCGCCCATCCGGCACTTCGCCGCCTCTTCGGCGACGACGACCTGGCCGAGCACGCTCAGCCCGGCACCGCCGAACTCCGCCGGCGTCTGCAGCGCCCACAGGTCAGCCGCGCGGGCCTTGGCCTGCAGTGGCTTCAGCAGCTCGGGCGGCAGGCCGGCCGCGTCGTGGGGGAGCGTGTCCTCCAGCGGGCGGACCTCGGTCTCCATGAACCGGCGCACCGTGTCGGCGAGCATCCGGAACTCGTCCGGGAGCTCCCAGGCGCCGGTGGGGAACGTGTCGGAGCCGCTGGACGGCGCTGCCGTTACGGACACGGCGCCTCCTTCGTTGTCTGGTCGAGATCGAGGTCTGAGGTCGAGATCGAGATCGGGCTCGGGGGCGTGGCGGGGGATCAGGTCCACCCGGCCAGGACCTCGGCCACGGTGACCGCGGCGCGCGGCGGAACCCGTGGCGCGGCGGGGACGCTGCGCGAGAACCGCGGCGCGGGGGCGGGTTGGGTCACGCCGGCCACGTCGATCAGGATCTCCCGGGCGGCCATGTGCGGGTGCGCGGTGGCCTCGTCGAAGTCCAGCACCGGGGTGACGCAGGCGTCGAGGGGATCGAACACAGCCGCCCACTCGTCGCGGGTGCGCCCGGCGAAGGCCTTGGTGAACGCCTCGCGCAGCTCCGGCCAGCGGGCCCGGTCGTCCTGGCCGGGCAGCGCGGCCGGGTCGAGGCCGAGGCCGGTGACGAACGTGGTGTAGAAGCGGGGTTCGAGCGCGCCGACGGCCATGTAGCGCCCGTCGGCGGTCTCGTAGACATCGTAGAACGGCGCGCCGGTGTCGAGGCGGTTGGAGCCGCGCTCGTCGTTCCAGCGGCCACGCCCGCGCAGCCCCCAGACCATGTGCGCGAGCAGGCTCGCGCCGTCGACGATGGCGGCGTCGATGACCTGGCCGCGCCCGGAGCGTTCCCGCTCGACCAGCGCGGCGAGGACACCCACCACCAGGTAGGTGGAGCCGCCGCCGAAGTCACCGACCAGGTTCAGCGGCGGCACCGGCGGCTCGCCGGCGCGGCCGACCGCGTTGAGCACGCCGGTGATCGACAGGTAGTTGATGTCGTGGCCGACCCGGTCCGCCAGCGGTCCCTGCTGGCCCCAGCCGGTCATCCGCCCGTAGACCAGCCGCGGGTTGCGCCGCGCGCAGTCCTCCGGGCCGAGGCCGAGGCGCTCGGTGACGCCGGGGCGGAAGCCTTCGATCAGCACGTCGGCGCCGGCGATCAGGTCCAGCACGCCGTCGCGGGCGACGGGGTCGCCCAGGTCGGCTTCGACGAGGCGGCGCCCGCGCTGCACCGGCTCGGCCGGCACCCCCGGCGCCGGCACGGAACCCGGCCGGGCCACCCGGACCACGTCCGCGCCCAGGTCGGCGAGCATCATCGCCGCGTGCGGGCCGGGGCCGATCCCGGCGAGCTCGACAACCCGGATGCCGGCGAGTGGGCCCGCGGCGCTCGTCCCTTCGGGCAACGCCCGTCCCTCCTCCTGGTTCCCGCCGTGCGCGACTGGCGGGATCGTCGCCGGCGGCCTTCGCCGGCCAGCTGGGTGTCCAGAGCGGCTCGACAGAGCTCATCTGACACTCTGTTTATAGCATCAGCGGCCCGCTGCAGGCATTTTATGATCTTCAATGGGGTGTGGTTCTGGCATCGCCGTCGACGACCAGGGCGCAGCCGGTTCCGGCTCGCTACGCGCGGTCCGAGGCTCATGCGTCGGCGGCGCCTGTGCAGGGGAGAACACCCGGCCGGGTCCTGTCCGGGTCCTGTCCGGGTCCTGAGCGGCCGCGCTAGGCGCTGAGCGTGAACCCGGTGTAGCCGTCGGCGGCGACGGCGGCGCAGCGCTTGTGGTAACGGCCGACCCCGCCGACGTACGGCATGAACACCCGTGGCCGGCCCGGGATGTTGGCTCCCAGGTACCAGGAGTTCGCCTGCGGGTAGAGCGTGCGCGCGGCGGCGGCGTTGACGTCGGCCACCCAGTCGTCCTCGGCGGCGGGGTCCGCCTCGATCGTGGTCAGGCGGTGGGCGTCGAGGTAGGCCAGGCAGTCGCCGATCCAGTCGACGTGCTGCTCCAGGGAGACGAACGCGTTGGAGATCACCGAGGGGCTCCCGGGGCCTGCCACGACGAACAGGTTCGGGAACCCGCTCATCCCCAGCCCCAGGTAGGTGCGCGGCCCGTGGGCCCAGTGGTCGGCGAGGCGGCGCCCGCCGCGGCCGCGGACGTCCATCGCCAGCAGCGCCCCGGTCATCGCGTGGAAGCCGGTGGCGTAGACGAGGATGTCCAGCTCGTGCACCCGCCCGCCGGCCCGCACCCCGGTCTCGGTGATCTCGGTGATCGGGTCGCGGCGGACGTCGACGAGGGTGACGTTGTCGCGGTTGAACGTGTCGTAGTAGTCGGTGTCGACGCAGATCCGCTTGGTGCCGATCGGGTGGTCCGTCGGCGTCAGCGTCGCGGCGACCTCGGGATCGCGCACGATCTGGCGGATCTTGTCCCGGACGTAGTCCGCGGCGAGGTCGTTGGCCGCCGGGTCGAAGATGAGATCGTCGAAGGCGGCCATGTACTCGAAGCCGCCCAGCCCCCAGCGCGCCGAGAACTCCCGGTCGCGTTCCTCCGCCGAGGCGGTGAGGGCATGGACGCGGTTCTGGCGCAGGAGCATCCCGCCGAACGACCGCCGGGCCCGTTCGCGGTACTCGCCGTAGTGCGCCTTGCGCTCGCGGGCCAGCTCCGGGTCCAGCGGCACGTTCAGCCCCTGGACGCTGAAGTTCGCGCTGCGCTGGAACACGGTCAGGTGGTCCGCGACCTGGGCGATGAGCGGGATGCACTGGATGCCCGAGGCGCCGGTGCCGACGACCCCCACCCGCTGGCCGGCCAGGTCGACGTCCTCGGCCGGCCAGGTCGCGGTGTGCAGGACACGCCCGGCGAAGCGGTCGGCCCCCGGGAGGTCGGGGACGTTCGGCACGGACAGGCAGCCGGTCGCCATCACGCAGAACCGGGCGCGCACCCGCTGGCCCCGGTCGGTCGTGACCAGCCAGCGCCCGTCGCCCTCGTCGAACGTCACCGACGTGATCCGGGTGGCGAACACGATGTCGCGGCGCAGGTCGAACCGGTCGGCCACGTGCCGGGCGTAGGCGAGCATCTCCGGCTGTTCGGGGAAGCGCCGGCTCCACTCCCAGTCCTGCTGGAGCTCCTCGGAGAACGAGTAGGAGTACTCCAGGCTCTCGATGTCGCAGCGGGCGCCCGGGTAACGGTTCCAGTACCACGTGCCGCCGACGTCGTCGGCCGCGTCGTAGGCCCGCACCCGCAGCCCCTGCCCGCGCAGGCGGTGCACCGCGTACATGCCGGCGAAGCCCGCGCCGACGATCAGGACATCGAGATCCTCGAGGTCGCCGGTNAGCATGAGCCGCACGCTAGCCCGAATCTGACGCTCGCGTCAACATGCTCCACCCGCGTCAGCCGCAGGGAAAAGGGCCAGGATGGGCGCCTTCCGGTTGTGGTCGACTACGGAGCATCTGACCTCCTGTTCATGGATCTGGTGCCGACGTGGGTCGCGAGATGCTCGCCGGTGCGGGTGGAGCGGGCATCGCCGTTCGCGACGGCGGGGGGCCGCGGGTCGCTCAGCGGACCTCGTTGATGCGGATCAGGTTGCCGGCGGGGTCGCGCAGGGCGCAGTCGCGAACCCCGAACGGCTGCACGGTCGGTTCCTGGACGATCTCGGCGCCGCTGGCCTGCAGCCGGGTGAAGGTGTCGTCGAGGTCGGCGGTGGCCAGGATGATGCGGGCGTAACTACCCTTNGCCATCATCTCGACGATGGTGCGGCGCTCGTCGTCGGTGATGCCGGGGTCGGCGGCCGGCGGCTCCAGGACGATGCACATGTCGGGCTGNTTGGCNGGNCCGACCGTGATCCAGCGCCTTCCCCCGTAGCCGACGTCGTTGCGGACCTCGAAATCGAGGGTGTCGCGGTAGAAGGCCAGCGAGGCGTCCGCGTCGGTGTGCGGGAGGAAGGTCGTATGAATGGTGAGATCCATGGTGGTCAGGCTAGGCGCGGCTCGGTGACCTGCGCTTCTCGATTCCTGACGGGTCTGGTGACCTGTTTCGCCACGCACGACGGCATTCCCGCCGTGGTGTGCCCCGCCGCACGCCGGTACACGCTCGGCGCCACCCCGACCAGCTCGGTGAAGCGGCTGCTGAAGGTGCCCAGCGACGAGCAGCCGACCGCGAAGCAGACCTCGGTGACGCTGAGGTCGCCGCAGCGCAGCAGCGCCATCGCCCGCTCGATCCGCCGCGTCATCAGGTAGCCGTACGGCGACTCTCCATAGGCAAGTCGGAACTCGCGGCTGAGGTGCCCGGCCGACATGTGCACGCCGCGGGCGAGCGCCTCGACGCTCAGCGGACGGGCGTACTCCCGGTCGATCCGGTCGCGAACACGGCGCAGCCGCGCAAGGTGGCGCAGCCGCGCACGGTCGCGCGGCTGCTGTGCCGTGGCGGTTCTGCTGGTCACCTGCGAGATCGTCTCATGTCACATCGGGCCCGCCCGGCCCCGGCGCACCCGCCCCGCCGGCGGCCACCGCGTCATCAATAAGCACATACAGGTAGACGTAGCCAGTGCTCTGTTGGCAACATGAGCAGCGTCTCAGCGTCTCAGCGGCCGAACGGACCTCAGTACCCGGCCCGATGCCGCAGAGGCGCGCTCCTGACCAAGCAGGCACGCCGAGGCCCACAACTCGCCTCTGGTCGCGGCGCCGGCGGCACCCTCGGTTCCGCGGCGGTCTTCGGCCACCTCACCGACCGGCCGGGCCTGACCCGCGTCCCTGCTCCCGCCAGTCCGATCGGAGATCCACATGGACAATGCTGAGCTGCGGACCCGCGTCGGCGCCGCCCACCTGCTGGCGTCCTACACGTACTTCGCCGACTCCGGCCGGCTCGGGCCGCTGGTGGACCTCTTCCTGCCCGACGCGGTGTTCCGGATCGACGACGACACCAACGTCGGCCGGGACGCGATCGAAGCCTACTTCCGCAGCGCGGGGGAGAGCTTCCGCTCCGTCGACATCCTCCCGGGCCGCCACCACCTCAGCTCGGTCTACATCGACCCCCACCCGGAGGGCGGCGCCGCCACGTACGCCTGCTTCCAGTTCGTCGGCGTCCGCGGGGCGGACCACTGGGGCACCTACCGCGACGAGGTCGTCGAGGTCGACGGCACGTGGCGGTTCGCCCGCCGCCGTGTGACGGTCGAGGGCTTCGCCGTGGACTCGCCGCTGGTGCCCGCCGGCCGCCGGGCGCCGGGTGCGTGACCCCGACGCGCCGACACCCGATGCGCCGACACCCGATGCGCCGACATCCGACGCGCCGACACTCGGCGGTTCGAGCCGATCGGTCGACCCGCCGGGCGGTGTCATCGGAGGATCGTGCCTGTGATCCCGTCCAGTGGGACGCGTCGGCCGGTCGAGGGCGTGTCCGTGCGGTCGCCCGGTAGGGATCCGGCCGGGTAGCCGTCCGTCAGAAGGAGTCGCCGTATGGCCGATGATGCCGTGAACGCCCCCCTGACCGTCGCCGTGATCGGCTCCGGTCCGGCGGGCTTCTACACCGCGGGGGCGTTGCTGGAGCAGTCCGCCGTTCCGGTCCGCGTGGACCTCTACGAGCGGCTGGCCACGCCGTGGGGCCTGGTGCGGGCCGGGGTGGCGCCGGANCATCCGAAGATCAAGGCGGTGTCGTCGGTGTACGCGGCGACTGCGGCCGACACACGCTTCCGCTTCTTCGGCAACGTCGAGGTGGGTCGGCACGTCTCCCGTGAGGAGCTGGTCGAGCGCTACGACGCGGTGGTGTACACGGTCGGCGCGCAGGGCGAGCGGCGGCTGGGGATTCCGGGCGAGGACCTGCCGGGCAGCGTGTCCGCGGTGGACGTGGTGGGCTGGTACAACGGTCATCCCGACTTCGCCGACCGGGCGCCCGACCTGTCCGGCCGGCGCGCGGTGGTGATCGGGGCGGGCAACGTCGCGCTCGACGTGGCGCGGATCCTGTGCTCCCCGGTCGAGCGGCTGGCCGCGACCGACATCGCCGACCACGCCCTCGACGCCCTGCGCGCCAGCGCCATCGAACAGGTCGTGGTGGTGGGTCGCCGCGGGCCGGCGCAGGCGGCGTTCACCACCGCCGAGCTGCGCGAGCTGCCGGAGTTCACCGGGGCGCCGGTGGACGTCGACCCCGCGGAGGTCGCCGAGCAGCCCGGCGAGGAGAAGCTGTCCCGGCTGATCCGACGCAACCTGGCCGTGCTGCGCGACTACGCCGCGGCCCTGCCGTCGCAGCCGTCGCNGACGTCGCAGCCGGCGCCGGCGGGGACGCGGCGGATGGCGCTGCGGTTCCTGCGCTCCCCGGTGGAGATCCGCGGGGAGGGCAGGGTGGCCGAGGTGGTGTTCGCCCGCAACCGGCTGGAGGTGGACGCCGAGGGCTGGGTCAGCGCCGTCGACACCGGCGAGCGGGAGGTGTTCCCGGCCGACCTGGTGGTGCGGGCGGTGGGCTACAAGGGCCTGCCACTGGCCGGCCTGCCGTTCGACGAGCGCCGCGGGATCATCCCCAACGACGCCGGGCGGGTCGCCGGGGCGGACCGTGAGTACGTGGCCGGCTGGATCAAGCGCGGTCCGACCGGGATCATCGGGACGAACCGCAAGTGTGCCGTCGAGACGGTCGCCACGCTGCTCGCCGACGTCGCCGAGGGCCGGCTGGCGCGCCACCCGCGGGCCGGCGGCGTCGACCCGGTCGGCGAGGGCGAGTCCTGGCTGCGCGAGCGCCAGCCCGACCTGGTGACGGAGGCCGGCTGGCGGCTCATCGACGCGGCGGAGCGGGCGTCCGGCGAGCCGGCGGGCCGGCCGCGGGTGAAGCTGACCACGCTCGACGCGCTCGTCGACACCGCGCTCACCCGCACCCTGACCGTCTGATCGTCTGATCGTCTGATCGGCGACCGGGTGACCTGGCACCCGGCTCCGGTCCCGCGGTACGGCGGCGGGACCGGAGCCGGGGCGGAGCGGTCAGCGGCGGATCGCCGCCGGGATCAGTTCTCCACGCAGACGGGCTTGTCCCCCTTGGGGGTCGTCAGCTTGCCGCCCACGACCTTGGCGTACCAGTTGCAGGCGCCGACCTTGTTGGGCTGGCCCTTCGCGAACGTCAGCGGCGGCGACCACTCGCCGAGGGACTGGCCGTTCAGCGCGTACAGCCCGTCGAGGATCTCGGCGCTGGTGGGCGTCGCCGAGACGTTCTTCGCCGCGGCGGCGAAGAACAGCCCCGCCTGCCACCCGCGGCTGGCGAAGCCGTCCGGGTCGTTCTTGGTGTACTGCTTCAGTGCGGCGGTGAAGTCGGCCAGGTAGGGCTTGTCCCCGAACCACAGCGGGGCCCCGGAGGTCAGCCATGCGCCCTCGCTGGCCGGCTGGATGAGGTTCGGCTGGAACACGCCGCCGGAGAAGACGTACGTCGGCTGGTAGCGCTGCGTCGAGCAGTCCTTGATGAGCCGCGCGGTGACCTGCGCGGGCACGTTCGTGATGACGGCCTTCACGCCCGCGCTGCGCAGCGACAGGCACTGCGAGGTGTAGTTCGGCGCCGAGGCCGACGCGGTCTGCACACCCGCCGAGGAGATCCCGAGGCGGGCGGAGATGCCGGAGATCAGACCGTTCGCCTCCGCGCACGCGGCCTGCTCGGCGCAGACGATGGTGCCGAACTTCGGCGAGCCGGCGAGCTTCACGCTGTACACCTCACCGGTGAGGTACTCGAGCGAGTTGGACGTCGCGGCGAAGAACATCGGCGACTTGCCGTACTGGGCCGTCGTGGTGATCCCGCNGATGACGGGGATGTTGTGCTGCTCGACGTAGCTGCGCCAGGAGCCGTCGGTGGCGCCGGCGAAGTTGCCGACGAGGGCGAGGACCTTGTCCTGCTCGACGAGCTGGTGGACGGCGGCGATCGACTTCGTCGGGTCGCCCTGGTCGTCCCGGCTGATCACCTCGACCGGGTGGCCGGCGATGCCGCCGTGCGCGTTGACCCACTTCGACCAGGCGACGAGGGCGTCGAGCCCGCGCTGGTTCTGCGGGCCGAAGGCGCCGCTGTACAGGCCGACGTTACCGATCTTCAACGGTGTTCCGGTGGGTGCCGCCGTGGCGGCGGCGGCGGGTGGGGCATCGGCCTTCGCCCCGCCATCGCTGCTGCCCCCGCAGGCCGACACGGTGAGTAATAAAGCGGCGAAGGCTGCGATACAGCCGGACAGGGTCCGTCGTCGCCTCGATGCCATCGGTGTATCCCCTTGTCAGGTGTGCTCGACCGGCGGAGCCGACGCAAGGTCGTCAGTGCGGCCGGTCGATCGCCGTGATGATTTGTCAATGCGGGCGGGATGGCGGTTGCCAGTTCGTGTGGAGACCCGGAATCCCGCCGATCCGCCCGCAGGAGCCGCATCTTCCCGCTTGGATGTTCTGACGTCAATGTCACATCCGGGAGGGGTCACGGCGGCGTCCTGGCCGGGGCGCCGCCGTGCGTACGGGGTCTGCCGGGCGGCGGCCGGTGGAACGCACGCGCCCGGCTAACCAGGGGGACAGGTGCCGTCACCAGGCATATCGAACGCCGGGCCGGCATCGGCCCGGGCGGCTCACCCGACCGTGCGGCGCGTCGGACCGCACGACTGCGCGGCGACGCCGGAAGGCGGCCCGGGGCCGGGAATGACTGCGTATAATCTTTCCGTTCTGGCGGCGGTGTTTCGCATTTCGCGACGCGCTAATCCCGGTAGCGGGTATCGTGAGCCGCTTCCTCGGTCCGGTGGCGCTGCTTGGCGCGGCTCGGCGTGGGGCGCCCTCGGCGCGAAGGCGGCAGGCGAATCGTCGTCGCGGAACGGAAATCGGCCGGAGCCCGGAAATATGCCCCTTTCGGCCCTTCGTGCCCCCGAACACCGCCATCTTTCGATCACTGAGAGTGACTTTCGCGGTGGCGGTGCNGGCGGCGTCGGCAGGCCCGGCGGCCGCCGGGGTGTCGAGCGGGTCCGCGACGGTTCCGGAACTTCCCTGATTCTTCTGATTGCTGTAGACACAGTGTCAGATGCTGCGGTGGTGCGGCGTCTCGCGGGCTGTGCCGCGAGGGGTCCGGACGGGTGGGGAGGCCAGGTCGATGAGCTCTGCTGACNCGTCGCTGCGGCAGTGGTGGGAGCTGGTGGAGTGGCGGGCCGCGGCAACGCCCGACCTGCCGATGCTGGTGGACAACCACGACCGCCGGATCAGCTTCGGCGAGTTCCGCGAGCTGGCCCTGCGGGTGGCCGCAGGCTTGGCCGCGACCGGGGTCGGCGCCGGCACCCAGGTGAGCTGGCAGTTGCCGACCACCATCGAGAGCGCGGTGCTGATGAGCGCGCTGTCCCGCCTGGGCGCGGTGCAGAACCCGATCATCCCGCTGCTGCGCGAGGCCGAGGTCGACTTCATCGTCGANCAGCTCGGCACGACCCTGCTGATCGTCCNGGCGGTGTTCCGCGGCTACGACTACCGGCCGATGGCCGAGGCCATCGCGGCCCGGCGCGGCCTGCGCACGATGGTCTGCGATCCCTACCTGCCGCCGGACCCGGCGACGGCGCGGCTGACCGGCCCGCCGGTGGACACGGACTGGTTCGCCGACTTCCCGCTGCCGCTCGGGGACCCCGCGACCCTGCCGCCGCCGCCACCCCCGCCCACCGGCGACGCCGACGCCGACGTGCGCTGGGTGTTCTACTCGTCGGGCACCACGGGCTTCCCCAAGGGGGCGCGCCACACCGACGCCTCCGTCATCGCCGGGTCGAACTCGATGGTGTCCCAGCTCGGGTTCGACGAGACCGACGTCGCCTCGATCGCCTTCCCGATCGCCCACATCGGCGGGTCGAGCGTGCTGTCGCTGGGCCTGCGGACGGCCTGCAAGGTCGTGCTCGTCGACATCTTCGACCCCCGCACGGCCCCGCTGGCGCTGGCGCGGCACGGCTCGACGATGCTCGGCAGCGCCGCGCCGCACTTCCACGCCTACTTCAACGCGCAGGCCGCCTTCAACGCCCAGCGCGCCGACGGCCCGGAGCCGCTGTTCGCCCGGCTGCGGTTCTTCATGGCCGGCGGGGCGCCGAGCGAGCCCGGCATGCACGACCGCGCCATCGCGGAGCTCGGCGGCGACGGCCTGATGAACGGCTGGGGCCTGACCGAGTTCCCGATGGCCGGCTACCCGTCGCCCGGCGATCCGCCCGAGCGGCTGCGCACCGCAGCGGGCCGCCCGGNCCCCGGCGTGCGGATCAGCGTCCGCGACCCCGACGGCACGGAGGTTCCGCGGGGCCAGGAGGGCGAGCTGTGCATCGCCGGCCCGCAACTGTTCGCCGGCTACGTCGACGCCTCCCTCGACGCCGAGGCCTTCACCCCCGACGGCTACTTCCACACCGGTGACCTGGGCATCCACCATCCCGAGGGCTGGATCTATATCACCGGGCGGCTCAAGGACGTCATCGTCCGCAACGCCGAGAACATCTCCGCGCTGGAGGTGGAGAACGTCCTGCTGACCCATCCCGGCATCGCCGAGGTGGCCGTCGTCGGGCTGCCCGACCCGCGCACNGGCGAGCNGTGCGCCGCGTTCGTGGTGCAGGCCGAGGGCGCGGGCCCGCTCACCCTGCCCGACCTGGCCGCCTTCTGCCGCGAGAAGGGCCTGGCCGTCTACAAGACGCCCGAGCGGCTGGAGCTCCTCGACACCATCCCCCGCAACGCGATGGGCAAGGCGCTGAAGAAGCAGCTACGCGAGTCCGTCACCGCCAGCGCCTGACCTCTCGGATCCGCGTCCCGCCCGCGGATTCCGCTGCGAAGGTGCGGGCGGTGACCCGGGTCGCCGAACCCGCCACCGAGGAGCTGTGGCTGACCCGTGCCCGACGCTGCTCGGCCGGTCAGGTGGAACGGCTCGTCCGCCCCACCAGCAGCGCCACTCCGGCCGGTAGCGGCACCTCGGCCGGCGACGCTACGGATACCCAGGAGCGATCGGCTCGGTCGTCGGTCATGGTCGTCGACGGTTCGGCCGCGGTCGCCTCGTGGGGAGGTGACCGCGGCCGGAAGGCGTCCGGGTCAGGAACGCGGGCTGGCCGTGGGTGGGGAGACCGGGCCCGTGGCGTCGCCGAGGGCGGCGGGCGGCACTCCCAGCAGAGAACGAAGCCGCCGCGTCGTGGCCTCCAACTCCGCGGCCGGGCAGACCGCCAGCACGTACCGGTCCGGGCGCAGGATGATGATCTCGTCGGCGGGGCGGCCCAGGCGCAGGTCCCGGAACGCTCCGTCGATGTCGCGGACCAGCAGTGTCCCGGTCGCCGGCTCCGCGTTCGCGGTGGCGGCGGTCGCCGTCGCGGCGCTGTCCTCCGCGGGTGCGCCGCGCCGGGCGGTGCGGGCCGGATCGACCCGGATGGTCAGCGCGCCCAACGCCCGCCAGAACGCCAGACCCTCCGCGGACAGCGTGGCCGCCGGGTCGCGCCCGATGCCGATGACGGCGAAGGACGGCCCGACGACATCGTCGAGCTTCATCCGCAGCCGGTCGGCGGTCTCCACCGACGGCTGGCCGAACATGCGGCCCACCGGGGAGTTCTTGTCCGGGGCGGCCGGGGCCAGGACCGCGCCCTCGGTGTAGCGGGGCAGCGGCTTGTACTTCATCTGCAGGATGTAGTCCCGAGCCCCGGGGATGCGCTGGACGCCGACGAAGAACGCGTCGCGCACCCGTTCGGTGAACCGGTTGCGCGGCTCGTACATCGCGCCGACCCGGGTGGCGAAGGAGACCATGGTCTCGGCGTGGGCGCGCCGCTCGGCGTCGTAGCTGTCGAGGAGGCGTTCGTCGGCGCGGCCGGCGAGCACCGCGGCGAGCTTCCAGCCGAGGTTCGTCGCGTCCCGGATCCCGGAGTTCATCCCCTGGCCGAAGAACGGCGGCTGCAGGTGGGCGGCGTCGCCGGCGAGGAACACCGGGCCGACCCGGAAGGTGGTGGCGATGCGGGAGTGGTGCCAGTAGATCCGCCGCCGGGAGATCCGCGGCATCGGCGTGTCCTGGTAGTGCCGCGCGAGCAGACCGAGNACGACCTCGTCGGTCACCATCCGCTCGTCGGTCTCGTCGGGCAGCAGCTTGAACTCGAAGCGGCGGTGCCCGTAGGGCAGCGGGATCGTCATCGACGGGCGGACCGGGTCGCAGTGCACCGCCGAGTAGGGCGCGTCGAGCTGGTCGTCGGAGACGTCGACCACGAGCCACTTCGACGGGTTCGTCTCGCCCACGAGCTCGACGCCCACACTGCGGCGCACGAAGCTGCGCCCGCCGTCGGCGCCGACGAGGTAGCGGGCGCTGACCGTGACGTCCTCGCCGTCGCGGGTGCCGGTCAGCACGACACCGTCGGCGGTGCGCTCCAGCCCGGTCACCTCAGTGTCGGTGAACAGCCGCACGCCGGGGAAGCGGTCGAGCCCACGGCGCAGCGTCGCCTCCATCAGCGGCTGGAAGAACAGGTTGCGCCGCGGCCAGCCGAACGGCTGCCCGCTCGGCCCCACGTGCGCGAGGACCTTGCCCTGCGAGTTGTGGTAGCGGATCGGCGCGTTCTGGATGCAGTCGGCGAGCACCTCGTGGACCAGGCCGACGGCCTGGAACGTCCTTAACGACTCGTCGTCCACGGCGACGGCCCGCGGATAGTCGATGACCCCGGACTCCCGGTCGAGCACCACGGTGCTGACCCCGTAGGTACCCAGCAGGTTGGCGAGCGTCACCCCGCACGGTCCCGCGCCGACGATCGCCACATCGGCCGATTCGCTGATCATTACCGTCTCCTCGTTCCCGCCCGGAGCCGATCGCGGTCGCGTGCGCCGTGGCGGCTCGGTCGCTGTCCTGCGGTGCTGTCCTGTGCTGTCCTGCCGCCCGTCGTAGCCTCAGTCGGCCAGGACGGAGATGGCCTGCTGGGGGCAGGCGGCGACGCCGCGGCGGGCGTCATCCTCGGCGCCCGCGGGCACGGCGACGTCGCCGTTGAGCGCGGTGAAGCCGTCGTCGTCGAGCGGATACAGCTCCGGGTTCACCAGGTAGCACTGGCCGTGGCCGGAGCACTCCTGCTGCTCCATGTGGATACGCATGCGTTGGTCGTCCTCGTCGGCTGGGATGGGAGGTCGTGCTGGGATGGGAGGTCGTGCCGGGGGATGGGGGCGGTCAGCGGAACCGGGGCTTGCGCTTCACGTTGGGCGGCACGGGGCTGCCGCCGCGGTTGCCGCGCTGGGTGTACGACAGCCCGGCGCGCTGGGCCAGCGACGGGGTCATGTCCAGGGACTCCCAGATCGCGCGGATGGTGCCCTGGATGGCCTCCGGGCGGCGCGCGGCGATCTCGGCGGCGAGCTGCGCGGCCCGCGGCCAGAGCTGCTCGCGGGGCACCACCTCGGTGACGATACCCAGCCGCAGGGCCGTCTCGGCGGTGAGTCGCTCGTCGTTGCCGAGCAGCGCCCAGCGCAGCACGTCGCCGAGGGGGATGTTGCGGGCCAGCATCCCGATCGGCTCCAGCGCGGAGACGAGGCCGCCGTTGGCGTGCGGGTCGAAGAAGGTGGCGTCCTCGGAGCAGATGATGATGTCCGACTCGTTCAGGAAGTACATGGCGCCGCCGGCGGCGATGCCGTGCACCGCGGTGATCACCGGCTTCCAGACGAACTGCTTGCGCGGGCCGAGGCGGACCCCGGGGTCCTCCTGGTTCCACAGGTTCTGGTCGTTCCACCAGGGGCCCTCCTGGATGTCCAGCCCGGTGCAGAACGCGCGCTCGCCGGCGGCGCGCAGGACGGCGACGNGCACGTCGTCGTCGTCGCGGACCTCGTGCCAGACCGCCTCCATCTCCAGCGTCATCGTCTCCGTGAAGGAGTTGAGCCGTTCGGGGCGGTTGAGGGTGATGGTCGCGACGTGGTCGTCGACCTCGTAGAGGACGGTCGTGAGGTCCTTGAGCGGCATGAATGTTCCTCGGGAGTGGGCGAGCCGGCTGGGCGGGGCTGGATCTGGTGGGGGAGTGGTCCGGGGGATCAGGCGCTGGCGTCCCAGACGCCGGCGCCCGCCTTCAGCTCGGCCACGACGTCGTCGACGGTCGTGATCCTCGTGACCATGGCCAGGAAGTTGTCGAGCATGAACCGGTGGGTCTCGGCGGAGGCGCCCGCGGTGGCATCCTCGGGCAGCACCACGTGGTAGCCGCGGTTGACCGCCTCCAGCGCGAGCCCCGGGATCGCGACGTTCGTCGACACGCCCGCGACGACCACGACCCGGGTGTCGGTCAGTCGCAGCATCGCGTCGAGGTCGGTGCCGTAGAACGCGGTGAGTCCCGTTGCGCGACTGCTGACCAGGTCGCCCTCGCGGGGGGTCACCGGTTCGGGGACCTCGACGTCCACGCTGCCGGCGATCATCGTCCGGCGCTTGATGGCCATCGCGGACAGCGCCGAGTTCGCACGCAGGCCGACCAGGTCGGGCCGGTGTTCGATGATGGCGTGCACCACCGGCAGGCCGGCGGCGCGGAACGCCTCCGCGAGCGCGCCGATGCGGGCGCCGACGCCCCGCGACTCGGCCTGCTCGGCGAGCGCGGGTAGCCGGCTCACCGCCGGATCCACGATGCCGCGTTGGAACTCGCTGATGACCAGCGCCGGCCGGCCGATGATGAGCATGCTGATCGTCCTCTGCTGTCAGACTCTGTTGTCAGACGCCGATGCGCCGGCGCAGGTCGGGCAGGGCGACCTTGCCCATCGCGTTGCGCGGCAACGCCTCGACGATCTCGAGCCGCTCCGGGAGCTTGCGCTTGTTCAGGCCGCCGGCGAGCAGGTGCTCGCAGAGCTGGGACAGCGTCGGCGGCGCGGCGGCGTCCGCGGGTACGACCACGGCGCAGACCCGTTCGCCCGTCACCGGATCCGGCACGCCGAGCACCGCCACGTCGGCGACCCCGGGATGCCCGGCCAGCGGCTCGGCGACCTCCCGGGCGGAGATGTTCTCCATGTTCCGGATGATCACCTCCTTGAGTCGGCCGGTGACGGTGAGGTAGGACCGCTCGTCGACGAAGCCGAGATCGCCGGTGCGGAAGAAGCCGTCGGCGTCGAACGCGTCGGCGTCGAGGGCGGCGTCGACGTAGCCGAGCATGAGCTGCGGGCCGCGGACCCGGATCTCTCCGGACTCCCCGGGGTCGGCGCGCGATCCGTCGGGGCGCACGACGACGACCTCGGCGCCCTCGCCGGGCGGACCCTCGGTGCTCGCGTGGTCGGCGTCGGCGTCGTCCGCCCGCCCCCAGCAGACGTAGGGGCATTCGGTCATCCCGTAGCCCGAGACGACGCCCACCCCGCCGAGGGTGTCGCGGACCTCGGCGTGCAGGCTCGCCGGGCGCGGGGAGCCGCCGCAGAGGAACACCCGCGCCCGGGGGAACAGCCGCGCGTCCGGGGTGGCGGCCTGGCGGGCCAGGTAGGCCCGGATGAACGGCACCCCGGACCCGACGATCGTCACGCCGTGGGCGGCCAGCAGGTCCGGCGTGCTCGCCGGGTCGAACACCTCCGCGGTCACCAGCGAGCTGCCGCAGCGCAGCGCCGTGAGGAGGTGGGCGAGCCCGCCGATGTGGGCGATCGGCGCCAGCACCGCGACCCGGTCGTCGGCCGTGACCGCCAGCGCGTCGCTGAACGTGGTGGACGCGGCGAGCAGCGCCCGGTCGGTGTGCCGGGCGCCCTTGGGGGCCGAGGTGGTGCCCGAGGTGTAGAGCAGCCAGCGCACCGGCGCCGCCGACGGCTGCCCGGACCCGTCCGCCGGGTCCGCCGGGTCCGGGGGGTCCGGGGGGAGACCGGCCGGGTCGGCGTCGGTCAGCTCGGCCACGTCGGTCAGCTCGGCCACGTCAACCACGTCGAGGCCCGGCACCTCGGCGGCGACGGCGCGGGCCATGGCGAGGTGGTCGAACCCGCGGAAGCTCGCCGGGACGATGAGCAGCCGGGTGCCGGCCTGCCGGGTGATGAACCCGACCTCGCGCTCCCGCAGCATCGTCACCAGCGGGTTCTGGACCGCGCCGAGCCGGCTGAGCGCCGCGGCGAGCACCATCGTCGAGATCCGGTTCGGCACCTGCCAGGAGACGACGTCGCCGCGGCCGATGCCGCGGGCCGCCAGCCCCGCGGCGAGCCGCTCGGCCCGGTCGCGGAACTGCGCGAACGTGACCCGATCTCCGCCCGCGTCCACCGCGAGCAGAGCGTCGGGTGTCAGCGCCGCCCGCGTCCGGGCGAGCTCCCACAGCGACGCCACCCCGGACGCGACCCCCGACGCCGGGCTCACGGGGATTCGGGCGCGGCGAGTTCCGCCCGTAGCTCCCGCTTGAGGATCTTGCCGGCCGGACCGAGGGGCATCTGGGTGCGGAACGCGAAGCCGCGTGGCTGCTTGTAGCCGGCGAGCTGCTCGCGGGAGAGGGTGCGTAGCTGCGCCTCCAGGTCCTCGGTGGTGATGTCGCCCTTGGGCNCCACGACCGCGATCGGGGTCTCGCCCCACTCCGGGTGCGGGATGCCGACGACGGCCACCAGGTCGACGTTCGGGTGCGCGCCGAGCACCCGCTCGATCTCGGCCGGGTAGACGTTGAACCCGCCAGAAATGATCATGTCGGTCTTGCGGCCGGCGATGTGCAGGTAACCGCGTTCGTCGAGGCGGCCCAGGTCACCGGTCCACAGGCCGTCGGGCCGGAAGGTCTCGGCGTTGGCCTCGGGCCGGTTCCAGTAGCCGCGGGCGACCGAGTCGGCCTTGACGACGATCTCGCCGACCTCGCCCCGGGGCAGCTCCACGCCGTCTTCGCCGACGATGCGGATCTCCGCGTGCGGCGTCTCCCTGCCACACGAGCTGCGCAGCGCGTCGTCCCCGGCGAAGATCGCCCGGTGATCCTCGGGAGTGAGGATCGTGACCTGCCCGCCGGCCTCGGTGGAGCCGTAGCGCTGCTGCAGGTCNCAGCCGAGCTTGCGGGCCGCCTCCTCGGCGAGGCCGGGCGGGGCGGGCGCCGAGCCGTAGCTGATCCGTCGCAGACTGGACACGTCGATGCCGGGTCGGTTGTCGAGCTCGCGCAGCGTGCGGATCAGCATGGTGGGGATGAAGGTCGTCATCGTGACCTTCCACCGCTCGATCGTCTCCAGCACGGCGACGGGGTCGAAGCGGGGATGGATGACCATCGTCTGGCCCAGGTACATCCACGACAGCGTCCGGATCATCCCGCCCGCGGTGAAGAACGGGGTGGTCGCCAGGAACACGTCGTCATGGCGGGACTCGGTGGAGATCGTGGTGTCGAGCACCTGGGAGAGCAGGGTGCGGTGCTCGTGCACCACGGCCTTGGGACGACCGGTCGTCCCGCTGGTGTAGAGCAGCAGGTGGATGTCGCTGTCGGTGAGGTCCGCCGGGGTGGGGTCGGCGTCGCGGCCGGCGGCGAGTGCCTTGGCGTAGTTCACCCCGACCGAGTCCCCGCCGATCTCGATGACGGTGTCCAGGGCGGCCAGCGGCGCCCCCGGCCCGTCGACGTGGTCGGTGTGCACGATGGCCGCCCGCGCCCCGCTGTCGGACAGGACGTAGTCGACCTCCGGCCCGGAGAGCCGGATGTTGATCGGCACGAGCACCAGGCCCGCCTTGGCGAGCCCGTAGGTGATCTCCGGCCACTCCGGGGTGTTGCGCGCGCAGACGGCGACCCGGTCACCCTTGACCAGCCCCCGCCCGAGCAGGTAGGTCGCGATGCGGTTGGCGCGCTGGTCCAGCGACCGCCAGGACAGCTCCTCGTCCTCGTACACCACCGCGGCCTTGTCGGGGTAGCGGCGGGCATTGCGCCGGGCTATGTCGCCGATCAGCATCGTTCCTCGCAACTCGGGCGGGCGGAGCCGACCGGCGCCGACGCGAGGTCGGGCCGGCGGCGCCGGAATTCGGATCAGGAAGGGCGGCCCGGGATCGAACGGGCCGCCTCAGACCAAGGAGGGCCGTCTCAGATCAAGGACGGGCCGCCTCAGACCAGGAAGGACATCGTGGAGACGGGGCCGCCGGCGTTGACCAGGTGGACGGTCTTGGCGGCCAGCTTGAGGTCCCCGCCACGCGCCCGGATCCGGTACTCGTAGCGGCCGGCCCAGACGGTCAGATCGAACCGGTACTCGTAGATCACGAAGTTGCCGGCCACGGTCGTCGTGTCGGCGTCCTGGGCGACGANTTCCAGGTTCGTGATCAGCCGGCGCAGCACCGACGGCGGGGTCTGGGAGTGCCGGTTGCCGGAGTTGAGCTGCGCGATCCGGCTGCGGATCCGGCGGCGGTTGTCGTAGATGTAGGAGACGTTGACCTTCGGGTCGTGGTCGGGGTGCATCGGCACCCAGTACTTGGCGTCGTCGTCCCACAGCGCCTCCCACTCCGAGTACCGCGCCTCGTCGGCGAGGCGGGCCTCGGTGTAGATGAAGGAGGCCAGAGCTGGGTCGACGCCGGCGGCGGGCACGGCGCCGGCGGGCGCCGCGGCGGCGGCGCCGAGGCTGGTGAGGTCAGACATGGTGGGCGGGCTCCCTGCTGCGATGGCGGACGGCTGCCTGGGGCGGTGGACGTCCCCGGTCAGGCGTCGGGGGCGGTGGTGGTCCCGGTGAGNACCTGCGACCAGTGCTTCCACCAGCCGCGCTGCGGCGTCTCGGCCGACTTGTCGTGGTTGACGATGCCGGTCTCGTCGGTGATGTCGGACTCCTCGCCGCGGCGCAGCACGACCCACTCGGGCGAGCCCGCCGCGAGGCCGAGCTGGTTGCGGGCGCCGATCTCGCCGTCGTCGGCGATGAGGAACCCGGCCGGCCCCATGGCACCCTCGCTGCGGCGCAGGGTCTTCTCGTTGACCTCGTCCGCGCCCGGGATGAGGGCGGGCGTGGTGTAGGCGATCGCCCGGCCCGGTCCCAGCGGCTCCACCGTCATGATGTTCATCTCGGCGAGGAACAGGTTCGGGAAGATCAGCGTGTGCGGGGGGCCGACGACGAACGCCCGGTGGGTGTCCTCGGCTCCGCGCGCCTCCTCCATGGCGGCCACGTAGTTCGGCAGCTTCTCCCGGCGGATCCGGCCGAACCAGATGAACTCCTCGTCGAGGCGNCTGTACTCCTTGGCGTAGTCGATCTCGGAGTGGCCGTTGCCGAGGTCGCGGACGTACACCTCGACCTTGGACGGGACGTGGGAGACCTTCGCCGGCTTCACCGCGTCGTACACGGAGGCGTGGGTGAACAGCGCGTGGTAGNCGTCCACGTTGTTCTCCATGACCATCTTCCAGTTGCAGCGCATGTCGTGCTTCATCCAGCCGGCGCGCAGGTTCAGCTCGCCGGTGGGGGACAGCGCCAGCAGCCGGTCGAGGGCGACCGTCGAGTTGCCCAGATGCTCGCGCAGGGTGATCGCCGGCGGGTTCAGCGAGGCGAAGACGAAGCCGCCGTAGCTGTCGACGGCCGCGGCCGGCGCGAGCCCCATGGCGTCGCGCACCTCATGGAAACTCGACCCGTAGCCGTCGCGCATCGGCACGCCGGTGAGGTGGCCGTCGTTGCTGAACGTCCAGCCGTGGTACGGGCAGCGGAACGACGAGCTGTTGCCGGCGTCGGCGTTGCACAGCCGGTTGCCGCGGTGCGTGCAGCGGTTGGCCAGGACCCGGACCTCGCCGTCCTTGCCCCGCACGACGATCCACGGCTCGCCGGCGATGCGGCGGGTGACGTAGTCGCCCGGCTCGGGGACCTCGCTGTCGTGGGCGACGAACACCCAGCCGTTGCGGAAGATTCGGTCCATCTCCTGGTCGTACACCTCCTGGGAGGTGTACACGGAGCCGTGAACGCGGTCCGGTTCGACGAGCGCGGCGACGTCCACCTTGCCGACACCGACAGGCGCCGACGTGTCCAACTCGGTCATTGTGAGACCTCCGTCTCGGATGGAACTGGTGCGGGGGCGGTGCCGGTTGCCCTGGGCGAGTCGGGGGTGGCGGCGTCGGAGGGTTCGGAGGGGTCGGAGGGGTCGGGGAGTTCGGAGGGTTCGGAGGTACTGAGGGCTGCGGCAGGCACCGCCACCCCGCCGACGATCCGAAAGCCGACGGTGACGGGCCGGCCGATCGCGGGCGCGGACCCGGTGGCGGTCAGCGTGGTCATGATCAGTCGATGCCCGCTGGTGAGCTCGACATCCAGGACGGGGTAGGGCTCGGTGACCCGGACCAGGCCCGGCTCCCGCCGGTGCACGAGGGTCACCGCATGCACGGTGCCGGCGCGCTCGACCGGGCGCCAGCGGATGTCGGTGGCACCACAGCCGTCGCAGGCCCGCTGCTCCAGTTCGAGGGCCAGCCCGCAGGCCGCGCAGAACGGCAGCGTCAGCTCGCCCGCGGCGGCGCCGGCGTAGAGCGGGGCGAGCGACCCGCCGGCCAGCGGCGCCAGCGCCGCGTCGACCAGCCAGTCCCCGGCGTCCGGCGCATCCGGCGCGTCCGGCGCGGCGAGCGCGGCGGGGAGGGCGGCGTCGGTGCTCGGGTTCATCGGGACGGCTCCAGGTCGAGGATCAGGCAGGCGTGGTGGTCGACCCGGCCGCCGATGCCGCCGACGAGGGCGGTGCTCGCCCCGGGCACCTGGCGTGCCCCGCCGGCGCCGCGCAACTGGACCACGGCCTCGGCCAGCGGCGTCATCCCCTGCAGGTAGAACCCGGAGAGCTGGCCGCCGCCGGTGTTGACCGGCAGGTCGCCGCCGGGGGCGGTGGCGCCGGAACGGACCACCTTGCCCGCCTGCCCGGGCTCGACCAGGCCGTACTCCTCCAGCAGCAGCAGGGTCACCACGCTGAACGGGTCGTAGAGCTCGATGACGTCAAGGTCGGCGCGGGTGAGCCCGGCCATCGCCAGCGCGCCGTCGACGGCGGCCCGGCCGCCGCCGAACCATGACTCGCCCGGGGCACGTCGCCGGCGCATCGGGTGGGCCTGGCCCATCCCGCGTACGTGGATGCGCGGGGCCGGGCCGGGCGTGGCCGCGCCGCTGACGACGAGGGCGACCGCGCCGTTGACCGGCCGGGCGCAGTCGAGCACGCGCAGCGGGGTGGAGATCATCCGGCTGGCGAAGTAGCCCTCGGCGTCCAGCGGCTTGCGCACCACCGCGTCCGGGTTGCCCAGCGCCCAGGCGCGGGTCGACACGGCCACGGCGCACAGGTCCTCGGGGTCGCCGCCGGACACCGCGAAGTAGCGCGAGGCGAGCAGGGCGTAGGTGGGGACCGAGCCGAGCACGCCGCTGGCCCGCTCCAGCCCGCGGGCCCCGTCATTGCCGCCGCTGTGGGCGTAGGTCGACCCCGACGTGCCGCCCGCGCGCAGCGGCGCGTCGGCGAAGACGCAGACGACGGTGCTGGCCAGGCCCGCCCGGATGGCGAGCACCGCCCGCTGGATCATCGCGACCGCGGTGGCGCCCTTGATCTCCACGTGCTCGAGCAGGCGCAGGTCGCCCAGGCCGCCCTGGCGGGCCAGCGCGACCCCCAGCCGGTCGGGGCGGACCCCCTGGCTGGAGTTGACGAGCAGGCCGTCGACGTCACGGGCGGTGAGCCCCGCGTCGGCGAGCGCACTCGCGACGGCCTCGATGGCGAGATCGACGGGCACGCCGCCGGCCGAAAGCGACATGGATGTCAGACCGAGGCCGACAACCGCGGGCTCGAGGGGCGGGGCCATCAGCTCTGGGCTCCCGGGCCCGCCAGCGCGGAGTGCCGCACGGGACTGCGCTCCTCCCGGTAGGCGCCCACCCGGAGCCAGTCCAGGCGATCTTCGGGCGCGGCCAGGCACAGGCTCGCCAGCTCGATCGGAGACAGCAGGATCGACGCGCCGGTCTCGACGTCCTCGACCAGCAGGCGGGGGGAGTTTCCGCGGCGGTCCACCGAAACCCGCACGGCGGCGAACTCGTTGGCCAGCTCGGCGGACTCCAGGCCGTCGTGGCGCGGCCGGCTCACCGGTGCCCCTCTCGGTCCGGCCGCCCGCCGGTGGCGGCACCGGTGACGGACGGACGCGCTCCGGGGGATCTGGTGGAGGCGGGACGGTTCATGGCCCTAGGGTATACTCACTGTCAGAAACGGTGCTGGACTCACGCTCGATCCCGCCGCCCGCGGCCTGGGTGTCCGCCGGACCGGGTCGTGGCCCCGCTGCGGGATCCTGCCTGCCCGCCGAGGACAAGCGTTCCCGTCGACCCCGAGGGATGGATCATGGCTGCTCCCCCGCCCGCTCAGCTCACCCACGTCGGTCTGTACGTCAACGACGTCGACCGCATGGTCAACTTCTACTCGGAGCTACTCGGCCTGCTCGTCATCGACCAGGGCGACTTCCTGGGCCGCCGGCTGACCTTCCTCAGCCNCCGCGCCGACGAGCACCACCAGCTCGTGCTCGTCTCCGGCCGTAAGGTCCCCGAGGGTGAGATCGCGCTGCTCAGCCAGGTCTCCTTCCGCCTCACCGACGACGACCTCACCTCGCTGCNCTGGTTCCACGACAAGGCCCTGGAACTCGGCGCGACCGGCATGGAGGGTCGTAACCACGGCAACAGTTGGAGCATCTACTTCCTGGACCCGGAAGGGAACCGGTTGGAGCTCTATACCCCGACGCCGTGGTACGTCAGCCAGCCCTGGCGGGTGGCGCTGGACCTGGCCGACACCGACGAGGTGATCCGGGAGAAGACCCAGGCTCTCATCGAGGAGACGGCGACCTGGTCGCCGGTGGAGACGTGGAGCGCGTCGGTGGCGCAGCGCCTGCGCGCCGCCGAGAACGACTGATCGCTCAGCGCCCGACGAGTCATCCCGACCCGACCAACGAGGATCGTGAGCAGCGCATGACCGACGAGGTCCCGTACCGCAGCATCTGGACCTACCTGCGGGACGTGCCGTTCCGCCAGGACTGGATCGACATCGACGGGGTGTCCACCCGCTACGTCGAGGCCGGTTCCCCCGACGCCCCGGCCGTGCTCATGCTGCACGGCACCGGGGGGCACTGGGAGACCTTCGCGCCGACCATCGGCCCGCTGAGCAAGCACTTCCGCTGCATCGCGGTGGACATGGTCGGCAACGGCTTCTCCAGCAAGCCGGACTACGACTACGAGATCGCCGTCTACGAGCGCCACCTGCTCGGCCTGCTCGACGCGCTCGGCGTGCAGACCACGTACATCATCGGCATGTCGCTGGGCGCGTGGGTCGCCGCCCGGCTCGCCATCGACGAGCCGGACCGGGTCCGCAAGCTGATCCTGATGTCGCCCGCGGGTCTCATCGCGACCGCGTCGAACATGGCCCGCATCCGGGCCGAGCGCACCGCCGCGGTGGACAACCCCACCTGGGAGTCCACCAAGGCGATGTTCAACCACCTGATCGCCGACGAGGCCAACCGGCTGCCCGACGTCATCGCCCTGCGCCAGGCGATCTACCGGCTGCCGGAGACGCGCAAGGTCATCGACCACGTGCTGATCCTGCAGGACCCCGACGCCCGCGAGCGCAACCTCATCCCGCCGGACCAGTGGTCGCGCATCGCCGCCCCGACGCTCGTCGTCGCCTCCGGCAAGGACTTCGGCGAGTACCAGAACACCGCCCGCCAGGTCGCCCGGCTGATCCCGGACTCGCAGGTCCTGGAGATGCCCGAGGTCAAGCACTGGCCGCACTTCGAGGACCCGGAGCTGTTCAACCCGGCGGCGCTGGCGTTCCTGCTGGGCGGGCAGAACGAGTCCGAGAACGCATGACGCTCGATCCCGAACTCGTCGAGGACGCCGCCGCGCGCCTCGACGAGGCCGAGCGCACGCTGACCCCGATCCCGCAGTTGTCCCTGCAGTACCCGGACATGACGATCGAGGACGCCTACGCCGTCCAGCGCGCCTGGACCGAACGCAAGCTGGCCGCCGGCCGCGAGCTGCGCGGGCGCAAGATCGGCCTGACGTCGCGGGCGATGCAGCAGGCCGTCTCGATCACCGAGCCGGACTACGGCGCGATCTACGACGACATGTTCTTCGACGACTCCGGGGTCGTGCCCGCGGGCCGGTTCATCCGCCCGCGGGTCGAGGTCGAGCTCGCCTTCGTGCTCGCCGAGCCGCTGTCCGGTCCGGGGGTCACGATCTACGACGTGCTCGACGCCACCCGTTACGTCACCCCGGCGCTGGAGATCCTCGATGCCCGGGTGCAGATGAGCGACCCGGCGACCGGGCACCTGCGCACCATCGTCGACACCATCTCCGACAATNCCGCCGACGCNGGGATCGTGCTCGGCGGACGCGCTGTGCGTCCCGACGAGGTGGACCTACGCTGGGTGTCGGCGCTGNTGTACCGCAACGAGACGATCGAGGAGTCCGGGGTTGCCGCGGCGGTGCTGAACCATCCGGCGAACGGCGTCGCGTGGCTGGCGAACAAGCTCGCCCCGTACAAGGTGGGTCTCGACCCGGGCCAGGTGATTCTGGCAGGCTCGTTCACCCGGCCGGTGTTCGCCCGCTCGGGCGACACCTTCCACGCCGACTACGGCCCGCTGGGCGCGATCACCTGCCGCTTCGCCTGAGCGGGCGGGGCGAGGAGAGGTTCTGCTGATGTGTGGAGCACTGCGATGACGGCCGGCGCGGCGGGGACCGCGGGCGTGACCAGCGGGGCCTTCCGGCGCCGGCTGCGCGACCCCCGGCCGGCGATCGGCATGTGGGTGGCCACCGNCAATCCCTACAACGCCGAGATCTGCGCCGGGGGCGGCCTGGACTGGCTGCTCATCGACGGTGAGCACGCCCCGAACGACGTGCGCAGCTTCCTCGCCCAGCTCCAGGCGGTCGCGCCGTACCCGGTCGCCCCGGTCGTGCGCCCCCCGACCGACGACCCTGTGATCATCAAGCAGCTCCTCGACATCGGCGCCGAGAACCTGCTGCTGCCGATGGTGGAGTCCGCCGAGCAGGCCGCGGCGATCGTCGCGGCCACTCGCTACCCACCCGCCGGCATCCGCGGCGTCGGCAGCGCGTTCGCCCGGGTGTCCCGGTGGACCCGGGTCGAGGGCTACCTGCACCACGCCAACGACGAGATCTGCGTGATGGTCCAGATCGAGTCCGCGGCCGGGCTCGCCGAGTGCGCGGCGATCGCCGCCGTCGACGGTGTCGACGGGGTCTTCTTCGGCCCCGCGGACCTCGCCGCCTCCCTCGGGCATCTGGGCCGCCCCGACCACCCCGACGTCGTCGAGGCGATCACATCGGCGGTCGCGGTGGTCAACGCGGCGGGCAAGGCGGCCGGGGTGAACGCGTTCGCCGAGCCGCTGGCGCGGCGCTATCTCTCCCTCGGCGTCAGGTTCATCCTGGTGGGGGCGGACGTGACCCTGCTGGCGCGCGGCAGCGAGGAGCTGGCCGCGCGCTACCGCGACGTCGCGGAGAAGAGCGACCCCACCCTGCGCTCGGGCCCCACGTCGCCCGCCGGCTCGGCACCACCCTCCCCGTCAGGCTCAACCCCCACCTCAGGCTCAGTCCCTGCCTCAGGCCCAACCCCGAACTCAGGGAGCGCGACGCTGTGACCACCACGGTAACGATGCGCATCGGCGCCGAGCGGCGCGNGGGCACGACGACCTTCGACTCGATCGACCCCTACACCGGCGAGCCGTGGGCGACGGTCGCCGAGGCGAGTCGCGCGGACGTCGACGACGCGGTCGCCGCCGCACGGGCGGCCTTCGACGGCGGGGAGTGGAGCAAGCTGTCGGGCCGGGAGCGGGGCCGGCTGATGCGCCGCCTCGCGGCCGTCATCGAAGAGCACGCCGACGAGCTCGGTCTCGCCGAGACCCGCGACAACGGCAAGCTGCTGCGCGAGATGGGCGGGCAGGTTCGCAGCCTGTCCGCCTGGTACGAGTACTACGCAGGCCTGGCCGACAAGATCGACGGCCGGGTCGTCGACACCGGCCGCCCGGACTACTTTGGCTTCGTCACCCGCGAGCCGATCGGTGTCGTCGGCGCGGTGCTGCCGTGGAACTCCCCGCTGCTGCTGCTCACCTTCAAGATCGCTCCAGCGTTGGCGGCGGGCTGCACGATCGTGGCGAAGCCGTCCGAGCAGGCCCCGGTGTCGATCCTGAAGTTCGCCGACCTGTTCGAGGAGGCTGGGTTCCCGCCCGGCGTGTTCAACACCGTCAGCGGCGCCTCCCGCGAGGTGGGGGAGTGGCTCGTCGGCCATCCGGGCGTCGACCGGGTCTCGTTCACCGGCTCGGAGATCACCGGTGCGGCGGTCGCCGCCGCGGCGGCGAAGCACCTCGCCCCGGTCACCCTCGAGCTCGGCGGCAAGTCGGCGAACATCGTCTTCCCTGACGCGGACCTGGCTGCCGCCTCCAACGGCCTGATCGCCGGCATCTTCGCCGCCGCCGGTCAGACCTGCATCGCGGGTTCGCGGGCGCTCGTGCACGCCGACGTCTACGAGGAGGTCGTCGCCCGAGTGGCCGAGCGGGCCGCCCGCATCCGTCTCGGTGATCCGAAGGACCCCGAGACCGAGATGGGCCCGATCTGCTTCCCCGGCCAGCACGAGAAGATCCGCCGGTTTGTCGCGCAGGCCAAGGAGCAGGGCGCCGACATCGTCGGCGGTGGCGGCGACGGCGGACTCGGCGGGCTGTTCTTCGAGCCGACCATCGTCGCGAACGTCACCAACGACGCCATGGTCTGCCAGGAGGAGATCTTCGGCCCGGTGCTGAGCGTGCTGCGATTCTCGTCCGAGGAGGAGGCGATCGCCATCGCCAACGACTCGCGCTACGGCCTCGCCGCCGGCATCTGGACCGCCGACATCCGCCGGGCCTTCCGGATGACCAAGGCGCTGCGGGTTGGCACCGTGTGGGTCAACGCCTACCGGACGCTGAACTACGCGATGCCCTTCGGCGGGATCAAGAGCAGTGGGTTCGGCCGCGAGAACGGCACCGAGGGGCTGCACGAGTACCNGCAGGAGAAGGCCGTCTGGATCGAGACGACGGGTGCCACCCGCGACCCGTTCGTCCTCGGCTGAGGGGCGCTCGCAGTGACCGAGACCCCCGACCCCACCGCGCCGCCTGATGTCACCGCGCTGCCCGATGCTGCAGCCGTCCCGGCACCGAGGCGGGCCGCATCGCCGGCGGGTGGCCTGGCGGCTGGCAAACCCCTGGCGGGAATCACCGTCGTCTCCATCGAGCAGGCGGTGGCGGCCCCGTTCGCCACCCGCCAGCTTGCCGATCTCGGGGCGCGAGTGATCAAGATCGAGCGGCCGGGCGCGGGGGACTTCGCTCGCGGCTATGACGAGACCGTCAAGGGTCTGGCCAGCTACTTCGTCTGGTTGAATCGGGCGAAGGAGTCGCTGACCCTCGACCTCAAGCATCCCGAGGCCCGCGAGGTGCTGGCCGGCCTGCTGGCCGGGGCCGACGTCTTCGTGCAGAACCTCGCCCCCGGCGCCGCGGCCCGCCTGGGCCTCGACGCGGCGACACTGCGGGCCCGCGATCCACGGATGATCGTCTGCGACGTCTCCGGCTACGGCTCGGCCGGCCCGCTGCGCGACAAGAAGGCCTACGACCTGCTGATCCAGTGCGAGACCGGACTGTTGTCGGTCACCGGCGCGCCAGACGCGCCGGCCAAGGTCGGCATCTCCGTGGCCGACATCTCCGCCGGCATGTACGCCTACACCGCGGTCCTCACCGCGCTGTTCATGCGGGAGCGCACGGGGGAGGGCGCCGCCCTCGAGGTGTCGCTGTTCGACTCGCTCACCGAGTGGATGGCCCAGCCGATGTACTACGCCATGTACACTGGCGTCCCCCCGGCCCGCACCGGCACCAGCCACGCCTCGATCGCCCCCTACGGCGGCTTCCGGACCGGCGACGGCGGCAGCGTGCAGCTCGGCGTGCAGAACGAGCGGGAGTGGCGGCGGTTCTGCGAGGAGGTGCTGCGTCGGCCCGAGTTGCTGGCCGACCCCCGCTACGCGACGAATGCGGGCCGTGTCCGCCACCGCGCCGCGCTGACCGCCGACGTCGAGGCGGCCCTCGCCGAGGTCACCACCGAGCAGACTCTCGCCCGGCTGGACGAGGCGGGCATCGCCAACGGCCGGATCAACACCATCGGCGACCTGCTCGCCCACCCCCAGCTCGACGTGGGCGACCGCTGGCGGGAGGTGGACTCGCCGGTCGGCCCGCTGCGCGCGGTGCGCCCGCCCGTCCGCATCGGCGGGGTGGACCCGGTGATGGGCGCCGTGCCCGCCGTCGGCGAACACACCGACGCGCTGCTCGCCGAGCTCGGCTACGACCCCGCCGACACGGCCCGCCTGCGCGCCGCCGGTGCCGTCTGACCCGCCGGTGCGGTCCTGAGTCGCTCGGCGAGCCGCGACCGTGGTCGCGTTCGCCGGGCGGTGACCTGTCAACGCCGTCCTGACGCACTCAGCCGTCCCGGCGTGCTGCGCGGCGGCTGCGTCAGCGCCGGCTGGCCCGCTACGCTGCCCGCTGGTGTAGTCCGACGGAGAACTCGACGGTCCGTCGGCGCCGTCCTCGACTTGACCGTGCCGATCTCGCTGGCCTGATGCGTCGCTGGTGCCTTCTGCAGCCCCGCGCGGAGGCCCGGCCCGGGCGGGGCCGTGGTGTGCCTGGGCGTGACCAGGGCCGTCTGGGGCGAACTCGGCCTTGGCACGAATACTCGCCGCTGTGCTCGTCTGGTCGCTGGCCAATTCTTTCTCACCACCTTTGGGATGGCGCCGCCCCTTCTCCTGCGGCCGGGCGCGTTCTTTTCGTCGTCGAGATCCCACCACGTTACTGGGAAGCGAGAGGCAATTGCTGGCGCGGCATGTCGCTCACTGAAGAGTGCGCGTCGTGGTGGCGTTCCTGAGATATCGGAGCACGCTCGCGCCCGCTTCGTCAAGTCCGGCGGCGTCGACTCCGTCGCCTCTAGCAGAAGTACGGGAGAAATCAAGCGGCGACGGCGGCGGGCGACGCTTCTGGTCCATCGCTGCACGCGTTCCCGGTGGCCGCCGGGGCGTCCGTGTCCGGGCGCCGCGGTCGCGACGATCGGTCCGCACCGTCGCTGAGGATCGCACCAGTCGGCGGATCTCGCCAGCTCGCAGGCCCTTGCCAGCACGGCTCGGGGCGGGGCCGTCACCGTTTCCCGTTCCTGGCAAGCCGGACTGCCGCAGGGGTTCCTCGGGGCCGGNGGTGTCGCGCGGCGGCCAGGTCGGCAGGCTCGCGCGAGCGTGCCGAAGCGTGATTCTAGGTTGTGTCACCGTGTCGGTCCTCGTCGCGAACATTTCTCAAGATGATTACAGATACGAACATACGTTCGACATCAGGGTGTTGGTCGCCTAGGCTTCTCGCATGGTCTCGAATCCCGAGTCTCCGAGCCGGTTTCATGTGCTGGTCGATGCATTGGCCGTGACGTCCACGCAGATAGATGCAATGGTNGACGGTCCGGTGTGGTCGCTGTCCGACGCGGGTCTGCTGGAATTTCTGCAGGATTGTTCCGCCGTGTTGACGAGGCTGGCAGCATTTCGCCTTCAGATTGTCGCCGAGGTGCACGGCCGTGGGTTGGCGCGACGCGTGGGTGCGAGCGGCACCGTGGCGTTGCTGCGCGAACGCCTGCGGGTCCGCGCGGCGGATGCCAACCGTCTGGTCGATGTCGCGGTGGCCGTGGACGGTCCCTTGGCGGCGACGGGGAAGCGGCTGGCGGCGGGGGAGATCAGTGTGGAGCAGGCGCAGGTGATTGTGGCGGGTATGCGCTCGCTGCCGGCCACGGCCACCGTAGACGTGCGGCGGCGGGCTGAGGCGTTTCTCCTGCGCCAGGCCGACGAGTTCGACCCGACTGCCCTGGCTCGCCTGGCCCGCCACCTCCGCGAGACCCTGGCCTGGGCGGATGCCAGCCCCGGTGGCGATCCGCCAGATCCGGCTCCCGACAGTGGCAGCGAGGGTGGTGACTCTGCTCGCGGTGAGCCTGGTGACGGTGGAGCTGGCAGTGACGGCGGGGGTGACGGTCAGCCCGGTGGCCCCGACGATGCCGAGGCCGCGGGAGGGGGTGCTGAGGTCGCGGGAGGGGAGGACCCTGCGGGGCGACGGAAGCTGTGGATCTCCGAGTTGCCGGACGGGATGACTCGGATCAGCGGCGAGCTCGATCCCGAGGCGGCAGCCCTGCTCCGCACCGCGCTGGACCCCCTCGCGGCGCCACGCCCGGCCGTCGACGGTGCGCTCGACCCGCGTAGCCCCGCCCGGCGGCGCGCCGACGCCCTTGTCGACCTGCTTACCCGTACCCTCGACGCCGCCGTGCTGCCCGTCGGCGGCGGCGTCCGCCCGCACCTGGCCGTGACGGTCCCCTGGTTGACACTCCTCGGCCGCTCTGGTGTGCCGGCGACGACCGTTTGGGGGCAGCCCCTGCCCCGCGCGGTCCTACGCCGCCTGGCCTGCGACGCCTCGGTCAGCCGCATCATCCTCGACCCCGCCGGTGTCCCCCTCGACGTCGGTCGATCCCAGCGCACCGTCACCGCCGACATCCGCCGAGCGCTGGTCGCCCGCGACAACGGCTGCGCTTTCCCACACTGCGATCGCCCGGCGGGGTGGACCGAGGCGCACCACATTCGACACTGGATCGACGGGGGTCACACCTCGTTGGNCAACTGCGTGCTGCTCTGTGGCCATCACCACCGGGTCATCCACCACCAGGGTTGGACCGTTCGGCTCGGCCCCGACCGACGCCCCGAATTCCTGCCCCCGGCCTGGATCGATGCCAGCCGCAGCCCGCGCCGAAACCCCTACGCACGTCACCCGCACGACCTGCTCTACGGCATCGCCGCCGGATGAAGCTCGACATGCGCAGCCCATACCGTTCCCGGGGGCTTGGCGGCAGCCGGGGCACTGCCGGCCGTCGCGGGCGTGCGGGATCGTGGCGCCGAGAGATCCCGCCCGCCCGCCGACGGTGTGAGCCGTCCGCCGCGCTTCGGCCGTCAGCGCAGCGGGTTGGGACGCTGGACGAGCTGGCGGGCGATCACGTTGCGCTGGATTTCGTTGGTTCCCTCGCCGACGATCATGAGAGGGGCGTCACGGAAGTAGCGCTCGACGTCGAACTCGGTCGAATAGCCGTAGCCGCCATGGATGCGGATGGCGTCGAGCGTCACCGTCGCCGCCATCTCGGAGGCGAACAGCTTCGCCATGCCGNCCTCCATGTCGGCGCGGGCGCCGGAGTCGAACACCTCGGCCGCGTGCAGGATGAGCTGGCGGGCGGCGAGGATCTTCGTCCCCATGTCCGCCAGGTAGTTGCCGATCGACTGGTGCTCCCAGATCGGCTTGCCGAAGGTCTCGCGCTCCTGGGCGTAGCGAAGCGCGTCGTCGAAGGCAGCGCGCGCGACCCCGAGGGCGCGCGAGGCGACCTGGATCCGGCCGACCTCCAGCCCGGCCATCATCTGGTTGAAGCCCTTGCCGGTCACGCCGCCGAGGACGGCGTCGGCGGGCGCCCGGTACCCGTCGAAGTGCAGCTCGCAGCTCTCGATGCCCTTGTAGCCCAGCTTGGGCAGGTCCCGAGAGACGGTGAAGCCCGGACCGTGCTCGACGAGCAGGATGCTGATGCCGCGATGCGCCGGCTTCGCCGCGGGGTCGGTCTTGCACAGCAGTGCGATCAGCCCCGACCGTCGGGCGTTGCTGATCCACGTCTTGGTGCCGTCGACCACCCAACCGTCGCCGTCGGGCCGGGCGACGGTGCGCAGGGCCTGCAGGTCCGAGCCGCCACCGGGCTCGGTGAGCGCCATGGTGGCGCGCAGCTCTCCGGTGGCCATCCGGGGCAGGTACTTCTCCCGCTGCTCCTGGGTGCCGAAGCGCAGGATCAGCTTGGAGACGACGGAATGGCCGCCGAACGCGCCGGCAAGGCTCATCCAGNCGCGCGACAGCTCCTCGGTCACCCGGGCATAGCAGGACGTCGACACGCCGAACTCGCCGTAGGGCTCCGGGATCGCGAGACCGTAGACCCCCATCTCCTTCATCTGCTCGATGAGGTCCTCGGGGTAGGTGTTGGTGTGGTCGAGCTCCTGCGCGACAGGACGGACCTTCTCGTCGACGAAGGTCGCGACCAGGCGGACGATCTGCTCTTCCTCAGGGCTCAGACGGGTGGTCACACTCGACACTGCGGTCTCCTCGCCATCCGCTGGCCGCGGCGCGTCGGCCGGGCCTGGATGGTCTCGCGGGGTGGTCGGGGCGGGATGGGGGCAGGCGGGTCAGCGCGCGGCCGGGGAATCGGGCAGGGGCGGCAGCGCCGGCGGCTTCGGGCCATGACCGCGGCGGTAGGCCAGCAGCGTCCGGCGGAAACTGATCACCTCGTCGCCGTCCTGGTTGTAGCCGTGGGTGCGAACCTCCACCACTCCGACGTCGGGCCGGGACTTGCTCGGCCGCAGTCCGAGCACGATCGAGCGGGAGTAGACCGTGTCGCCCTCGAAGACCGGGTGGGGAAGGCGCACTTCGTCCCAGCCCAGGTTGGCCATCACGTTCTGCGAGACGTCGATGACGCTCTGGCCGGTGACGAGGGCGAGAGTGAGGGTCGAGTTCACCAGCGTGCGGCCGAATCCCGTCTGCGCGGCATAGTGCTGGTCGAAGTGCAGGCGGGCGGNGTTCTGGGNGAGCAGTGTGAACCAGGTGTTGTCGGTCGCGGTGATCGTCCGACCGAGGGGATGGTCGTAGACGTCGCCCACCGCGAAGTCCTCGAAGTAGCGCCCCTCCCAGCCGCGCCGCGCAACGAGCGGGGGCGTCGCCGCGCCCGTCGCGCCGTTGCGGGCGGGTGTTTCGCTGCCGGACTGCGGGCGGATGGCGTCCCCGCTGGTGGCGGGGCTGCTCGTCGGCGGGTTGGTCGGTGTGGTCATCGGTCGATCATCGGTCCTCCGGCTCGGGGGCGGCGCCCGCGCCCCGTGTCGAGCCCTGTTCGCGAGCGGGCGCCCGGGCCTCCTGGTAAAGCTAGTATCTGACAAGGGCGTCACGAGATGCCAGGCGGTGGGACGGAGGCCGACGAATGGACCTTGACTTCTCGAAGGAGCAGGTCGAGTTCCGTGAGCAGGTGCGAACCTGGCTCGAGGAGAACGCCCCCCGGGAGATCCGCCCCGAGATGGGCCCGGCGATGCGTGAGTATGATCTCGCCTGGCAGCGCACCCAGTGGGAGGGCGGCTGGGCGGGTATCTCCTGGCCGCAGGAGTACGGCGGCCGTGGGCTTTCCCTGCTGCAGCAGCTGATCTGGTTCGAGGAGTATGGGCGCGCCGGGCTGCCGGGCATCGATGCCTGCTTCGTCGGCCTCAGCCACGCCGGGCCGACCCTGATGACGCGCGCGACCGAGGAGCAGAAGGCCTATCACCTACCCCGCATCCTGCGCGGGGAGGTGATCTGGTGCCAGGGGTTCTCCGAGCCGGACGCCGGTTCCGACCTCGCCGCGCTGCGCACGAGGGCCCGCATCGAGGGCGACGAGCTCGTCGTGTCCGGGCAGAAGATCTGGACCAGCTTCGCCACCCTCGCGGACTGGCAGGAGTTGCTGGTCCGCACCGACCCCGAAGGGTCGCGTCACCACGGCATCTCCTGGGTGATCTGTGACATGCACACCCCAGGCATCGAGGTGCGCGGGATCGAGACGATCGAGGGCGGCGCAGAGTTCTGCGAGGTCTTCTACGACGACGTCCGCATCCCGTTGGAAAACGTTGTCGGCGGGCTGAACAACGGCTGGAGTGTGGCGATGTCCACACTGTCGTTCGAGCGCGGCACCGCCTTCACCGCCAACCAGGTCCGCCTCGCCAGCACCGTGGAGAAGCTCATCGACCTGGCGAAGGAGCGCACCGGCCCCGACGGGCGGCGCCCGGCGATCGCCGACGACGAGATCGCGCGACGCCTCGCGACCGCGCGCGCCGAGGTCGCGTCGCTGCGCGCCATGACCTACGCCGGCATCTCCCGCAACATGCACCGCGACCAGCCCGGGCCCGAGGGGTCGATGGTCAAGCTGTTCTACTCCGACATCGCCAAGAAGGTGTACCGGCTGGCGTTCGACCTGCTCGGCGCGGACGCCCTGCGGTTCGTCTCGCGCTGGGAGCCGGGCGGCTGGTCCGGCAACTACCTGTACTCGTACTCGGTGTCCATCGGCGGGGGGACGTCCGAGGTCCAGCGCAACATCATCGGTGATCGGGTGCTCGGTCTGCCGCGCTGAAGCTCACCGATCCCCCAGCAGCCATCGAAACACCCTGAGGAGCGCACCGTGGACCTGCTACCCACGCCGGGCCAGATGGAGATAGCCTCCCTCGCCGCCGACTTCTTCGGCAACGAGCTGCCGATCTCGGTCATCCGGGAGCGGCGCGACGAGCCCGTGGTCGTGGACCGGCGGGTCTGGTCGGAGAGCGCGGAGCTGGGCCTGTTCGGCCTGGGCATCGCCGAGGAGCTCGGTGGCGCCGGGTGTGAGCTGGCCGAGGAGACGCTGCTGTTCCGGGAGATGGGCCGCCGACTGGTGCCGGGGCCGTTCCTGCCGACCGTGCTGGGCGCCCGCGTCGCGGCGCTGGCCGGCCAGCACGAGACGGCGTCGGCGATCCTGTCCGGGAAGGCGGCGGTGGGCCTGGCCCTGCGCCGCGGCCCGGACGGGTTCGAGGCCGCCACCACCCCCTCGACCCTGGACGGGCGGTTCCAGCTCCTCGACGCGGCCGACTCCCGCTACGTCCTGCTGCTCGACCCCGCGGGTGCCGCGCTGGTCGANACCGCCGCGCTGACCGATGTGCACTCCGAGCCGGCGATCGACCCGGGCATCCGGCTGGCCGAGGCGCGCGNGGAGGCGGTGCCGATCATCGCCTGGGTGAGCACGCAGGAGGAGCCGATCCGCCTGCGTGCGCTCGTGCTGACGGCGGCGATGAGCGTCGGGATCGCCGAGGCGACCCGCGACCTGTCCACCGAGCACGCCAAGGTACGGGTGCAGTTCGGCCGGCCCATCGGGGTCAACCAGGCGATCAAGNACGCCTGCGCGGACATGGCGGTGCGGGCCGAGGCCGCGCTGTCGCAGGTGCTGTTCGCGGCGATCTGCGTCCAGGACGGGCGGGCCGACGCCGAGTTCCAGGCGCTGGCCGCCAAGAGCGTCGCCGGCCGCTACGCCGTCGAGAACGCCTCCGCCACCATCCAGGTGCACGGCGGCATGGGCTACACCTTCGAGCACGACTCGCACCTGTTCCTGAAGCGGGCGCACGTCCTGGAGCACCTGCTCGGCGAGCCCGCCGACCATCTCGCGCGCCTGGTCGCCCAGCCGGCGGCGCAGTAGCCGGCCCCTGCCGGCACCCGATCGGAGGACACATGACTCGACCGCCGTCCCGCCCGACCCTCCTGNGCCCCTGTCTGCCCGCGGGGGCCGGGCGATGAGCCGACGGGTCGCCATCGCCGGGGTCGCCTTGTCGGACGTGGGCCGCACCGACGGCTCCACCCCGTACGCGCTGATCGCCCAGGCCAGCCGCCGCGCGCTCGCGGACGCCGGGCTCGGGCCGGGTGACGTCGACGGGCTCGCGTCGACCTCGCTCGGGACGCTGGCGCCGATCGACGTCGCCGAGTATCTGGGCCTGCGCCCCCGCTGGATCGACTCCACCACCGTCGGCGGGGCGTCGTGGGAGGTCATGGCCGCCCACGCCGCCGATGCGATCTCCGCCGGGCATGCGGACGTGGTGCTGCTCACCTATGGCTCGACGGCCCGTTCCGACCTGCGTAAGCGGTTGCGCACGGCGAGCCTGAACTGGGGCAGCCGCGGCCCGCAGTCGTGGGAGGCCCCCTACGGCCACACCCTGATCTCCAAGTACGCCATGGCCGCCCGTCGGCACATGCACGAGTTCGGCACGACGATCGAGCAGCTCGCCGAGATCGCGGTCTCCGCCCGCTACAACGCCGGCCCGAACCCGGAGGCGTACTACCGCGACCCGATCACGATCGACGATGTGCTGTCCGGGTCGATGATCGCTGACCCGTTCACCAAGCTGCACTGCTGTATCCGCTCGGACGGCGGCGCCGCGGCGGTGCTCGTCGCCGAGGACCGCATCGCCGACCTGCCGCGTCCGCCGGTGTGGGTCCTCGGCACGGGCGAGTGCGTGACGCACGTGTCGACCAGCCAGTGGGAGGACGTGACCACCGGTCCCGCGGCCGTCTCCGGGCCGCTGGCGTTCTCCCGGGCCGGGGTGAGCCCGGAGGACATCGACGTCTGTGAGCTCTACGACGCGTTCACGTACATGCTGATGGTCACCCTGGAGGACCTCGGCTTCTGCAAGAAGGGCGAGGGCGGCCCGTTCGTCGCGGACGGGCGGCTGCGCCTTGGCGGGGCACTGCCGACCAACACCGACGGTGGTGGCCTGTCGGCGTGCCATCCCGGGCAGCGCGGCCTGTTCCTCATCGTCGAGGCGGTGCGCCAGCTACGCGGCGAGGCCGAGGGCCGGCAGGTGCCGGACGCCCGGCTGGCCTGCGTCAGCGGCACCGGCGGCTGGCTCTGCTCGTCGGGGACCGTCATCCTCGGGCGGGACTAGCCCGGCGTGGGCGGCTCCCCGCCGCTGGGCGCACCCGACTCGTACGCGACGGTCGGGGTGGCGCTGGACGCCGCCGCCGAGCGGTTCGGTGAGCGGGAGGCCTACGTCGGGCCCGACGGGCGGATCAGCTTCGCCGCATGGGCGGCGGCCGCCGACGCACTGGCCGGGGCGCTCGCCGCGCGGGGGATCGGCCCGGGGGACGTCGTCGCGCTGATGCTGCCCTCGTCGATCGACTACGCCATCTGCTACGCGGCGGCGGCCCGGCTGGGAGCGGTCACCACCGGGCTGAACACGCGCCTGGGTTCCCGGGAGGTGACGGGGATCCTCGACCGGTGCCGGCCCGCGCTGGTGATCGTCGACAGGGACGCGGGCCTGCCGGCGGTGCCGGCGGGGCTGCCCGTGCTGGCGCGGTCCGAGCTCGCGGCGCTGCGGCGCCACCCCGGGCTCGGCCGCGACCGCCCGGCCGTGGCGCCGGCGGACCCGGTGGTGATCATCTGGACGTCCGGGACGACCGGGCTGCCCAAGGGGGCCTGGTTCGACCACCGCAACCTCGCCGCCGCCGTCGCCTCCGCGGGGGTGATGAGCCGGCCGTTCGACCGCCGGCTCGTCGCGACGCCCTTCGCGCACGCCGGGTACATGGCGAAGATCGTCGACCAGCTCGCCTGGGGCACCACCATGGTGATCAGCCCGGTGCCCTGGTCGGCAGCGGGGATGGCGGACATCCTGCGTGACGAGCGGATCACCGTCGCCGGCGCCGTGCCCACCCAGTGGGCCAAGCTGCTGGAGCTGCCCGACGCCGAGCGGACCGTGCGCGCGGTCGCGACGCTGCGTCTGGGGCTCGCCGCGACCGCGCCCGCCGCGCCCGAGCTGGTGGAGCGGGTCGTCACCCGGCTGGGGGTGCCCCTCGTCGTCCGCTACGCCATGACCGAGTCGCCGAGCATCTGCGGCACCGAGCCGGACGACCCGCCGGACGTGCAGTTTCGCACGGTGGGCCGGCCCCAGACCGGTATCGAGATCGCGCTGCGCGACGACGCCGGGCGCGACGTCGCGACCGGCGAGGTCGGCCGGGTCTGGGTCCGCGGCGACACGGTGATGCGCGGCTACTGGAACGACGCCGACCAGACCGCGGCGGTGCTGCGCGGCGACGGCTGGCTCATCAGCGGCGACTTCGGGGCGCTCGACGCCGACGGCAACCTGCGGCTGCGCGGGCGGGCCAGCGACCTCTACATCCGCGGCGGGTACAACGTGTACCCGCTGGAGGTGGAGAACGTGCTGGCGGAGCATCCCCGAGTGCGGCGCGCGGCGGTCATCGGCGCGCCGGCCCCGGTGATCGGCGAGATCGGGGTCGCCTTCGTCGAGCCGGCCGACCCCGCGAGCCCGCCGGATCTTGCCGAGCTGCGGGCCTGGGTGCGGGGACGGCTGGCCGACTACAAGGCGCCGGACCGCCTCGAGGTCGTCGAGGCGCTGCCGCTGACCAGCATGCTCAAGGTGGACACCGCCGCCCTGCGCACGCTGGCCGCGGGCTGAGCTGGGCGCACTCAGCCGCCGAGGCGCAGGCCGGGGGCGCGGGTGCGGAAGATGTCGGTGGCGAACAGGGGGCCGAGCTTGGTGGCGTCCCAGCGCTTGCCGCCGTTGTTCACCACGGCCTGCTCGTGCCAGCCGCCCATGAGCTGGATGCGCTCGCCGATGGCCTTGATGACCTGGCCGCTGACGTGGCCGGCCTCGTCGCTGGCGAGCCAGGCGACGACCGGGCTGCACAGCGACGGGTCCTTGGGGTCGAACTCGTCCTCGGGCCGCTCGTCGGGCTCCAGCGGCTTCGCCTGGCCGGGCATGGTGCCCGACAGCCGGGTCAGGCCGCCCGGGCCGATCGCGTTCACGGTCACGCCGATGCTCGCCAGCTCCAGCGACAGCGTCAGGGTCAGCCCGACGATGCCGGCCTTCGCCGCGCTGTAGTTCGTCTGGCCGAAGTGGCCGGACAGGCCCGCGCCGGAGGTCGTGTTGATGATCCGGCCGTAGACCTTGCCGCTGTCGGCGGCCTTGGCCGCGGCCCGCCAGCGCTTCGCGACCGCCCGGCTGACCAGCCAGGTGCCGCGTAGGTGCACCCGCAGGACCAGGTCGAAGTCGGCCGTGCTCATGTTCCACACGGCCTTGTCGCGCACGATGCCGGCGTTGTTGACGACGATGTCGAGGCGGCCGAACTCGTCGAAGGCCCGGGCGACGCTGGCCTCGACCTGCTCCTCGTCGCCGACGTCCCCGAAGTCCGCCACGGCGGTGCCGCCGCGCTTTTCGATGATCTTCACGACCTCCTCGGCATCACGGCCGCGGCCCTCGCCGCTGACCGTGCTGCCGAGGTCGTTGACGATGACGGTCGCGCCGTGCTTGGCGAGTTCGAGCGCGTGGCCACGGCCGATGCCGTGGCCGGCGCCGGTCACCAGTGCGATCTTGCCGTCGAGCAGGCCTGCCATACGAACTCCCTGGGTGGGTAGCTGGAACGGGTGTGTCGCNGGAACGGGGCGAGCTCAGCCGCCGGCGGCCGGGTCGGCGGGGCGGAAGACCGGCGCGGTGATCTCGTCGGTCAGCTCGCGGTAGGCGACCGTCAGCGGCATGCCGATGTGCAGGTCCGCCGGGTCGGCGTCGATGATGTTCGTCATCACCCGCGGCCCTTCCACCAGGTCGACCAGGGCCGCCACGTAGGGGATCCGCTCGGCGAACGGGTGCAGGTCGTTCACGAACACCGTCGAGTAGGTGTAGAGGGTCGCCTGCCCGCTGGCGTCCTCCCAGGACACGTCCTCGCTCCAGCAGAACGGGCAGAACGGGCGGGGGTAGTGGTGCGCCCGCCCACAGGACGCGCAGCGGGCGATCAGGAAGCGGCCCTGGCGGGCGGCGTCCCAGAAGGGCCGGTTCTCGTCCTCGATGGTCGGCAGGTCGACCCGGGGTGCGCCGGTCGCCATGGGTGTCCTCCTCGGATCAGTGGCCGCGGTTCGCGTGGCCGCGGATCAGTAGCCGCGGTACTCGGGGGAGCGGCGCTGGACGAACGCGGTCACGCCCTCGGTCGAGTCGTGGGCGTGCGACTGCAGCTCCTGGGCCATGCCCTCGGCCAGGAAGGCGGCGGCCCGGTCGACATCCGGGGACTCGTTGAACAGCCGCTTGGTCAGCGCGATGGCGCTCGTCGCGGCGCCGGCGAGGCGCTCGGCGAACCCGGCGGCGGTGGCGGCGAGCTCCTCGGCGGGCACGACCCNGTTGACCAGGCCGAGGGTGAGTGCCTCGCTCGCGGGCAGCTTCTCGCCGAAGAACGCCAGCTCCTTGGCCTTCTGCATGCCGATGCGCCGCGGCAGCAGGTAGGCGCCACCGGCGTCGACGACCAGGCCGCGCAGCACGAACGACTCGACGAAGACCGCGTTCTCCGCGGCCACGACGAGGTCGCTGGCGTACGCCAGGTGCGCGCCGAGGCCGGCCGCCGGCCCCTGGACGACGGCGATGACCGGCTTGCCGCAGTCGAGGACCGAGGACACCAGCCGCTGCGCACCGGTCATGATGCGCCGCATGGCGTCGGTGACCCGCTTCTCGGCGCCCTGCGCCCGGCTCGCCGCGATCCCGGTGACGTCGGCGCCGGAGCAGAAGTGCCGCCCGTTCGAGGCGAGCACCACCACCCGGACCTCGGGGTCGGCGTCGGCCTGGGCGAGCAGATCGATGATGACGTCGCGCATCGCCGGCTGGATCGCGTTCGCGGCCTCCGGCCGGTTCAGGGTGATCGTCGCGATCCCCCCCTCGACCGTGTGCAGCACGGTGGTCCCGAGCGGGCCCGCCGGGGCGGACACGCCCTGGACAGACGCGGCGGGGCCGGACACGCCCTGACCTGACGCGGCGGGGCCTGACGCGGCGGGGACGGTGGCGGCGCTGCCCGGCGCGCTCATCGGACCTGCCGCCGCGGTGCGGCGGGTGCTGATGGCATGGATGGCTCCTGTTCGTCGGTGCTCAGCAGGGATCCCGCCCCGCCGTGCCCGCTTGCGGACCCGTCGGCGACGGGTCCGGCACTCCCTGATCGGGCGATCCCGGCTTGGGTGATCCTTGATCTGACAGTGATGTCCACTGTCCCCTCGTGGCGTGCTCCCCGGTGGCGTGTGCCCCGGTGGGTGGCGACCGGCACGCTCAGCCCTCGCCGGCGGCGGCGTCGCCGTTGGCGCTGAAGCCGCCGTCGGCCGTCACCGTCGCACCGGTGACGAAGGCGGCCTCGTCGGAGGCGAGCCACGCGGCCGTGTACGCGATGTCCATCGGGTTGCCGATGCGGGTGAGCCGTCCGCCGCCGGTGAGCGCCCCGGAGTCACCCGGCGAGCTCACGACCCGCCCGACGACGATGGTGTTGGAGCGGATGCCGTCGGCGGCGCCCTCGACGGCCAGCGTACGGCTCAGGGCGTTGACGCCGCCCTTGGCCGCGGCATAGGCGCCGAACCCGGTGAACCCGGCGATGGACTGGCCCGAGGAGACGTTCACGATCGCCGCCCCGTCGGCCTCGCGCAGGTACGGCCAGGCGTACTTCGACGCCCAGAACACGTTGCCCGTCAGGGTGCCCAGCAGGATGTGGTTCCACTCCTCGGTCGTGTAGTCGGCGATCTTCTTGATCGTCGAGGCGACGGCGTCGGTCGGGGCGGCGTTGTTCACCAGCGTGCTCAGCGCGCCGAAGCGCGCGGCCACCGCGTCGATCGTGGCGTGCACGCTGGTCTCGTCGGTGACGTCGAGGGGGAAGAACTCCGCCTCGCCGCCGGCGGCGCGGATGCGCGCGACGACCTTCTCACCCTTGGCGACGGTGCGGCCGGTCACGGCCACGCGCGCCCCCTCGGCGGCGAACAGTTCCGCCATGGAGCGGCCGATGCCGCGGGTCGATCCGGACACGAGCACGGTCTTGCCCGCGAGGCGGGTACCCATCGTTGTGGCTTCCTTCCCTGACCTCGCCGTCGGGCTCCCCGCGGCCGCGGGGTCCGGCGGCGGGCCGCGGGGACAGGACGAGATCGGGCGGCCCGGGCGGCGGGCCGCGCTTCCCGCCGTCGGGCGGGCGTCTCGGCAGCGGCCCGCGGCGCCGACACTTGTGACGTGGCTGTCAGAACAGCATAGTGGGTATGGCTGCCCATCCGCCTCCGGAAGCACCCGCGCCGGGCGGCGGCTGGTGCGCAGGGGCCGCGCAGGCGGCCCGAAGCCACGCCGGAGGTGACGCGCACCGGTGCCGTGGCGGCCTGCACCCCCCGACCCCCGTCGGGCGACCCGTGTCAGAACAGCCTGCATCCGCGCGCCCGTCGCCGCCGGTTCCCGCCCGGCGGCGGGCGGACCGGGGGACTGCCCGGTTCCCGGCGGATGACGACCCGTGGGACTGCCCGGTTCCCTGCGAGCGACGACCCGTGGGACCGCCAGGTCCCCGGCAGATGACGAGTGAGCCTGCGGGACCGCCCGGTCCCCGGCAGGCAACGACGGAAGGTGTCCATGCGCCTGAACCTGATGTTCCCGATGCGCGCGGTGAAGCACTACGACCGCTGGATCGGGGACGGAGACCTGGCCGAGGTCGGCCGGCTGGTGGAGGAGGCCGGGTTCGACGCGGTCTCGATGAGCGAGCATCCGATCCCCGACGACGCCTGGCTCGGCAATGGCGGGCACCACGCGTTCGACCCGTTCGTCTCGCTGAGCTTCCTGGCCGCGGCGACGACCCGGCTGCGGGTGATGACCTACGTCGCGGTCGCCGGCTACCGCAGCCCGTACCTGCTGGCGAAGTCCGCGGCGAGCCTGGACCGGCTCAGCGGCGGGCGACTCACCCTGGGCGTCGCCGCGGGCTACCTGAAGACCGAGTTCGCCGCGCTCGGCGCCGACTTCGCCCAGCGCGGGCGCCTGCTGGACGCGGCCATCCCGGCGATGCGGGCCGTGTGGACGGGCCGCAGCGTCGACCGGGACGACCCGACGTTCCCGCTGCACGGGCACACCTCGCTGCCCGGCCCGGCGCAGGCCGGCGGCCCGCCGATCTGGATCGGCGGCAACAGCAACGCGGCGCGGCGGCGCGCGGTCACCCTTGCCGACGGCTGGATGCCGATGGGGCAGTCCGTCGCCGTCGCGAAGATCACCAAGACGCCGCCGATGGAGGACGTGGCGGCCCTGGCCGAGGCCGTGCGCGGGGTGCAGGACCGGCGCGCCGAGGCCGGGGCGGCCCCGCTGGACGTGTCGTTCGTGCCCTACGAGGCCGAGCTCCTGCCGGACGTCGACGCCTTCACCCGCGCGGTCGCGGCGTCCTACCGGGCGTACGAGGATGCCGGCGTCACGTGGATCACCATCGAGCCGACCAGCCGCAGCCTGGCCGCCTTCCGAGAGGNCATCGAGCGGATCGGCACCGCCCTCGCCGCCCTGGTCCGCTAGCCTCGCCGCCGGCCCGCGATGGTCGACAGCCGCCCGCGGGTGACGGACGGCGGCCGAGGGCGGGTCCGGCCCGCGGGGCGAGGGGATCGCCGTCCGAGGGGATCGCCGTCCGAGGGGATCGCCGTCCGTACGATGGAGGCCTGGCCATGGTGACGAACGGTGCGACGCCGGCATCACGGCCAGGCCGGCGGCGCCGGTGGGTGGCTGCCGGGGTCCGACGAAGGGGATTCGAGACGGTGGAGGTCCGCGTGCCGGTGCGTGCGGGGTCCGGCCCCGGGGCGGCGGCGTGACACCTCCGGTGGACGCGGGCGGCAACAGCCGGATCCGCCCGGTGGAGGTGGCAGCCGGAAATGATCGGGTCCGCCCGGTGGACGAGACGGCCGGGAACGGTCGGGTCCCCCCGGTCGACCCGGCCGGGAACGGGCGGTTGTCCGCGACCCTGGCGATGCGGCGCCGCGCGATGGCGGCGGACCTCATCGAGCAGGCCGCGCTGGAGCTGTTCACCACCCGGCCGATGGACGAGGTCACCGTCGAGCAGATCGCGGCCGCCGCCGGGGTGTCGGTGCGCAGCTTCTACCGGTACTACCCGGGCAAGGAGATGATCCTCACCGCGCTGCCGGTCCGCCTCGCGACGGCGATCGCCGAGGAGACCGCCCGCCGCCCGCCGGCGGAGGCGCCGTTCGCGGCGCTGCGTAACGCCGTCGACGCGCTGACCGGGGAGACCAACGACTACCTGCGCCGTTGGCAGCGCGCCATGGCCCACAGCTACGGCAACGAGCGGGTGCAGCAGCTCGTCGTCACCGTCACCAGTCCGATGCTCACCGAGGCCCTCGCCGGGCGGGCGGGGCTCGCCACGGACGATCTGTGGCCGGAGCTGGCCGGGATCAGCGCTGCCACCGCGCTCGTCGTCGGTGCCCGCCGCTGGGCGGCGCGCCGGGGGAGCCTGCGGGCGCACCTGATGGAGGCGCTCGACCTGCTCGGCGGCGGACTGGGCCCCGGACCGGCCCCGGACGTCACCGGGACGCCCGGTCGCGGCTAGAAAGCGGAGCCTGGCGGCCGGCCTGTGCCCCCCGGGACGACGAATCCCCGCGTACCGGACGCCTCGACGGCCGTACGCGGGGATCGCGTCCGCGCCCGGGCGCGGGAAGTCGTGTCAGGCGGGCGCGAGGGCCTGCTCCAGCTCCTTGATGTCGTAGTAGTCGCGGATGACGGAGATCAGGCCGTCGGCGTCGAACGTGAACACCCCGCACCAGTGCAGGACGACGGACCGTCCGCCCATGGTGAGGCTGTCGAGCCGTTCGGTGAAGACCACGGAGTCGGTCGAGGCCACCGTGACCAGCTCGTACTGGAACGCCGAGTAGAGGGCAGCCTGACGGTCGAACTCCGCGCGGATGGCCGGACGTCCGACGACCGCCGGCTGCCACGCGCTCACGTGGTAGCGGGCGGTCGTGGCGACGAGGGCGGCCGCCGCGTCGTAGTCCCGTTCGACCAGCCGGTCGAGGAACTGGCGGACCAGAAGCTCGTGCTTGTCGCTCACTCACACTCCCGTGATGGGGTCGATGGGGGCGGTGGCCCGGCGGCGAGGCCGGGCCCGGGGCGTCAGGACTTCGCCTGCTCGCGGTACTTGCGCGCGCTTTCGAGCTGAGGGTGGTGGTTGCGGTCGTACTGCTCGATCCACTCCTTGGGCAGGGCGCCCCACGCCGGGCCGACGCGCAGCCGCTCGCCGTCGTGAAGCTGTTCCGCGGCGACGACGTCGGCGACGAACAGTGTGCTCTCGTCGATGTCGAGGGAGTGCACGACCCGTCCCTCGACGTAGCTGAGCGCGTCGAGCAGGATCGGGGTGCCGGTGACGCCCGGCTTCGTCCGGAACTGGCTGATCTTGTCCCCGTCGCGGCCGGAGCTTCCGCCCAGGCCCATGAGGATGTCGAGGGAGATCGCGAACTGCTCCTCCGGAGTCGCCGCCAGCAGGTGCATGGCGAAGACGCCGGACTCGAGGACCAGGTCGTGGGTCAGGTTGTACTTCGTGAGGCTGATCGTCACGCGCGGCGCCTCGGGCACGATGCTCGCGGCGCCGGCCGACAGCGACATCAGGCCGTTCGCCCGGCCGTTCAGAATGGTGGTGACCGCCACGGGGAACGGCCGCAGCCCGTTCAGCGTCGAAGCGGCTGCCTTCAGGTCCAACGTCATCGGGACTCCTCGCGTGAAGCCGGCACGGGGGCCGGACGGACATGGCTGCCGCAGGGACCGTCATCCGGTTGCCCGCCGGCCGCTCCAGGCGGAACGTCGTGAACGGCGGCCGCGCCGCCCCGTCCGGCAACGGGGGCGGCGTGACCTGCCATACGTGGCACGTTATGCCACATCTGGCATGATCTGCAAGGGGTCGGTGTCCGTGTCTGACGGCTCGTACATGTGGTTCGGCGCGAGCCGGATGGGCGCGAGTCTGGTCGGGGGCGGCTGTCGACCGTCCGGAGCGGCCGGCGAACCGGGCGGAAATGTATCGTGCGTCTGACGAACACGTCACGGCCGTGGGTGGCCGGCGCGCCAGGTCCGAGGGAGTGATGAGGTGTCGGGACACCCGACGGGGCAGCACGACGAGGGGCGGATCACGGGCAGCGCCGACGGCGGCCCCGCGGGTCCGGGGGACAACGGCCCCGCGGGTCCGGATGACGGCGGCCCCGCGGGGCCGGGGGACGACGGGCCGGGCGGGGGCGCGGGTCGCTGCCGGGCGATCCTGTCGGTGCCCGCGACGGAGGAGAAGCGGATCCTGCGCGCCTTCGACCGGGGCGCCGACGAGCTCGTCTTCGATCTCGAGGACGCGGTGGCGCCGCAGCGCAAGGACGACGCCCGCGCGCTGCTGGCCGGTGTGCTCGCCGAGATCCTCGCGAGGCCCCGGGCGGGCGGGGCCGGGGTGTCCGTGCGGGTGAACGCGATCCGGTCGCCGTGGTGCCATCTCGACATCGCGGCCTGCGTGGCGGCCGGCGACGGGCCGCTGTCTCTCGTCATCCCCAAGGTGTCGGACGCGGGCGATCTCGCCTTCGTCGAGCGGCTGCTCGACGGGATCATCGCGGCCACGGGGCGCACGGCACCCGTGCGGGTGCAGGCGCTGATCGAGAACGCCGAGGGCCTGTCCCGGGTGGCGGAGATCGCCGCGCACGGCGGCCGGCTGGAGGGCCTGATCCTCGGGTACGCCGACCTCGGCGCGTCGCTGGGCCGGGCCCCGAGCACACCGCCGCAGCGCTGGCTGTACGTCCAGGACCAGGTGCTCACCGCCGCGCGCGCCCACGGCCTGCGGGCCATCGACGGGCCCTACCTCGGCACCGCGGACGACGCCGGGCTGCGCGCGGCCGCCGAGCATGCCCGCGAGCTGGGCTACGACGGCAAGTGGGTCATCCACCCGGCGCAGATCGGCACCGTACGGGAGACGTTCACCGCCGGGCCCGAGGAGGTCGCCCGCGCCCGGGCGGTGCTCGCGGCGCTGGCGGACGCGCATCGTCGCGGCGCCGGCGCGGTCGGTCTCGACGGCGAGATGATCGACGAGGCGCTGGCCGTCGCCGCTCGCCGCGTGCTCGCCCGTGCGCGGTAGTGGCTGCGCGGTAGTGGCTGCCTGCGCGGTGGTGGCTGCGCGGTAGTGCCGGCGGGGTAGTGCCGGCGGGGTGCGTCAGGCTGCGGCGTGGCCGATCGGTCGGCCGTTGAGCAGGCCCCGCTCGATGACGGTGCCCAGCAGTGCGGCGGCCTCGTCGGGGGTCTTCGGCGGGGCCATGTTGACGGCGGTGTCCGGCAGCCGTTCGAGCAGGCAGAAGAACACCAGGCCGGCCACGTCGAGGTCGAGGGGATAGGTCCGCTCCACCTGCTCGAGCAGGGCCGCGTAGTCGGCCCACATCTCGTGCCCCACCTGGCGGCGCACCACGTCCAGGCGCGGGTCCTGCGGCGCCGACTCGATCCAGGTCCGGGTGACCCCGACGTAGCGCAGGTGGAACGCGACGAAGTCGGCGAGCCAGNCGCGCAACCGGCCGAGACCCTCCGGGCCGAGCGTGATGCCGCGGATCTCGACGCCGAGGCGGGTGCTGACCGCCGACGCCTCGGCGCTCAGCGCCAGCAGCAGGTCCAGCTTCTCGTCGAAGTACTTGTAGAAGGTGCCGCGGGCCAGGCCGGCCGTCGCGACGATGTCGTCGACGAACGAGAGGTGGTAGCCGCGCTCGGCGAAGCACTGGATGCCGGCGTCGAGGATCTGCCGGACGGTCGCCGACGCCCGCGGGCTCAGGGACGCGAACCGCTCGGTCACCTCGGGCACCGGCGGGGACGGGACCGCGGCCAGCGGGGGGCGGCGCACCGGGCGGACAGCGTGCGCGGACCCGACCGGCTCGGCTCCGAGCTGCGCGAAGGCGCTGGCCGGGGTGTGCGGGAACAGGATGAGCTGGAGTACGACGGCGAGGTTGTCGACGAGCGCCTCGGCCGGCTGCCNGTCCCCGAATCCGCTGTGCCGGAAGTAGTTGAACCGGTTCACCAGGGTGGTGAGCGTCATCGCGGCGTCGACGGGATCGATGCCCTCGACCTGCGAGGAGACCAGGCGTTCGGCGATCCGGTCGTAGTACGACTCCAGAAAGCCGCTGATCATCGGCCGGACCGACGTCCGCGGCGAGTCGACGTTCGCCCACTGCACGAACATCGTGGCGTACTTGTCGTAGACCCAGGCCCACTCGCCGAGCCACCAGTGCAGGTTGTCGAAGCCGAGAGCGGTGGGCCCGAGTGGACCGATCCGGCGCACGACCCGCATGAGGGCGCCGCCGCACTCGTTGAGCAACTCGACGAAAATCGTCTCCTTGCTCTCGAAGTACTGGTAGAGGGTGGCGCGCGAGACACCGGCCGCGGTGGCGATCTCGTCGACCGACGTCCNGTGGAAGCCCTGCGACTCGAACAGGTCCAGCGCTGCCGTCACGATGCGCGCACGAGTGCGGGTGCCGCGCGCGCCGACCACGGGGCTGGTCGGACCGTAGCTGGCCCGTCGGAGGATCTCGTTCTCGGACATCTATGTCAGAGTATGCGATCCGCTCCGGTGTGGTAGTGGCACCTACCCGGCTGGGCGAGTCGGGCTCGCGACGACGACGGGCCACCGGAATGCCGGGTATCGAGGGCTGGCAGGGGACTTGCGTCGAGCCCGGCCGATCATCTCGATAGTGAAGTCTGTTGAGTTACAGGAATACATCGTGTCAGAAACTTGAAATATGGCGGACGGTCTCCGCTCCGCCGAGCCCGGTCGGGTGCGGAGCGGGGGCGACGCGCGCCGGCCGCGCCGGTTCCCGCCGCCCCGGCCCCGGACCGGCGAGGATGCGACCCGGCGCCGAGGGGCACGGAGGGAGCGGGACCAGAATGAGGGCATGGACAACGAGGATGCTCGCATGAAGGCGATGAGTTTCGCGGAGACCGGCGGCCCCGAGGTCCTCCACCTGGTCGACGTGCCGCAGCCGCACNCGGGGCCGGGGCAGATCCGGATCGCGGTGCGGGCGGCCGGGGTGAACCCGGTCGACTGGAAGATCCGCAACGGCTCGACCCTGCGCACCATACCCGTGCCGCTGCCGCACATCCCGGGCCTGGAGGCCGCGGGTGTGGTCGACGAGGTCGGCGCCGGTGTCGAGGGTGTGTCGGTCGGTGACGAGGTGTTCGGTGCGGCGCAGAACGCCTCCGCCGAGTACGCCGTGCTCGACGAGTGGGCGCCGAAGCCGCCCCAGCTGACCTGGGCGCAGGCCGCCGGCCTGGCGATGGCCGTCGAGACCGCCGCGCGCGGCCTCGACCTGCTCGGCATCACCGCCGGCGAGGAGTCGGGGGCCGGCCTGGAGCTGGGGGCCGGTCAGGAGTCGGCGGCCGGGTCGGAGTCGGCCGGGACGACGCTGCTGGTCAACGGCGCGGCCGGCGGCGTCGGGCTCGCCGCCGTGCAGCTCGCGCAGGCGCGTGGGGCGCGGGTGATCGGCACCGCCAGCCGGGACAACCAGGAGTACCTGCGCTCGCTCGGCGCGGCGGCGACGGACTACGGCCCGGGTCTGGTCGACCGGGTCCGCTCGCTGGCCCCGGACGGGGTCGACGCCGCCCTCGCGGTGTCGGGCGCGGGTGCGCTGCCGGATCTGATCACGCTGACCGGCAGCCCGGACCGGGTGGTGTCCATCGGTGACGTCACCGCGGCGGAGCACGGCGTCCGGTTCACCACCGGGGCGGAGGGGCGGGCCTTCTACTCGCTGCGGGAGGCGGCGACGCTCGCGGCCGCGGGCCGGCTCACCATGCCGGTCGCCCGAGCCCTGCCGCTCGCCGAGCTCGGCGAGGCGCACCGGATCAGCGAGGCGGGCCACGTGCGCGGGAAGCTCGTCGTCGTCCTCGACTGAGCTCGGCGCCGGGCCGGTTCCGGCGCAGACCGCCCGGGGCGGGGCTGCGTCGCGAACGGCGGTAGGGTCGTAAACGGAGGATCCTCCAGTACTCCGAGATCTCCAGTTTCCGAGATCTCCCAGTACTCCAGTACTCCAGGACTCTCCAGTACTGCGTGGATCCTCCAGTACTCCTCCGCCCCACCCCGCGCGCCGCACGCGCCGGGACCGGTCCCATCCGACGGGAAGGACGGCCATGGAAATCGGGCTGCACGTCTCCGACTTCACCTGGTCCGGCGGGCCGCAGACCATCGCGCAGGACCTCACGCGCGTCGCGGTCGCGGCCGAGGACGCGGGCTTCGCGAAGCTCAGCGTCATGGACCACGTCTGGCAGATCGGCATGATCGGCCCGCCCGAGCACGACATGCTCGAGGCGTACACGACGCTCGGCTACCTGGCCGCGCGCACGACCCGCATCGAGCTGCTCGCCTGGGTGACCGCGGTCGTCTACCGGGAGCCCGGCCTNCTCGCGAAGCTCGTGACCACGCTGGACGTGCTGTCCGAGGGTCGGGCCTGGCTCGGCATCGGCGCCGCCTGGAACGAGCCGGAGGCGCGCGGTCTCGGCCTGCCGTTCCCCCCGACCGCCGAGCGTTTCGAGCGTCTCGAGGAGGCGCTGGAGATCATTCTGCAGATGTGGAGCGGCAAGGACGCCCCTTACAGCGGCCGGCACTACCAGCTCGAGCGCACCCTCAACGTGCCGGCGCCGCTGCGCCGGCCGCACCCGCCGATCCTCATCGGCGGCAGCGGCGAGAAGAAGACCCTGCGCCTGGTCGCGCGCTACGCACAGGCCTGCAACCTGTTCGCCGGTCCCGACGTCGAGCACAAGCTCGACGTGCTGCGCGCGCACTGCCAGGACGTCGGGCGCGACTACGACGAGATCGAGAAGACGGTGATCGGCCCGCTCGACCCCGGGCCCGGCGGTGAGAAGATCGACGCCCTGCTCGCGGAGATCCAGCGGCTGGCCGGGCTTGGCGTCACCCACTACCACGGATNGGTGCCGGACGTGGACACGCTGCGTCCGCTGGAGCTGCTCGGCGAGCGCCTCATCCCGGCGGCCGCCGGGCTCTGAGCCCAGGCGGTCAGGCGTCGAGGCGGTCAGGCGTCGAGGCGGGCGCGGGCGTCGTCGAGCGCGGCGCGGGCGCCCGCCCACGTCTGGCCGATGATGTCGGCGACCGCCTCGACCCGCCCGATCCGGCCGGCCACCTGGCCCGTGTTTGCCATGCTGGCGGCTAGGTCGCCGGTGAAGTAGAGCGTCGGGATGCCGTCGAGGCCCACGTCGGAGCGGCCCGCGGCCAGGGCCCGCTCGGCGGTGGGGGTGCGCAGAACCCGCATGGTCGGCAGCCCCCGCACCGACAGCATCACGGTGGCGGTCTCGTCCGCGCCGACGACCGCGTTCTTGAGGTTGTCGTGGATCGGCGACTCCGCGGACGTCAGCATCCGCGTGCCCATCTGCACGCCCTGGGCGCCGAGGACGAGCGCCGCGGCCATCGACGGCCCGTCGCAGATCCCCCCGGCGGCGATGATCGGCAGGTCGACCCGGGAGGCGACCAGGGGCAGCAGGACGAGCGTCGACGCGGCCTGGGGGTTCTTGAACCCGCCGCCCTCGACGCCCTCGACGATCACCCCGTCGACGCCCGCGTCCGCGGCCTTGAGCGCGTTGCGCAGGCTGCCGACGACGTGGAACACGGTCATCCCGGCGTCCCGCAGCCGCCCGGTCATCACCCTGGGGTCGCCGGCGGAGGTGATCACGGTGCGGATGCCGGCGTCGGCGAGCACGTCGACGGTGGACGGGTCGTTGCGCGCGGCCAGCGCGATGTTGGCCGCGACCGGCGCGTCGGTGAGGTCGCGGACCCGCTTGAGGTCCTCGCGGCCCTGCGTCGAGGTCGTCTCGATGACGCCGAGCGCGCCGGCGTTCGACACGGCCGCGGCGAGCTGGGCCCCGGCGATGTAGGTCATCGGCGCCTGGACGATGGGGATCCGCACGCCGAGCAGCGCGGCGAGCCCCGCGGGGGAGCGGATCGGGGTGGTTGGTTCTCCGTCGACGGGCATGAGGCGACTCCCGGGGCGCGCAGGGCTGCCGAAATGGGCCAGATCGCAAATAGGTCGAATGGTAGGCCTGCGGGTTCCCACGCTCGACCGGTTGCCCGGGGTGGAGGCGGGGCGATCCGGGGTACTGATCGAGACATGTTCAGGTGGTTGCAGCGGGTGTCCGGTCGGGGCCGTGGCCGGGCGGCGGACAGCTCGGCATGGAATCCGACCGGCTGGTGGTGGTGCCTCGATCACGGGCGGGCGGAGAACCCGCCGGACGCGCCGGGACATCGTCGCCTCGGTCCCTACGACAGCGCCGAGCAGGCCGCCCACTGGCGGCAGCGGTTGGACGAGCGCAACGAGGCCTGGGACGAGTCCGACCGCCGCTGGACCGCCGGCCGCTGACCCGACCCGCCCGCTGACCCGACCCGCCCGCTGACCCGACCCGCCCGCTGACCCGACCCGCCCGCTGACCCGACCCGACGGGGCCGGCGGGTCAGGTCGGGCCGGCCCGGGGGCCGTCGACCTCGGCGGAGCCGGCGAGGCGCAGCTTGCGGGCGGCCCGCTCGTAGAAGGTTGTCCGGCCGAGGCGGACGACCCCCGCCGCGCCGGGCCGCGGGTGCAGTTCGACCGTCGCGCCGGCCTCCAGGTAGTCGTGCACCCGGCCGTCGACCTCGACGGCGAGGCGGGCGCTGCCGGGCAGCACGTCGAGGGCGAGGGCGTCCCGCACGGACAGCACCACCCCACGGTTGAACGCCGAGTGCGGCGCGGCCGGGGTGACCAGCAGCGCCTCCACGGACGGGCTGACGATCGGCCCGCCGGCCGAGAAGCTGTATGCCGTCGAGCCCGCCGGGGTCGACACGACGACGGCGTCGGCGGCATAGCGGACGAAGGGCCGGCCGTCGACCCGCAGCGCCACCGCCGCGCTGCCGCCGTACCCCGGCACCCGGACGACGGCGACATCGTTGAAGGCGCTCACGGTCGCCGCGCCGATCCGTGCGTCGACGGCGAGGCGCGGCTCCACCGTGTACTCGCCGCGGTCGATCGCCGACAGCGCCGCCGCCAGCTCCGGCACGTCGACCTCCGCGAGGAAGCCGAGCCGGCCCAGGTTCACCCCGAGCACGGGGGCCGTCCGCCCGTCGGCCAACCGCATCGCGCGCAGCATCGTCCCGTCCCCGCCGAGGCTGACCAGCAGGTCGCTACGCTCGGCCAACTCCTCGGCGGGCACCGCCACCGCGGTGCACCGAAGCCGCTCGATCTCGCCGTCGATGCCGAGCACGGTCACGTCCCGCTCCGCGGCCCAGTCGAGGACCGCCCCGACGGCCTCGGCCGAGTCCCGCCGCGGATGCAGCACCATCCCCACCGCCCGCACGACCCTCCCGCCCTCCACCCCACACTCGCCGTCCGACCCGTCCGACCCGTCCGACCCGTCCGACCCGCCGACCCGCCGACCCGCCGACCCGCCGACCCGCCGACCCGCCGACCCGCCGACCCGCCGACCCGCCGGTCCGCCGGTCTGCCGTCCCGTGCCCAACCGGTCGTGCCCAACGTCGTTCTGCTCACCCACAGTGTTCCGCTGGTTGTGCCCTCAGGGGGCGTCGGGCGCGTCCTCGGGCCGCCAGGGGCGTGGCTCGGCGGGGNGGGCGGGGNGCTCGTCGACCAGGGTCAGCCCGAACCAGCCGACGTCATGCCAGGCGCCGAGCTTGTGTCCCGCGTGAGGAAACACCCCGATGGGCCGGAAACCCGCCGCGGTGTGCAGCGCGACGCTCGCCGCGTTCGGAAGCGTGATGCACGCGTACAGGTTGAGGTAGCCCAGCGTTCGCACCTGCGCGATCAGCTCGTCGTACAGGCGGCGGCCGAGCCCGCGCCGGTGGTGCGCGGCGGCCAGGTAGACCGACGTGTCCACCGACCAGCGGTAGGACGCCCGCGTGCGGTGCGCGCTGGCGTAGGCGTAACCGACGATCTCCCCGTCGGCCTCGGCGACCAGCCACGGCCGGCGGGGAGAGGCGAGCATCCGCGCTTGGAGGTCCGCCCGCGTCGGGAGCTCCTCCTCGAAGGTCGCCGGCGATCCGGCGACGAACGGTGCGTAGACCGCCCGGATGCCCGCCGCGTCGGACGGGTGCGCTGCCCTGATGGTGACCATGTCCGCGGATCATCCCCCGCGCCGACGTCCGGCGGGGACAGCGCCGGCGCCGGTCACGGGGCCGTAACAGAGCTGCGGACCGCCAGCATCCCTGCGTGGTCGGTCGGGCACGGGATCGAGCCGAGGGCTGGGTACGGTTTGAGTCCGAAATGCCGTGCTCATCCCTCGGCATGGTCTGACCGCCGGGTGGCAGCGACGGCGGGCGCCTCCCCGTGGACGATCAACGCAGGGAGATGCAGGAGGTTGGTGGCGGTCGCGAGCGACGACGACCGTCATCAACCTCCAGCAATTCCTGGCCCCGCGCGCAGCGGGCTCGGCGCGGCGGCGCGGGCGGCTGGCGCGTCCGTGGATGGCAGTAGCTCGGTGAGCAGCTCGCGCAGGACCGTCAGGCCGTCCTCGCTGAGCACCGACTCCGGATGGAACTGCACCCCGGCGAACGCCGCCCCGCGCAGCGCGTGCACCGATCCGTCGGCACGGTCGAGGGCCAACCGGACCGGCCCATGAGCGGTGGCGAGCTCGCCGGTGCCGGCGATCGCGGTGAAGGTCGAGTAGAACCCGACCCGCCGCGGCCGGCCGAACAGGTCGATGGTGCGCGCGAGCCCCTGGTACGGGGCGTCGCGCCGGTGCAGCCGCAGCCCGAGCAGCCCGGCGAGCAACTGGTGGCCGAGGCAGACGCCGAGCAGCGGCCGCCGCGCCGCGAGCCGATCCGCGATCACCCGCCGCATGGTCGCCATCTTCGCGTCGGATGCGTCGTTGGGGTCGCCGGGTCCAGGCCCGGCCACCACCAGGTCGAACCCGGTGCCGACGGGGTCGTTACCGTCCGCACCGTGGTCGGGGTTGGGCGCCGGGTGCCCCGCCTCCGGGTGCCCTGCCTCCGGGTGCCCTGCCTCCGGGTGCTTTGCCGCCTGCTGCGACTCTGCTGCTTAATTCGGGGTTTGGGTTGCGAGTTGGTGGCTGAGGCGGGTGAGTCTGCTGGTGCGGGGTGTGAAGGCCGGTTGGTCGGGGT